>JANMTL010000101.1:0-3224 GCA_031390425.1 Rhizobacter sp.
GCTGGGCGCTCCGGCGCGGGCGCAGCCGCATGTGGAAGCGGCGCTGGCGCTGGCGCGCGAGCATCAGCCCGACACGTTCTACAAACCCCAGCTCTGGCTGGTCGCCTCACAGGTGTACCAGGCGCTCGGGCGCACGGCCGAGGCCCGGAGTGCTGCCGGGGCCGGGCGCGACTGGGTGATGGCCGTTCACGACCAGCAGGTGCCCGAGGTCTTTCGCCACAGCTTCCTGCAGCGCAACCAGACCAACCACGAACTGTTGTCACTTGCATCGCGCCTAACGGTTTCATAACGGCCAGCGCAGAACACTGTCCCCCAACGACCACGGCACGGTGCCGCGGCGTTCCAACCAGGGACTGTCATGCACACCACTCCGAACCCGACCGCCGCGCTGATGCGAGCGAACGATGACCGCAGGCTGGCGTCGCGCCAGCGGATCGCCTCCTTGATGGCCAGTGTCGTCACGGCCGCAGCGCTCGCCGCGTGCGGTGGCGGCGGGTCGGATGCGCCGGTTGCCGGGACGCCTCCGGCGCCTGCCCCAGCTCCCGCACCGGCACCGGCACCGGCACCGGCACCGGCACCGGCACCGGCACCGGCCGGCACGGCGCTCATCGGCATCGTGCGTGGCCCGATCGACGCGCAGCTCGTGCTGCAGAACAACGCGGGTGACGACTTGTCGGTCACGGTCGCCCGCAGCACCGGCAACACCGGCCTCTACGACGAAACCGCGTTCAGCTTCGCCACGCTGCTCGCCGACGCCGCGCCTTACCAGGTCACGGTCAAGACACCGCCGAGTGGCCAGACCTGCTCGGTCTACAAGGGCGCCAGCGGCACGATGCCGGTGGCAGCGCAGGCCTTGCGCGTGGGCTGCGAGATCACCTTCGACCTGGTGAGCCGCAGCAGCAACGACGCGGTGAAAGGCACCTACTTCGACAGCAGTGCGCCGGTCATCGGCGGCAGTGCGGAGGCGATCGGTGCCACGACCGGGGCCTACGGCGAGGGCCGATTCGTCGCGTTCGTCTCCAGCGTCGTCGGCATCGGCGGCTCCACCGGTGCGCACCGCCAGATCTTCTGGCGTGATCGAATGACCGGCGAGACCAGGCTCGTGAGCGGCACGGCCGCTGGCGCCGAGGGCAACGGCGACAGCTGGGCCCCCGCGATCTCGGCCGATGGCCTGGTGGTGGTGTTCGAGTCGTACGCCAGCAACCTGGTGGCTGACGACACCAACGGCGTGCGCGATGTCTTCGGCTGGTCGGCAGAGCGCGTGACGAACACCGTCGAGCGCCTCAGCGTGGGCACGGGCGGTGTCGAGGCCAACGCAGCCAGTTTTGCGCCGACGGTGTCTGGCGATGGGCGGGTGGTCGCGTTCTCGAGCGGCGCGAGCAACCTCACGCCGGGCGTGTCGGGCATCAACGCGATCAACGTCTATCGGCGTGACTATGCGACCAGCACCAACACGCTGATCAACGTCAATGCCTCCGGCGTGCCTCAGGAAGCCGGGAATCCGGTGCTGTCGGAAGACGGCAACCGCCTCGCATTCAGCACCTTCTGGCCGCTGCTCGCCAGCGACACCAACAATCTGTGGGACATCTACGTCTACGACCACGCCGCCAGCAGCCTGCAGCGCGTGAGCTTGACCAGCACCGGTGGCGAGCGCAACCAGGGGACTGAGAGCGCCAGCCGAAGCGTGGCACCGGCGATTTCGGGCAACGGCCGCTTTGTTGCCTACGCCACGACCGCCAGCAACGTGGTTCCGGGCGACACCAATAGCTTGCAGGACGTGTTCGTGACCGACACACAAACCGGCAGCGTGGTGCGGGCGAGCGTCGACAGCGCGGGCACACAAGGCAATGCCGACAGCCCGTCGGGGCAGGGCGAGCGCCCGGCACTGTCGGCCGACGGTCAATGGGTGGCGTTCAGCACCAGCGCGTCCAACCTCGGCGCACCGGCGGGCAACGTGCTGATGCGCAACTGGGCGACCGGCGAGACTCGCGTGCTTTCCAGCCAGACCGGCAGCTCGGTGGGTGCGGTTTCGATGTCGCGCAGCGGGGCTTACGCGGTGTTCGGTGCCGGCACGCAGCTCGACGGGCGCTTCACGTCGAGCGGCTTGTTCGCACGCTTCACGGGCGCGGCACGCGCGTGGTGGTGGGCCGATTGAGATCGGGTGGCGGGCGAGCCGGGCTGACGGCGAATACCGTCGCATGACTCGCCTCATTGCTGCGGCACCACGCATACCGTGGTGGTCCCGATTTCCATAGAATCGGGGCCTATTTCGACAAGAATGTCGGCATAAAGGCCCCAATGAGAATTGCGATGCACGTGTTGAAGGCCGGCTTGTCGCGCTATGTGGCGCAAGCACGCGCCGGCGAGGTGATCGAGGTCACCTCGCATGACAAGCCTGTTGTGCGCATCGTCGGCATCCCGTCGTCGGACAACGCGGGCATCAGCCGATTGCTGGTGAGTGGCGCGGCGCAGTGGGGCGGCGGCAAGCCGGCGCTTCACGCTGCGGTCAAGCTCAAGGGCAGTGGCAAGTCCCTGAGCGAGATGGTTCTGGAGGGCCGCGGTTGATCCTCTTCTGCGACACGTCGGCGCTCGTCAAGCTCTACGTGCGTGAGGAAGGAACGGACACCATGGTGGAACAGGCGGCGGCGAGTGACGTCGTTGCTGTTTGCCGAATCTCCTGGGTTGAAACCATGTCGGCATTGGCGCGCCGCTCGCGGGAACAACCCGCAGACGCGCTCGTGCTCGCTCAGGCGCGCAAGGGTGTTGTGGCGGACTGGCCGCGTTACCTCACTGTCGAAATCACCCAACAGCTTGTTGAGCTGGCGGGTGAATATGCCGATGCGTTTGCGCTGCGTGCGTATGACAGCGTGCAGCTCGCGGCAGCCCAAACGGTGAACCAGGAGTTGCCGGGCGAAGTCAGGTTCGCTTGTTACGACGAGCGGCTTTTGAAGGCGGCTCGCGTGTTGGGGATTGGGTCTGCTTCGCAGTGACCGCAGTCGCGGTCGCCGCAGCCTGAACGGCTGCGGCATTCAGTCAGCGGCTGCGCCGTGAATTGCCTTGGCTCCGGCACCGGCCCAAGGGGCCTCTTGATTAGCGACCAACCTCAGCCGCACGAATGACGTGGGCCGGTGCTGGAGTTAAGAGACAGGCGGCGCGAAGCAGCCTGGGCAGGATGGAGTGCAGATTGAATCGACGGTTGAATCGATATTGGGCTTCAGCGAGGT
>JANMTL010000107.1:0-43615 GCA_031390425.1 Rhizobacter sp.
GCGAGCGCCGATTCGATGCCGGCCTCAAGCGCGGCGGCATCGCCGGCCGGGCAAAGGAAGCCCGTCTCGCCGTGGCGGATGAGTTCGCGGTGGCCGCCCACGTCGCTGGCAACGAAAACGCGCCCTTGCGCCATGGCTTCAAGCGGCTTCAGCGGCGTGACGAGCTCGGTCAAGCGGATCGGCAGGCGCGGATAGACCAGCAGGTCGATGAGTTCGTAGTAGCGCTGCACCTCGTCGTGCGGCACGCGGCCGGTGAAGATGACGCAGTCGCCGAGGCCGGCCGCCGACACCTGCGCTTTGAGCGCATCTTCCTGCGGCCCACCGCCGACCAGCAGCACCTTGAGCTTCGGGTGGCGCGGGCGCATTCGGCGCGCGGCAGCCACCAGCAGGTGCAGCCCTTCGTAGCCGTAGAACGAACCGGCGAAGCCGAGCACGGTGGCGCCCTGCAGGCCCAACCGCTGCTGCAGGTCTGCGTCGGGCGGCACGCCGAAGCGGAAGCTGGCGACATCGACCGCATTCGGAATGACCGTGATCTTGTCCGCTGCGATGCCGCGTTGCGCGATGTCGCTGCGCAAGCCCTCGCAGATCGTCGTCACCTGATCGGCGCGACGCAGCGCAAACGTCTCCAGCGAACGGGACAGGCGATAGCGCAGACTGCCCTCGGTGGTCGTGCCGTGATCGACGGCCGCGTCTTCCCACGAGGCACGCATTTCATAGACCACCGGCAGGCGGTGCCTGCCACCGACCCACAACGCCGGCAGCGCGTTCAGCACCGGCGAGTGGGCGTGCACGATGTCGGGCCGGGTCTGGCGGATCACGCTGTGCAGGCGCGCGGCCGTCAGCCTCATTTGCGCGATCAAGCCGTCATTTGCCGCGCTGGGGGTGCGATGCAGCACCCAGCCATCGACCTGCTCCTCCCATGCCGCCGTGGCGCCCTGCTTCGGCGTGGTGAGATGCACTGTGTCCCAGCCGAGGCGGCGCTGCTCACGCAGGATCGCCAGCGTGCGAAACGTGTATCCGCTGTGCAGCGGGATCGAGTGGTCCAGCACATGCAGCACGCGCAAGGTCATGTCAGTGCTTCCGCCATCGGTTGTCGCGTCGACGCGGACACGCCGACGGGTGCGCTGTCGACCACATTGCGCAGGAACGCCTCGAACATCAGCAGCGTCCACAGCGGGGCGCTGTAGTCGCGCGCGCCGCTCTGGTGGGCATCGACCAGATGGTGCAGATAAGTGGGATTGAACCAGCCGGTGGACGCCAATCGTTCGCCGAGCACGGCATCGCGCACGCGCTGCCGCAACGGCCCGCGGAACCAGCGCGCCAGTGGCACCGCAAAACCCATCTTCGCGCGGTAGAGCACGTCGTGGGGAAGCTGCGGCTCCAGCGCTTTTTTGAGCAGGAACTTGCCCTCTTGCCCCTTCACCTTCAAATTCGACGGCAGCGTCGCCAGCCACTCGACCAGCGGGTGGTCCATCAGCGGCTCGCGCACTTCGAGCGAATGCGCCATGCTGGCCCGATCGACCTTGGTGTTGATGTCGCCGACGAGGTAGGTCTTCAAGTCGAGGTACTGGATCAGCGCCAGCGGATCGTCGGTGCCGGCCCGCTCGGCGTGCCGGTTGAACACGTCGAGCGCGTTGTAGCCGCCGGCCTCGCGCTTGAAGCGCGCGCTGAACAACTGCTCGCGCATCGGCCCGCGCAGGATCGACACCGAATGAAAGTACGCCTCGACCGAATTGCGCGACAGGCCTTCGAACGTGGTTTTGGCGCGCAGCACCCGCGGCGCCCAGTCGGCTTTCGGGTAGGCGCGGCCGAGCAAGCCGAACAGCGGCCTGCGCACCGCATGCGGCAGCGCGCCGCGCAGGCGCTCTTCCATCAGGTGCATGCGGTAACGGCGGTAGCCGCCGAAAGTCTCGTCGCCTCCGTCGCCCGACAGCGCCACCGTCACGTGCTTTCGTGCGAGCTGGCAGACCCGGTAGGTCGGAATCGCCGAGCTGTCGGCATACGGCTCGTCGTACAACTGCGCCAGCGTGTCGATGAGGTCGAAGTCTTCGCTGCCGACGGTCTCGACGCGGTGCCGGGTGCGGTAGCGATCGGCCACCTTCTGCGCGAACGTCGACTCGTCGAACGCCGGATCGTCGAAGGCCATCGAGCAGGTGTTCACCGGCTCGTCGGAGATCTGCGCCATCGCAGCGACCACGGCGCTGGAGTCGACGCCACCCGACAAAAAGGCGCCCAGCGGCACCTCGGAAATCATCCGCAATTGAACCGACTCCTGCAGCCGGGCGCGCAGTTCCTCGCACGCATCGTCGACGCTGATCGGGTTGTCGAGGCTGAAACGCACGTCCCAGTATTCGCGCGGTGACGGCACCGGCTGGCCGCGTCGGATGGCGAGCGAATGCGCCGGCGGCAGCTTGCGCGCCTGGCTGAACACGGTGCGCGGTTCGGCCACGTAGCCGAGGGCGAAATACTCTTCGACGGCCAGCGGATCGAGGTCGCGGCGCAGGCCGCCGTGCGCGAGCACCGACTTCAACTCGGAGCCGAACAGCAGCATGCCGTCATCGAGCAGCGCGTAGTAGAGCGGCTTGACACCCAAGCGGTCGCGAGCGAGGAAAAAGGTCTGGCGGTTGCGATCCCACAGTGCGAAGGCGAACATGCCTCGAAAGCGCTGCACGCAGTCCTCGCCCCACGATTCCCAGGCGTGCACGATCACTTCGGTGTCGCTGCGTGTGTGGAACACATGGCCGAGCGCCTGCAACTCGGGAATCAGATCCTGGTAGTTGTAGATCTCGCCGTTGAACACCACCGACACCGTGCCGTCCTCGTTGAACAGCGGCTGCTGTCCGGTGGCCACATCGATGATCGACAGGCGACGGTGGCCGAAGCCGACACCAGGCTCCAGGTGCAGGCTGCCTTCGTCGGGCCCGCGGTGGAACTGCGATTCGTTCATGCGGTGCAGCACCGCGCGATCGATGTCGCGCGCCTGCCGGGTGTCGAAGAGACCGGTGATGCCGCACATGGGGTCAGGCTCCTTTTTGCCGAGGACGGACGGCGGCCAACTGGCGGTCGTAGACGTTGCGGTACGCGTCCACCATCGCCGATATGCTGAACCGGATTTCGACTTTCGCGCGCCCGGCGCGGCCCATGGCTGCCGCACGAGAAGGCGCTTCGGCGAGTTGCGTCAGGGCATCGGCCATCGCATCGGGATCGCTCACCGGCACGATCACACCCGTCTCGCCATGCGTCACGAGATCGGCATTGCCGCCGACGGCGGTCGCAATGACCGGCAGCCCACTCGCCATCGCTTCGAGGATGGTGTTGGAGATGCCCTCCGCGAGCGACGGCAACACAAAGCAATGCAGGCCGCGCATGACGACGGCCACGTCGCTGCGCTCGCCCGGCAACCAGGCGAGATCCGAGGCACCTGCTGCATCGAGCCGTTGACGGCAGACTTCGCGCAGCGGGCCGTCGCCGACGATCACGAGGCGCAGGCGGTCGCGCAGTTCCGGGCGTTGTTGCAGTACGCGCAGGAATGCCTGCACCAGGGTCGGTTGGTCCTTCACGGCCTGCATGCGCCCCACGGTGCCGACGATCCAGTGGCGTGACGGGTCGAACGGGCTGCCGACGATCGGTGCCGGTGTCGTGCCAGCGGGTGTGAAGCGGCCCACGTCGACGCCGTTGTAGACCTGGGTCACCCGGCCGGGCGCGACATCGACCTGGGCCCTCAGGTAGTCGGCCAAGTCACGCGACAGGGCGAAGTAATGCGAAACAAACGGGCGGTAGACACGGCGCATCCATTGGTACCGACGCTTGCTGCCGTCGAGGTCGTTCATGTCCCGGCCATGTTCTCCATGCAGGCGCACGGGAACCCGCGCCAGCCAGGCCGGTACCACGGCTTCGAGGGCAGCGAGGTTGCGGGTGTGCACGATGGCGGGGCGGCGTTCGCGCATCAGTGAATAGAGGCGCGGATAGAGCCACACGCCGTGCCCCGGCCGCTTGTGCAACGCGATGAATTCGACATCGTTGCGCTCCACCCGATGGCGAAAATCGGTCACGTCGGTCAGCGAGACGATGGCGTGCCGATAAGCCTGCATCGGCATGTGATTGAGCAGGTTGACGAGGCCGTTTTCGAGCCCGCCGGTGTCGAAGCGGTACACGACGTGCATCACGAGCGGCCGATCATCGACCGCCGCAAGCGGCTCGGCAACAACGGCGCACGCATCAGTTGGCATCGCGCGTTTTCCGCAATTGAGCGTCGACCGCATCGAGGCCGTCGCGCACGAAGCGCTCGAGCCGTGCATCGGCCGATCCGGAACCGTCGTCGGCGGCATAGACGATCACGACGGCACCGTCGTCGCCCCGTCCGAGCAAGCGGTACAGCGCGCCGTAGACCTTGGCTTGTGTGTCGCTGGTCGTGTAGCGACCGTTCACCCAATACACCTGCCACACCACGATCGAGGTCGAATCGCTGGAGCCAACAGGACGACGCAGACGCGCGGTCTTCCACTCCAGATCGAGACCGGACGCCAGCACGACGCGGCGCGCGCCCGCATCGACCTGCGCCCAGTCTTTGTCGTCCGACGGCACCAGCATGTTGTTCGAACTCACCAGCTTGCTGCCGATGTCCTGCTGGCGGTAGTAGCCCACATAGAGCCCGATCTGCTGCCCATCGGCCGCGTAATGGCGACTCAACTGCGCAGGCGGGTTCTCGAAGGCCGGCGTCCAATCGAGCCCGGTGTTCGAGGCCACCCCGAGACCTGCGGGCCATGCGGGCTCGGCCAATTGCGGCAGCGTGCGGTGCTCGTGGGCGACGAGCCCTTGAAGCGCCAGCACCGGCAGTGCAAGCACCGCCGCCGTGGCAAGCGGCATGACCCAGCGCATGCGCAGCGGCTCGACCGCCTGCGGAGACCTCGCCAAAGGGGCAGTCCCGGGCGGCGCATCCGGCTGCGCCCATCGCGCACCGATCACGAACATGATCATGATCACGATGCCGAAGAACACCCACCCGTAGATCAAATGGTCCGCGCCCACCGCAATCGTGTTTCCGGAGTAGTGCCCGAGCAGCACGATGAAATACGCGCGCAGCCAGTTTGCAACGATCGGCACCACCAGAGAAACGACTGCAAAGATCCAGCGCCGACGAAGCGATCGGTAGTTGAGGTATGCGAACAGCGTGCCGACCATCAGCGAGGCGATGAGGTAACGCACCCCGCTGCACGCCTCCACCACCGACCAGGCGCCCGAAGGAATGATGAATTGCTGGCCCTCGCGAAAGACCGGGATGCCCGTCAGGCGCAGCGCGAACACCGTGAAATCGGCGGTCGCTGCCATCAACCACGGCAGCATGAAGTCCCCGATCGGCACGACAAAAAACAAGAATCCGAGCGGGAACATCATCGTTCTTGCGGCACGAATGCCGGCCACTGCAGGCACCATCAAAACGAGCAGTAAAACCAGCGCGAACTGACTGACCACGTCGGCCGATGCCAGCTCGCCGAACAGCCACAGCAAGCCGGCGACGGCCACCGGCAGCAGCATCCACGGGGCGGGTGCCGGTGATTGCGACGCGATCTCGGCCCGCTGACGCCACAGCAACCACGCAGAGATCGGTGGCACGAGAAAGCAATGTGCGAACGTGTCGGAGCGCGACCAGATGTCGACCATGTCGGCCGCCGTTTGGTGATGCAAGAGCAGCACACCGATCACCAGTCCCGCCAGCGTCAGGCCGACCGCCAACCAGGGCGAACTCGGTCGGGCAGTCAAGATGGCACTCATGCCGCTGCCCGCAGATCGGTGTTCGGCACGGCAGCCGGACGGGAATTCAATCCGTGGCAACGGCGCACCGTGTCACCGCAGCTCGGCGGGTACGACGGACAGCGCACCAGGGACAGCCGATTGAACATCGTTCACCCGAGGTTGCGAACGACGAACGGACCGAGCCAGTTGGCCATGCCGATCGGCAAACGGCGCCACGCTTCGATCATCAGGCGGAACTTGGCGTTGGCCGGGTTGTTCTGCGGCACCGCATCGCGCTTGTAGAGGCGGTACTCGTAGTGCAGCGGTGCCGGCTCGAAGCCCCAGTTTTTCTTGAACGAATAGGACCCGGTGCCTTGCTTGCTGCGGCCGTAGTCGAACACCTTGAGACCGCGGGCGCACGACAGCCGCATCAGCTCCCAGTACTTGAAGTCGTTGGCCGCTAGATCACGCGCCGACTCGTCGTCACCAGCGTAGTAGGGCAGCACCTCGTCGCGAAAATAAAAGCTCATCACGCTGCTCAAGGCGCGGCCATCGGGGGCGCTGACGGTGAGCACATCGCAATCGGCGCCGAATTGCTCGCGCAGTGCCTGAAAGTAGCGTTTGGAAAGTGCAGGCGTGCCATGCCGGTGGACGTTGTCGGCGTACAGCGCGAAAAACCGGTCGACGCCCGGGTCGATGTCGCTGCGCAGGCCGTTCTTGATGCCCTTGCGCACCATCGCCCGCTGCTTGCGCGGGATCGCCAGCAGGTTGGCTTCTTCCTCGGGCAGGATGGCCTTGCGAAAGGTCACGTAGAGATCTTGCTGCGGCCAATCGTCATGCCTGGCATCGACATGCCGCAGTTCGAGGTGGTCGACGCCCAGGCGCTGCGCAATCCGCTGCGCCTCGTCTTCCAGCGCAGCCGCAGCCGCGGCATCCGTCGCCGCCACGCCGCCGTAAACGGCAAAGGGAAGGCTGACCAGCGAATTGCCGAACAACATCGACTTGACGTGGGCCAATGGCAACACGCCTTCGATGCGCCCTTGTGTTTCCGCGTACAGGAAATAGGTGTCGTGGCGAAACACCGAGCTCATGATGGACTGCCAGCCTGCCCGGTGAAAGAACGTGGCGGCGGGACACGACAAGACGAACCGATCCCATCGCAGCGCGGTCGCCGCATCGTGCAGAGCCAGGCTTTTTACGCTTGACACGGGCGTGGCGTCGACGGCGGGTTCGTGGTCAACGGATGAGTGCGGTTCAGGAAGATGTGGTCCATCCGACCCCACCGGAAATCTCGCAGCAAACAGTCGAGCCGCTGCTCCATGCGATCGATGTTCACATAGTGGCGAAAGCGCGTTTTGCTGTCTATGCCGGCGATGCGCGGTTGAGCGCTGTCGATTTCCCACGGATGGAAATAGAAGATCGCTGATTCGTCCTCGCGCGCATTCACGCGCCGCAGCATCCAGCGCGACACCGCATACGGCAGCAGCCTGAAATACCCGCCCCCGCTGGCGGGTAGGTTGCGACCGAACAGGCGCAAGGTGGTGATCGGGATTTCCATCAAGGTGTCGTTGACTCGGTGTGCGAAGCGCGGTGCATCGGGCATGCCGTAGTGGTCGTGCTGAATGGGATAGATGCTCGAGCTGTAGCGATAGCCGGCACGCGCCAGGCAATCGAAGGCCCAGAGGTTGCCGGTGCCGATGGAAAAACTCGGCGCCCGGTAGCCGGTGACTGCGGTACCGCACAAATCCTCGAGGAGGTGCTTGGCACTCTCTATATCGGCTGTGAAGTCTGCCTCATTGAGGTCGGTGGCTCGCTGGTGTCCGTAGCCATGGCTGGCGACTTCGTGACCTTGGTCCGCAATGCGGCGGATCAGTTGGGGATAACGCTCAGCGATCCACCCGAGGGTGAAGAACGTCGCCTGGGTCTGGTGTCGATCCAGCATCGACAGGATGCGATCGACGTTGCGTTCGACCCGGCATTCGCGCCCGTCCCAGTCGCTGCGCGCGATGTACGGCGCGAAGGCCGACACCTGGAAATAGTCCTCGACGTCGATCGTCAGGGCATTGCTGATCGAAGCGCCCCGACCCGCGGCGAGCGGGCGCATCACCGATCCTCAGCCGACGGCCGCAACCATCGCCACAGGTCGCTGGCGATGCGATCGGCCGCATGGCCATCCCACAACTCCGGCACGCGACCGCGCTTGCCCTGACCGCTCAAAATCTCGGCAACGCCTTGCAGGATCGCTTGCCGGTCGGTGCCGACCAGCGTGTTGGTGCCCTGCTCGATGGTGATCGGACGCTCGGTGTTCGCGCGCAACGTGAGACACGGCACGCCGAGCGCGGTGGTCTCTTCCTGCAAACCGCCGGAATCGGTCAGCACCAAGGTCGCTTGCGACATCAGCCCGAGCATTTCGAGATAGCCCTGCGGCGGCAGCAACAGCAAACGCGCCGGATCGATCAGGTGGCCGAGCTGCAGCTTCTCGATGTTGCTGCGGGTGCGTGGATGCAAGGCGAAGACCAGCGGCAACTGGGTCGCCACCTCGCTCAGCACACCGAGCAACGCGCGCAGCGTCTGCGGATCGTCGACGTTCGACGGCCGATGCAGCGTGACCACGCCGTAGCCCTTGGGGTGATCGATCACCGCCGGATCGATGTCGTTCGCGCGCAAGGTGTCGGCCGCGCTGCGTGCGTGCTTGCGGTGGGCGAGCAGCGAGTCGATCATCACGTTGCCGCAAAAACTCACGCGATCGGCCGGGATGCCTTCAGCGCGCAGGTTGGCTTCGGCGCTGCGTTCTGTGGTGTAGAGGCGATCGGCGATCTGATCGGTGACGAGGCGGTTGATCTCTTCGGGCATCTGGCGGTCGTAGCTGCGCAAACCAGCTTCGACGTGAGCGACCGGAATGCCCTTTTTCACCGCGACCAGCGTGCAGGCCAGCGTCGAGTTCACGTCGCCCACCACAATCACGCACGACGGTCGATGCGCATCCAGCGCAGGCTCGAAACGCCGCATCACCTCGGCGGTTTGGACCGCGTGACTGCCGGAGCCGACGTCGAGGTTGATGTCTGGAAGCGGCAACCCGAGGTCGGTGAACAACTGTCCGCTCATGCCCTGGTCGTAGTGCTGGCCGGTGTGTACCAGCAGCGACGCGATCGGTGGCACATGATTCGCCAGCGCGCGCAAGATCGGCGCCATTTTCATGAAGTTGGGGCGGGCGCCGACAACGCACATGACGGGCCCGAGGCCCGAAACGGCCGGCCGGTCATTCATACGCTGCGCTCATCCGATGTCGACTTGACTGTGCTGACCGCACCGACGAGCTTTTGCAACAAACCGAGGATTTGAACGTTTTGCCGTTCCAGCCTGAGGATGCTTCTCTCGACCCGCTGCAACTGGTCGAGACGCTGCTCGGCGACCAGCGTGGCCAGCTGCCCCGACATGGCCTGGGTCGCGTCCGATGTCAGATCCAGTCTGGACAGGTCGATATCCGGTGGGATGTCGGAGCCCAAGTTGTGCAAGGCACCACCCACAACGCCCGCCGTACGCTGTTTGGCAGGCAGCGTTGACTCTTCCGCCGTCTCCCGCACGACGTCATCGACATCGACGCGCATCAGGTGCGTTTTCTCAGACAGGAAACCCAGCAGCAGCAAGCGATCACACAGTGAATTGATTCGGCGCGGAATACCGTGCGTGGCCTCATAGATGGCATCGAAAGCGGCATCGTCGAAGCTCGGTTTCCCGTTCGAGCCGGAACACGCCAACCGATGCTCGATGTAGCGCCGCGTTTCTTCGCCATCCAGCGGCCCGATATGGCAGGTGGCCGCGACGCGCTGCCTGAACTGCTCCATCTCCGGGCGCTGCAGGATTTCTCGGAACTCCGGTTGTCCCACCATGAAGCTCTGCAACAACGCCTGATTTCCAAACTGGAAATTCGACAGCATGCGCAGTTCTTCGACCGCCTGCGCGGTCAGGTTCTGCGCTTCGTCGACGATCAGCAAACAGCGCTTGCCTTGACTGGTCTGGCTCACCAAGAACGCTTCCAGGGTGATCAGCAGTTCCGCCTTCGACACATCCTTGACATGGAAACCAAACGCCGCGCCGACCATTCGAAGCGTGTCTTCGGCCCCGAGTTGCGTGGTGACCAGGTGCCCGATCACCACATCGCTGCCATGCAAGCTGTCGATCAAGGTGCGCAAGATCGTCGTCTTGCCGGCGCCGATTTCGCCGGTGATCACCACAAACCCTTCGTGGCGCGACACGCCGTACTCGAGATACGCCTTGGCACGACTGTGCTGCTTGCTGCCGAAGTAGAAGCTCGGGTCGGGGTTGAGTTGGAAGGGCTTGCTGGTCAAGCCGTAAAACGCTTCGTACATGATTAAAACTGCATTCTCAGATTGGCGACCAGAGCGCTTTCGGTGTACGGGTCGGTGGAACTTCCGAACAAGGTACGACGTGCTGTCAGCGACAGATCGACATCTTCACTCAGACGGTTGGTCCAAGTGGCGCTCAGCGATCGCAGATTGGTGCTTCGGTTGTCCACATCACCGTTGGCTTTGGTCACCGAGAAATCCAGGCTGATCGCCGACTGCGGCGTCAGACGGTGCGACGCGTTGAGGCTCAGGCCGCGCTGTTGCAGCGTGTTGCCGTTCGCCAAGTCCCCAGCACCAGTCGCCACCGGGTCGACTGCGCGCGAGTCGTTTCGAAAGGCGGAAAAAAGGATCGTGCTTCGCAAGCCCAGCAACGCCACGGAGAACGTCTTGCGCCGTTGAATCGACGCTGTCGATGAGAGAAATCCACCCCTTGCAAGCGTCGCCCGGCTCAGTCCGTTGTTCTGCAGAAAAGCATCGACCAGCGCGACGCGTTGAACCGGATCGGGCGCGATCGATGCGAACTGCGTGAACAGCAGATCGAAGACGGTGCGTGGGTTCGCCGCGTCGCCATTCAACGCCGACGTGTTGACGTCCTGCGAATTGTTGAAGGTCCAGACAGAGCGCGGCGTGCGATGCTCCAGCCGAACGTTGTACCCGTTGCCGAAAAACCGGTGGTCTCGACTCGCATCCAGGCTGGTGCGTGCGGACGGCCTCCACGTACCGCCCCAACCCCACGTGGTGTATTGCTTGTTGTTCAAGGTGGCGAGGTCGTTGCTCTCGCGGCCGGCGCGCGCCAACAGCCGGATTTCAGGCGTCACAGAGTAATACAAGGTGCCGTTGGCCCGATCCGACTTGCGGCTGTCTCTGCTGCCGAATTTCGAGGTTTGATTCGAGTAATCCGCCGCCCATCCGAGACGCCTGAAGGTGCTCGAATCGGAGCTGATGCGCAGCGTGGCCTCTTGGCTGGTGGACTCGGCGTCGGCACCTTGGCTCGTCGTCGATGCCCAGGCCCATCGCGCTTCATAGTTGGCAAATCCACCCAACCGGCCGCGAACATAGGGCGCCACCTGGAACGAAGAGACTTCGGTGCGGTTGGAATCGATCAGCGCGTTGTCAGACGACCGTGTGCCCAAAGCCGAGGTGCTTTGTTGCGACACGCTGGCACTGGCGTCGATGTAGGCCCATTTCTCGATCGCTTCCAGCGTCGCTCGCGCATTCATCGCCTGCTGAACTTCGTTGAACGAAGACTCCCGCGCATACAACAGCCCGCGCAGCGAGTAGTCGAGAAATCCGATGAGGCGACCCGCACCGCTGCTCAGCCGCAACTGGGGCGAGACTTCGGTGACCAGATCAGAGCGCGGGTTGTTGCCGTCCAGTCGGACGTTGCTCGTCAAGGTTTCACGAATGCTCAGCGACGGCACCAACGAAAAGCCGGAACGTGTTGTGGTCGGCGCGGCGGTGGCCTCCTGGATTGCGGCTTCTTGAGCGCTGACCGCGAATGCCGCCAAACCGAGGGCTCCAACCACCGGGGGCAGAACCCGGAGGTAAGCACATCGGGGCACAAGCCAGCGTTTGGGCCGGGTCAGCCCGCCCAGCAACCCATCAGGTTGTCGGCTTACCACTGGGCGTCCCGTAGCCGTATCCGTAGCCGTATCCGTAGCCATATCCGCCGACAGCCGTGCCGCGAGTCTTGTTGAGCACCAAGTTGATGTGGGAGCAGGTTTTGATCGTCGAAAGCGCATGTTGCACGTCAGCCTGCAAGGTCTTGTCGGCCTGGACGATCATGACGACTTGGCCCATTTGCGTCGCCAGGACACGCGATTCGGTTGTCAGCAGAAGTGGCGGCGAATCAAAGATGATGATTCGATCCGAATAGCGTTGCGCCATGTCGTCGAGCAGCACACTCATCGCATCGCTGGCCAGCAGCTCGGTCGCTTTCGGATGCGGCGTGCCGCTCGGAAGAATCGTCAGTTTGTCGATGTTGGTCTTCAGCAGGACGCTCTGCATGTCGGTCTTGCCTTCGAGCAAATCCAGCAACCCGGGCCCTGGTGGCAACCCCAGCATGCGCAAAACCGAAGGCCGAGCAACATCGGCATCGACCAACATCACCGTGTTGTCGAGCTCCATGGCGATGCTCATTGCCAGGTTGACCGAGCTGAAGCTCTTGCCTTCGCCGGCCAGCGAGCTCGTCACCATGATCAGGTTGCCGTGCCTGAGGGAACTCTCGCCTTTGGCCTTCGCGTTCGCAAGCAACGGCCGCTTTATCAGGCGGAACTGATCTGCAAGGTAGGACCGAGGCGCACTCGGCGTGACGATGCCGGCGGCACTCAGCGTGTCGAGGTCCAGCGTCACATGTTGCGACGTCGGCGCCAGCGTTTGCACCCGTGGAGTGTTCGGCCGCTCTGGGGTCGGCGCCAGTGCGTTAGACGATGCGGGAGCGGACGCCGCAGAGGACGCCGCGGGAACGACTCTTTCAGGGATGGCGACACCGGCACGGCGCAACTGCTCCAACCGCAGCGCCGCTTGTTCAATCAGGCTGGACATCCGAATCACCCCTGCCGGGCGGCGATCAGCGACATGCCGATCAAGCCGACCACGAAAACACCGACCAAGCCACCCGACGAGAGCACAAACTTGAAGCGATCAACTCGCTCGCGCCGATGATCGGCGTCGCTTGTGACCATCGACACCATGCCCAGCAATGGAAACTCGAACTTCGAGCGCAAGTCACTGGCGCTGTGAAACACAGGGCGCAGTTGGCTGGCCGCGAACGCAACGAGCAGCCCGGCAGCGATGGCGACCACCATCGCCAATGACACCAGGATGAGGCGGTTCGGCGAGACTGGCTTGGCCGAAACACGCGGGGGGTCGATCAAGCGGAAGTCGGCAACACCGGCGGCGGAATCGAGATCGCCCGACATTTCCGCAGCTTCGCGGCGCTTGACCAGATCTTCGTAGTTCCGCTTGTTGATTTCGTAATCGCGGTTGAGTTGCGAGGCTTCGGCTTCAATTTGCGGCGCCACTTTCACCATTTCGCGTGCTTGGTTGTATCGCGACGAATACTCCGCCACCCTGGCTTTGAGCGCGGCGACCTGAACCTCTGAATTCGCCATCAGCTTGTTGAGTTCCTGATAGACCAGACTGTTGTTGCTGGACGAACCTGTCGGATTGGCCATGGCGGCCTTGCGCAATTCCTTGACTTCCTTTTTCTTCTGATCCTCAAGGTCTCGAATCAGCTTTCGAGTCACGACGACATCCGGGTGTTGATCGGTGAACCGTTGCAGCAAGCTGTCGAGGTTGCGTTTTTGAGCCTCCAGTCGAGCGTCGATCTCCGGCGTGCCTACGGTGATCGCCGACTCTTCCAACAGCGATTTCAGCGGAGACGCATTGGCACTTTGTGCTTTTTCATTGTTGAGTTGCAGCCGACTAGCTTCACGTGCTTGTTCGGCCTCGCGCAGCTCCAGCTTGGCTCGATCCAGCTGCTCGCTGAGCTCGCTCAACCGGGACACCGAATCTTTACCATCGCCTGTTTGCATCTGAATATTGCGCAGCCTGAACTCTTTCAAGCGCGATTCTGCTTCGAGCAATTTTCCTTCGTAAGCCTTGATTTGATCATTAATGAATACTTTGGCCGTATCAGTATCTTTTCGGGAAGCACCCAAACTGGATTCTATGAAAATAGAAACAAACGACTGAATCACTCTCTGAGCCTTCGCGGCATCGGAGTCGCGGAACGCAAGCGTGTAAAGGTTGTCTCGGCCCACCGACTTGATTTGCAGCGTGGTCATCAAATCGGTCACCAGGGCGTCTTGCTGAACCTTGGATTGACTTTTGAGATCCAGGTCCGCCATACGCACCAGTTTTTCGACGTTTGGCCGACTGATCAGCGTTCGACTCAACATCTCGACTTGCTGGTCGACGTTGGGTTGCACGGCAAGGCCGGACATCAGCGGCTTCAAGATGGATTCCGTGTCGACGAAGACGCGAGAAGACGCTTCGTACTGGTCGGGGATCGTGAACGCGGTCACCGTCCCGGCGATCCCCACCAGCCACGCCACCAACACGGATGGCCACCGAAACCTCCACATACTCCTCGCGACCGTGGATAACTGGGCAAGCAACTCTTCCATGGGATCAATCGTCGGTTAGCGAGGAATTTGATAAGTGGCAGCCGAAGGCGACTGACATCGAGCTGAAAATGAAAGATATGCTTCAGAAGAAGCTTTGCGGAATGATCAGGATATCGCCCGGTTTCATCTCAACATTAGCGGAAATATCGCCTCGCTTGATCAAATCCTTCAAGCGAACCGAATACTGCTTGTTCGAATCTCCGGTTCGCAAAATGGTCGCGTCGTTTCCCGCTGCGAAGTCGGTAAGCCCACCGACGGCAATCATCACATCCAACAAACTCATTTTTTGTTTGTAGGACAGAACCTGTGGTTTGGCCGCCTCACCCACCACGCGGATCTGCTGGTCATAGGGGCCGACAAAGCTCGTCACAATGACCGTCACAACCGGATCTCGAACGTACTTTGCGAGCAGTTTTTCGATTTCACGGGCAATTTCTACCGGGTTCTTGCCCTGCGCGACCAGTTCGTCAATCAACGGCGTCGAAAACTTGCCATCGGGTCGCACAGGCACAGACATCGACAATTCAGGATTGCGCCACACGATGATGTTGATGTTGTCGCCGGGGCCGACGATGTAGTTGTAGTCCTGCGTCGAGGCCGTTGCAGGCGCCGGCTGGAACTTGTCGGAGAAACTGCCGCACCCCCCCAAAACCGCGATGCAAAACATCATCGATGCGCCGTGGAACAGCCGCATGCCTAACTTGGCAAAAGTACCCATCGTCTTTTCCTTCAGTCGAAAACAACCTGTAACGCGTCGATAAGTCTCGAAAGCTGATTAACAACTGATGACCGTCGACGCATGAATACGCGCTGATTACCTCGCGTAACGATGATGGCACGGCGAAGGGGTGCGCCGCAACGCTCCAGTGAAAGCGAGTGTCCAAACCCAGTCGCTATCGTGATTTAGACACGTCGAGTGTGAATCCGACGACACCCATCTAGAGGCACGCTGTTCACGCCTTCACTGGGCCTTCAGCACGTCGAGGTCGGGGCCGCTCCAGCCAGTGAATAACGGAATGAGCAGGGTGACTTCGGTCCCCTTTTCCGGTTCGCTGACCACGGAAATCTTTCCCCCAAGCTCTTGAATGTATTGCGAACTTTCGTAAGCGCCAATCCCCATGCCGGTCGGCTTGGTCGATTGGAACGGCTTGAACAAGCGGTCGCGTATGAACTCGGCTGTCATGCCGTGACCGGTATCTCCAACGACAACGCGGGCCCGGTCGCCGAATTTGTCGAGTTGCAGCCAGACCCGCCCCGTCGAATCGGTGGCATCCAGCGCGTTGTGCACCACGTGTCCGATGACCCGTTCGATGCGCTCCTCGTGCCCGCGCGAAATCACGGGTTCGGCACAGCGGACCTCGAGGTGCCTGCCCCTGCCATTCGTGACCGATTCGATTCGGCGGACCACGCCGCCGAGATCGACACCGAAAGTCGTCCCTGCCGGCGTCGTTCCTTCTCGCAATTGCGCCATCAGTTGACGCATCTTTTCTAAGGAATTCTCAACGGTGTCAAGCATGTCCTGCTGAAATTCCGGATTGGCATGCAGCCGCTTGGCGTTCTTCATCATCAGCGAAAGCTGAGTCACGATGTTCTTCAAGTCGTGAACAACGAACGCCGACATGCGGTTGAATGCATCGAACTTGCGAACCTCCAGCAACGCTTCCGTGGCCACCATCTGCGCCAGAAAGCTGGCCGCTTGTCGGCTCGCAGTCTTCAGGAGATCGTGGACTTCCCAGTTGGCGTCGAAGGGAATCCTCGCTCTGAGCAACACGACGAATCCGATCAACTTGTCGCCCACGATCAAGGGAACGATCAACCAGGCTTGATGCATCGATTGCAGCCACGACGGCAGCGGCATCGCGCCGTAACGGCCCGGAAATGAGCGGTACTCCTCAAGGTTGATGACCGTACTTTCGAGCTCCAACTTCTTGCAAAGCTCCGAGGAGTCCTCTTCGATCTCGTGACGTGAGTCGAGATTGAGCCGAGCGGTTTGATGAAACCCAGTTGCGCCCGGATCCTTCATCCACAGTCCGCCGCCTGGACTTTCAACCAAGTCGGCCAATCCTTGAATCACTTGCCGACCCATTTCCTGTGGGGTGGTCTGAGCGCAAAGGGCCTGTGTGAACTTGAGCCATTCCTCTCGGTAGTCGTAGCGGTAGCGGAAAAAATTCTTGCTCAGGAAAAACCGCAACTTGGCACGAACCGAGCCGGAGACGGCGAGCAATATCAAAAGCACCAGTGAGACGAAGACGACGCACAACTGCAATGCCCGGCCCCAGTCACCACCAAAAAACTTGACGTAGTAGCCGACGCCTGAAATGAAGAGCAGGTAAACCCCGCAAATGAGCAACGTCGCAGAGTGGAAGGCCGCCGTTCGAGAAATGCGAAGTTGTGACGTCCAATCACTCAGCCGCGTGGTGGACAGGAACAGCAGCGGGACCATCAAAGCGTGAATCGCACCACGGATGCTGTATGAATCCACATCGACCTGGCCGAAGATGACCGCTTGTGAGTACATGTACAGGTCGAACGCAAAAGAGCCCGCCAAACCGGCACTGACGGGTTTGACGCTCCAACGTGAATCCGGGGTCACATTGCGGAACACCTGCTCCACCAACACCAAGCCAAAGATCGCCAGCGCCATCGAACTCATTGGAATCAAGCGAGCGCCAGTCACTGGCAACTGGAACCCGAGGAGCTCGATACCCTGCGTCGCGAGCGAGCCCGCTACGAGAGCCGCCGCTGCCAGCGCGAGCCATGTCATCCCCAACCACCGTCGGCCCGGTTGTTGCGGTCGGATCAACAGCAAGAACGCAAACCAGAGGCCGTAACGCGATACGTCCAGCAGGGATGAAAGCAGCGCGATGCGAGGCGCATCGAACAAGACGCCGACCATCGCGAACCACCCCCACAGGGCAGTGCAAGCAACCGCCCCGAGCAATGCCATCGCCGCAGCGGTTTTGATCGAGCGCCCGTAGCCAACACGGATGAGATTCAGTGCGAATGCCGAATAAGCAGCACCGACAAGGCCGAAGCTCCAGGTAGCAAATACCGAGTTGTGATCGTCCATACCTTCTAGGTTAAAAAAGCGGCCGAAAGCACTTCGGCGCATGCAGCGCTGCTGCGTTCGACTGAATCGATGCCGCAATCGACCGCTTCGAGATGGGCATCATCACGTCAAAGAATCAGCGCGATGAGGACATCCATCGGCAGCGTTGCACGGCATGTGGCACCTCCGGCCAAAAGCTTCTCAACTGATGACACCGTCAGGTCGGCCCGAAAACTGAAGATGCGTGCGAAACGTCGCGTCAGACCCCCAACTCAGGGGATGTCCACGTCGGGTGGCCAAACAATAATGATGTGGCTGACTTGCTCACATTTGTGAGCGCGTCGATTGGCGTTTTCCGCCAGATCGACGAAAGCCGTGGATTCAGGGAGACCGCCCATCATGAGGGTATACCAGCACAACCTATTGCCCAGCGCGCCAGCCGGAATGCTGGTCGACCTGTCTCTTTGCTTCACTGCCGTGTTATTTGCTGCATCGACATTAACCAGCAGGTACATGACCATATCGGACGCGGTTCCTGAACTGCCATTGATACTTTTCGGGGCCACTCTGTTTTCATTGGTGATGGCTCTCATGTACGCGCTCGTCGGCTTGTACCGTCCGAAAACGATTTCCCTCGCTGCCAAGGCAACTCGTACCGTTCTCGCCATTTGCGTTGGTGGTTATTTAACGAGTCTCACATTGCGGGTTGTAGCAGACAGAGGATACATCGAACAATTGATTCCCGCAGCAATAGCTTACTTGGCCATCGGTCTCGTTTTGTCGCGCGGGTGTTTTTATGTCATGCAGCGGGTGACAACGCTGCCTTCCGTTTTGATTTTAGGCATCGGCGATGAAGCGCAAGCGATAGCGTCAGAGTTGAGGTTGCCCGGTCGAACCGCGCGGAACGTCGTCGGATTTTTCTCAACCGCCGGAGATTCTACCGAATCAGAAAAATCAATTCATGGAACTCGTATATTTTCGAACAATTCTTCATTGATCGACGTGGTCTCACGTTACTCGGTTTCGGAGATCATCGTGGCCGTACGCGAGCACCGTGGGGGCGGTATTCCCATGGATCAATTGTTGGAATGCCGAATTCGCGGCGTCTCGGTACTCAATCTTGCCGGTTTCTGTGAAAAGACCAAGCGTGAAGTGCGTCTGGACAGCCTGAAGGCCAGCTGGCTGGTTTATGGCGAAGGTTTTATTCAAGGCGGTTTTCGCTGTTTCATGAAGCGACTGTTCGACATCATCAGTTCTGTCGTTTTGCTGATCGTGACTGCCCCGTTGATGATCTTGGCCATGATGGCCATCTGGTTTGACAGCCCCGGCCCTGTGATCTATCGCCAACCACGGGTTGGGTTGGGGGGTCGGATTTTCATGTGCATGAAGTTTCGCAGCATGCGCTTGGACGCCGAAAAAGATGGCGTTGCGAAGTGGGCGTCGAAAAATGACCCACGAGTCACGCGGGTGGGTTCGTTCATGCGCAAGACACGCATTGATGAATTGCCGCAACTTTTCAGCGTACTGATCGGCGAAATGAGCCTGGTGGGGCCGCGCCCTGAGCGCCCTACCTTCGTCGACCAGCTGAAGTTGGACGTTCCATTCTACGAGTTACGTCACTCCGTCAAGCCAGGTATCACTGGCTGGGCGCAGGTTCGATATCACTACGGCGGCTCGCTGGAAGATGCCCGGAAAAAGCACCAGTTTGATTTGTATTATGTCAAGAACAACTCACTCTTACTGGATATGCTCGTCTTGATCGAAACGGTAAGCGTCGTGTTGTTTCGAGAAGGTCAATGATTTCGTTCAAGTGTAGTTTTGTATAGATAATATCGAAGATTGATGAGGCATCTGATGAATAATAAATCGTGCGATGAAGGTTCTAATCCGACATCTCAATACAAATCGACGACATTATCTTCAATAGGATCGGATGCTGCGGTATCGCGGCGAAAATTGCTTTTAAAAGGCCTCGCCAAAGGTTCGGTCGTCGCCGCAGGCTCGGTCTCGATCAACTCGTTCGCGAGCACCTCATCGATCACGGCGAACGGCAAAATTTGCAGCGTTTCAGGCACGCAATCGGCAGCCCACTCGCAAGCGACGGGCTTGCCTACCTGTGGCGGGCTGAGGCCAGACCATTATAAGAATCTGGTGCAGTGGCCCAACTACGACGGATCTGCCACGCCGCCGGTGGCCACAAATTCCGTCGGCAACAAGACCTTTACTCAGAATACACCCTTCAATAGCATTTTTGGTGGTGGATCTGCGAAATCGTTAATTAAAATTCTGGAAAAAGATGCTGCCAGTTCTCCGGACTTTCATTGGATTGCAGCGCTGTTGAATGCCATCCGGCCACCCGTCGGATATGTCTTCCCGTATTCCCCGAAAGAGGTTTTAGACCTTTACAAAGGAATAGGAGCAACAAACAGCGACGCACTCATGTTCTTTAAAGGGTACATGGAGACCATTTGAATATTCGGTCTCCGCTGGGACTGGCTCAGTCCATCAGGCCGAATAAAGCTTTGAGAATTGGACTGAACTCAGCAGCGGCCCTGTATTGGCGTCACTGGGATGATGAGTATGTTGTTTTCGACGAAGCGTCCGGCCGGACCCATTTGTTGGATGCCCTGACGGCTTGCGTATTGCTTTGTGTGGAAGACGGCGCGGTCAACACGGATGAGCTGGTCTCCCAAATTTGCGAGCACATGTCGTTGTCGAGTGAATCTGTATGGGCGGCATTGCCTGCGATACTGGAGCAGTTGACGGCGGTCTCGTTGGTAGAAATTGTTTCTGGATGATGCTTTCCGCGCTCCCGTGGCGTGATTTCAACCAACGCGTCAGCGGCTCAGGGCTCAGCGTCAAAACCGGCCCGTTTGTGTTTCGCATCCGATCGGATATTCCATCTGTTGCGAGGGGTCTGTACCTGCTCTACTCAGACTATCCGTTGGCCGCGGAAGGAGAGTTTGTCGATTTCGACATGCGCATGGAGCGCGGAGTTGGTTTGCACCGTTGGATTCACCCGCAAGTGCGCTTTGTTTGTGATGGCGGCTCGCCATTCAAGCCACTGCCCATCACCCATGCCTACCCGTTACTCGAATGGGCGATGAACTGGTGCATCTCGACGCAGGCACATCAGTATTTGATGCTGCATGCCGCCGTGATCGAGCGCGATGGATTCGCTGCGATCCTTCCGGCACCCCCTGGGTCGGGGAAAAGCACGCTGTGTGCTGCGCTGATCAGCCGAGGATGGCGGCTGCTTTCTGATGAAATGACGTTGATTTCGACGGTCAACGCTGAAATCGTGCCGTTGTGTCGTCCTGTCAGTCTCAAGAACGAATCGCTCGCCATCATCCGAGATTACGCACCCGCCGCCACCTTCAGCGACGTCGTGCACAACACGTCCAAAGGCTCGGTCGGCCTCATGAAAATTGAACGGCATCATCTGGATCACGTGAATTCCGCCGCCAGGCCCGGATGGGTGATCTTCCCGAAGTACATCGCTGGCAGCGCCGCCAGACTCACGCCACGATCTCGCGCTAACGGCATGCTCGAGTTGGGTCGCAATGCCTTCAACTACAGCCTGCTTGGCGCGTCTGGGTTCCACACCCTCGCCGAAGTTGTCGATCAAAGTGATTGTTACGATTTTGAGTACAGCGTGTTGGACGATGCCGTCCGCATGTTCGACGCGCTGGTGACGTCTCGCACATCTTGAAGCAGGATCTTTTATCCAGCGTTTGGGCCGACCCGAGCCGTCAGCCAGTGCTGAGCGCCTTCGGTTGGGAAACGCTGCTCGGGCAAGCACGGCAAGCCAATCTTCAAGGGCGGCTGGCGCATCACTTCGCCGACAACAACTGGATGACCGACGTGCCGGCGGGGCCGCGTTGTCACCTACAAAGTGGTCTCACCATCGCGCGTCGGCAATGGCACGAAGTGCGATGGGAGGCCGATCGCATCCGCCGTGCGTTGGCCGACGTTGCCACACCGATCGTTTTGCTCAAAGGCGCAGCCTACCTGCTGGCCGGGCTTCCGCCGGCTCCAGGGCGCATATTCAGTGACGTGGACATTCTGGTCGAGCGCTCGAAGCTCGAAGAGGTCGAATCTGCCCTCTTCGCAGCCGGCTGGCTCAGCGAAGAGCGGGACGCGTACAACGATCGGTACTACCGTCAGTGGATGCACGAACTACCGCCGATGCGACACGTGCAGCGCGGTACCACCGTCGATGTCCACCACACGATCACTCCACCCACCTGTCGTTTCAAAGTCGATGGGGCACAACTGCTGAATCGAATTCAGGCGATTCCTGACCACCCGGGTCTGTACACGCTGAGTCCGACGGACATGGTGCTTCACAGCGCGGCACATCTTTTTTTGGAAGGCGAGTTCGGCCACGGCTTGCGCGACCTGCTGGACATGAACGACCTGGTGCTTCATTTCTCGCAAGAGCCCCGCTTCTGGGAGGATCTGCTGGACCGTGCCGAGCAACTGGGGCTGCAGATTCCGCTGTCACATGGACTGGTCCATTTGAAAAGACTGTTTTCGACCAGCGCCCCGAAACACCTGGAAGATCGCGTCAATTTGCTCGACCCGAGCCTGCTGACACGTCGGCTCATGTCAACGCTGCTGGGCATTGCTCTGCGACCTGAGCATCCCAGTTGCGATGAGCGGTTCACAGGCCTGGCTCGTTGGCTGCTCTATGTGCGATCACATCACTTGCGGATGCCGACGCATCTGGTGGTGCCCCACCTGACACGCAAAGCCCTGATGCGCATGCGAGCAGACGAGGCCGAGTGAACAGGTCAAACTTGGTGCCGATGCAACCGGCGCGTCAATCGCACCCGGTTTCGAAGCACGGCATCCTTTTCGATGTTTTTAGCGCTCCGTCCATGTCGGACGGCAAAGTGGAGTGAGCTTCCCATGAACCTCCTGACGAAAACCAAAGTGGCCGCCCTGAGAAGCGTTTTCGGCATCGCCGTCCTCAGCCTGTCGTTGGCTGCGGCCGCAGCGGATGCGCTTCCGAATCTGATCTCCCAGATCAAACCGTCGGTGTTGGCGGTCGGGTTCTACCTGGAAACTCAGAGTCCGCGGTTCGGATTCAGCGGTACCGGTTTCGTGGTCGGGGATGGCAATCTGCTGGTCACCAACGCGCACGTCATCCAGCGGTCTGCTGACGCTGTGGACGACAGCCGCCTGGTCGTCACCTCAACCGATGGTTCGGGGCAAGCCGGCGTTCGTCGTGCCGAGTTGATTCATCTGGACAAAGCTCACGACTTGGCATTGCTGCGCTTTGAAGGCAATCCACTGACGCCTCTCGAATTGGGCAAAGCCGAACGGATTCGGGAAGGCCAGCCGGTGGCTTTCATGGGTTTTCCGTTGGGAAGCGCGCTCGGCCTGACGCCGGTCACCCACCGCGGTACGGTGTCAGCCATCACGTCGGTGGCCCTGCCCAGCCCAACTTCACGGCAACTCGACGCACGCGCCATCAGCCGCATCAAAGATGGTGCTTTCGAGTTCATTCAGCTCGACGCCACCGCCTACCCTGGCAACAGCGGGGGCCCGTTGTTCGATGTGGAAACCGGGACCGTGGTCGGCGTGGTGAACATGGTCGCCCTCAAAGGGACGCGCGAATCTGCCTTGACCCGTCCATCGGGCATCAGCTACGCCATTCCGGTGGAGTTTGTCTTGCGCATGCTGGCGACAGCGTCGCAAAAATGACCTCGACTCATCGAGCAGCAGGCGGCTCGATGCCTTTCCACTGAATCGACAAGCGGCGCATCAGGTCGTACAGCGTGGGCCGGGTTACGCCGAGAATCTCGGAGGCCTTGACGACGTTTCCGTCCGCGCGCGCTAGGGCCGCCACGATGGCGCCTCGCTCGGCTTTGTCGCGCACGGCACGCAGATCGAGCGATGTGTCATCGCCGTCGGCATCGGAGCCCGGTGTTTTCGGCAGGCCGAGATCCTCGCAGGTCACCCGGTTGCCCTCGGCCATGATCGACACCCGCTTGATGGCGTTCAGCAACTCCCGCACATTGCCCGGCCAGCCGTACGCCTCGATCGCCGCCAGCGCGTCGTCGGTGTACCCCATGGTGCTGCGGTTCTGCTCGCGCGCAAACCGCCGCAAGAACGCCTGCGCCAGCAACACCGCGTCGCCCTGTCGGGCACGCAGCGGAGGAATGTCGATGACGATTTCGGCCAGGCGGTAGTAAAGGTCTTGCCGGAAGCGGCTCGTCTTGATGAACTCGGCCAAGTCCTGGTGGGTGGCGCAGACCACCCTTACATCGACCGGTATTTCGTGGCGTCCCCCGATGCGTTCGATGGTGCGCTCTTGCAGAAAGCGCAACAGCTTGGCCTGCAGCGCCATCGGCAGATCGCCGATTTCATCGAGCATCAAGGTGCCACCGTTGGCCGTCTCGATGCGTCCGATCGTGCTTTTCGCCGCGCCGGTGAACGCCCCTTTTTCGTAGCCGAACAACTCGCTTTCGAGCAGGTTCTCAGGGATCGCGGCGCAGTTGATGGCAACAAACTTGCCCGCGCGTTTGGACGCATGGTGCAGCGACTGCGCGAGCACCTCTTTACCGGTGCCGCTTTCGCCGAGCAAGAGCACGGTCGCGTTGCTCGGGGCGACTTTTTCGATGGTGCGGCAAATCCGCAGCAACCCGTGATCCCGCGTCATCAGTCCGCCCTGCGCGTCGGGCTGCTGGATTTCTCGCAAACGACGGTTCTCGTTTTGCAGATCGAAAAGGCAAAACGCTCGGCTGATGATCAGGCTCAGCATGTCGGGATCGAAGGGTTTGGCCAGGAAGTCGTAGGCCCCGAGATCGATCGCACGCAAAGCGTTGGATTGATCGTTCTGCCCGGTCAGCACGATCACCTTCACGTCGGGATTGAGCTCGATCATCTGCGCCAGCAGCTTGAAACCCTCGTCCACCGAATCCGGGTTCGGTGGCAACCCCAGATCCATCGTCACGACCGCCGGAGAGTGGCGTCGAAACTGCGCCAGCGCGCTGACCCGGTCGTCGGCGGTCACCGACTCGAAGCGATCGAGCGACCATTTGATCTGCTTCTGAAGCGCAGGGTCGTCCTCCACAATCAACAGCAAGGGTCGCGTTTCCGATGTCATGGTGATGGGAAATGGATCATGGATCAGCAAGCGTACACGCCTGTCCCGTCGCGCACCTCGCGTTGGGCTGGCGAGATGCGGCAACAATCGTGGCAAAGCAAGTCTGTGTGCAACCTGCAGCGCGGCGTCAGTGATCAGGCCCACAACCTGGAGTTAAAACCGATGCAGCAAGCAGGCAGTCTGTTCGTGGTTGCGGCGCCCAGCGGCGCCGGCAAATCCAGCCTGGTCAAGGCGCTGCTGGAGATGGACTCTTATCTGGGCGTGTCCGTTTCGCACACCACGCGGGCGCCGCGCGGTCAGGAACAGGACGGCCGCGAGTATCACTTCGTCGACGAGGAGACGTTCCGCTCGAAGATCGCTACGGGCGACTTCCTGGAATGGGCTGAAGTCCACGGCAACCTCTACGGCACCTCGCGAGCGGCGATCGAGACCCGAATTTCGCAGGGTCATGATGTCGTCCTCGAGATAGACTGGCAGGGCGCCCTGCAAATCAAGCGGCTGTTTCCCAGTGCGGTGCTGGTGTTCATCTTGCCGCCGAGCTGGGATGAACTCGCCCAGCGGCTGAACCGCCGCGGCGAGGATCATCCGGATGTGATCGCGCAACGCCTCGCGAACGCGCGGCACGAGGTGGCCCAGGCCCGACACTTCGACTTTGTTATCATCAATGCCTTGTTCGAAACGGCGGTTTTCGACCTGAAAACCATCGTTCACTCGCAGCGACTGCGCTACGCCGTGTTGTCGAAGAACAAACCGGCCGTTTTCCGGGCCCTGGACCTCCTCGAATGAGGCTTCGCCGGGGCCGACACCGTCACACCCCTTGGAGTATCGAATGGCCCGCATCACCGTTGAAGACTGCCTCGTTCACATCCCCAACCGTTTTCAACTGGTGCTCGCAGCCACTTACCGCGCCCGCATGTTGAGTCAGGGACATGCGCCGAAGATCGAAACCAAGAACAAACCCGGCGTGACCGCGCTGCGTGAAATCGCGGCGGGCGAAGTGGGCATCGAAATGCTGCGCAAGGTGCCGGTCTGATCGACCGTTGCCGTGCCCTTTGAATGAACGGCCCTGCGGGGCCGTTTTTCGTTGCAGCAGCACGCGCTGCATGACAGCCCGGTGTCGGCGGCAATCAATAAGCGATAAATTCGAGAGATGGGTATCCCGACGATCGAAACCGTCAAAGAGGCTTTCACTTTCAAAGCCTCCTGGCGGCGCTCGCCTGCGGCCCCCGTGCCGACCGACGCCGCTGCGGCTTCGTTCGATGCGCTGACGATCAAGCTCGACTACCTCGACCCGGCCGACATCCGCCGGGTGCGCGACGCCTACCGCTTCGCCGACGAGGCGCACCTCGGGCAGTACCGGGCGAGTGGTGAGCCGTACATCACGCACCCGATCGCGGTGGCTGGCGTGTGCGCCGAATGGAAGCTCGACGCGCAGGCGATCATGGCCGCGCTGATGCACGACGCCATGGAAGACTGCGGCATCACCAAAGCCGAGTTGATCGAGCGTTTCGGCGCGCCGACGGCTGAACTGGTCGATGGACTGACCAAGCTCGACAAGCTGCAGTTCTCGACCCGCGAAGAATCGCAGGCCGAGTCGTTCCGCAAGATGCTGCTGGCGATGGCGCGTGATGTGCGCGTGATCCTCATCAAGCTCGCCGACCGGCTGCACAACATGCTCACGATGGAGGCGATGGGCCCGGACAAGCGGGTGCGCATCGCCCGCGAAACGTTGGACATCTATGCGCCGATCGCGCACCGTTTGGGCCTGAACCAGACGTATCGCCAGCTCCAGGAACTGTCGTTTCAGAACCTGCAACCGTGGCGGCACAGGGCCTTGTCGAAAGCGGTGTTGAAAGCGCGCGGCAACCGCCGCGACGTGGTCGAACGCGTCCAGCGCGATGTCGAGAAATCGTTCACTCAGGCGAAGCTGAAGGCGCAGGTCTACGGCCGCGAAAAGACGCTGTTTTCGATCTACCGAAAAATGCGCGAGAAGCACCTGAGCTTTGCCCAGGTCAGCGACATCTTCGGCTTTCGCATCGTGGTGTCGACGCTGCCCGAGTGCTACCTGGCGCTCGGCGTGCTGCACCAGTTGTACAAACCGCTGCCGGGGCGCTTCAAGGACTACATCGCGATCCCGAAAACCAACGGCTACCAGTCGCTGCACACCACGCTGGTGAGCCCGCTGGGCACGGCGGTGGAGTTTCAAATCCGCACCGAGCCGATGCATGCTGTGGCCGAAAAAGGCATCGCCGCGCACTGGATGTACAAGACCAAGCACAGCGGGCCGCAAAACGCGCAGGAGGCGCAGCGGCTCGGCGCGATGTGGTTGCAATCGCTGATCGACATCCAGGACGAAACCCGCGACGCGACCGAGTTCCTGGAGCACGTGAAGATCGATCTGTTCCCGGATGCGGTGTACGTGTTCACGCCGAAGTCGAAGATCCTCGCGCTGCCGCGCGGCGCCACGCCGGTCGATTTCGCGTATGCCATCCACTCCGATGTCGGTGACCACTGCGTGGCCGCCAAGGTCAACGGCGAGCCGGTGGCGCTGCGCACCGAGCTGCGCAGCGGCGATGTCGTCGACATCGTCATCGCAGCGGGTGCCCGGCCGAACCCGGGGTGGCTGAACTTCGTTCGCACCGGGCGCGCGCGATCAAAGATCAGGCACCACCTGAAAAGCATGGAGCAGGAAGAATCACAAGACCTCGGCGCCAAGATGCTGGCGCAGGCGCTGCGCGCCGAGGGGCTGACGATGCCGCAAGACGACGGCAGCGGCGCGCCGTCACCGATCTGGCCGCAACTGCTGCGCTGGAGCGGCAACCGCAGCCGCGAAGAGCTGCTCACCGACATCGGCCTCGGTCGCAAGATCGCGCTGATCGTCGCCAAGCGCCTCGCCCGGTTGCTGACCGAACGCGGGGTGCGTCCCGACGCCGTGACGCTGACGCTGGGCCGCTACGGCGTGGACGAAGCCCCCACGCAGGGCATGGTGCTGATCGACGGCAGTGAAGGCGCTTCGGTCCAATTGGCAACTTGCTGTCGGCCGATTCCGGGGGACTCGATCCTGGGTTGTCTGGGCCGCGGCGAAGGCCTGCTGATCCACACCACCGAGTGCACGGTCGGCAAGCGTTTGCTCGGGCGCGACAGCGAAGGCTGGCTGAGCGTGGACTGGGCGGAGCAACCGACGCGCGCGTTCGAGACCGGCATCTCGCTGTTGTTGCAAAACGGCAAGGGCGTGTTGGCCGAAGTGGCCACTGCAGTCGCTGCGGCCGAGGCCGACATCACCCACATCGACATGGGCGATCAGGCGGCGGCCGAGACCGCCGAATTGAAGCTGCTGCTCGCGGTGCGCGATCGCTTGCATTTGGCCGATGTCATTCGCACGCTGAAGCGTTCGGCGGCGGTGCTGCGCATCGGCCGCATCAAGCCTTGAAAGCGAGCGAATCTTTCTGCTGCGCGGGCTGATCTCGCATCTCCGGTGCTCACCGTACCTGGGTACGGCTCCGCTCCTCCATGCGACCTCAGCCCGCTCGCGACGAAATCTTCACTCGCTTTGGGAGCGCTTTGTTTTCAGTTGGCGCCAGGGCCCGGATAAGTCACCGTCAGCACCTCGACGAGGTCCGTACCGGCCGGGGTCTGCACCTTCACCTCATCGCCCACCCGGGCACCGAGCAGTGCGCGCGCCATCGGGGCGATCCAACTGATTTCGCCGGCCGCGCTGTCTGATTCGTCGACGCCTTTGATCGTGATCGTGCGCACTTCGTCGCGGGCATTCACATAACGCACGGTGGCGCCGAAAAACACCTGATCGGCGCCGTGATGCACCGACGGGTCGACCACCTCGGCGATGTCCAGGCGCTTCGACAGAAAACGGATGCGGCGGTCGATTTCGCGCAAGCGTTTCTTGCCGTAGAGGTAGTCGCCGTTCTCGGACCGGTCGCCGTTCTTGGCCGCCCACGACACGATGTCGACCACCTTCGGGCGTTCGACATCGAGCAAGCTCAGCAGCTCGGCGCGCAGCCGGGCATAGCCTGCAGGCGTCACGTAGTTCTTGACGCCGGTCGGCATCGGCGGCGCTGCCGATTCGGCAGCGTCGTCTTCGGCGTCGTCGGATTCTTTGGTGAAGGCTTTGTTCATGAACGGTTCGCGAAAAGAATAATGTCGCTCAAGCAAATCGCCCGTGCACGAACCAGCCTTGTGCGGCCTCGGCGACCGACAGCGGCAGGCGCGCGCGGTAGATCCACACCAGGGCGCCATCGGGCGTTTGGGCGATGAAGTAATCGCGCTCGGCCAGCGGCGCGGCCCACCAACCCGCCTCGACGCGCTCTGGGCCGCACAGCAGTTGCAGCGGCTGCCCGTCGAGCAGCGGGCGCGATTGGCGTTCGGACAGCGGCTGCGGCTCATGCAGCAACCAGACCGGGCGCGGGGCGGACGCGGCTTGGGCGACAGCGCGTTCAGGCTCACCGTGGCGGCCGGGGGAATGGTGGGCGAGCGGTGCCAGGTGCTGCACCTGCTCGGCGCCCAGCCGGGCCTGCAAGCGTTCGATCAGGCGGATCAGGCCTTCGCGTTCGCCGCGCGCCGAAGCGAACAACTCGGCACTGAGCGGTGAGCCGCGAACCACATCGGCGCAGTGCAGCCGCAATTCGAGCGTGGGGGCGGGCAGTTGCAAATGAGCCAGCCGCTCGCGCAGCAGCAGCGCCAAGTGAGCCGCGTCGCACGAGGGTTCGGCCAAGGCAATGGACAGTTGGCTGATCGTCGGCGTTTCGGCGTCCCGCCGATGCCGTAACTCGTGATGCATGAAGAGCGTGAAGCACCGCACCCGCGCCTGCTGCGCACGCGCCCAGGCGAGCAAAGGCTCGATCAGCCACTGCGCGCCATGCAGCAACTGATCGGTGGTGTCGGCGCGCGCCTGCAACTCGATGCGCGCCTCGAAAACGTCGGGCAGCGTGATCCACGTCGGTGGCGGATCGGGGCGCTCGCCCAGCACACGTGCCAGTGCGTCGAGCAGGTCCTCGCCGAAACGGCGTGCCAGGCCCCGCCGAGGCAGTCGTCGCAGTGCGCCGAAGGTGCACAGACCCATGCTTTCAAGGGCCTGCCAGTGCAACCGACCGGGGCCGAGCAGCCACACCGGCGCGGGATCGAGCCGGCGCTCGAGCGAAGACAAATCCGTGCAGTGCAACTCGCCGGTGGCCGCATCAGCCAGGCACGCGAGTGTGGCTGCGCCCTGCGCCGTGGGCGCGCTGGCCAGTTGCACGGTGTGGTTCAGCGGCGTCAATGCAGCGCGCAGCCGCTGCATCAAGGCGTCGGGGCCGCCGAAGCAGCGCAGGCTGGCCTGCACCTGGAGCAGCACGGTGCATGTGGCGCTGCCAGATTCGGCCTCAGCGCTTCCGGTGGCATCCGATCCTGACGCGTTCGACATCGCGGCAAAGCAGACCGCAGGCGTGAACGCCAGCGCCACATGCGCCACGCTGGTGATGGCCTGCCGGTCGCGTGCGGCATCGGCCCTGCCGAGCTGCAACTGCGGCGCCAGCGCCAGCGCGGTGGCGCGTTTGAGGCCGGGCTGCACGCCCAGATGCTGTGCCGAGGCGTTGCACATCGCCACCTCGCGCGCGCCCATCAAGGCGGCGGGCTGCCCGCGCTGATTGGGCGGCAGCACGGCCAGCCACGATTCGAACGACAAGCGCGGCAGATGCAGCGCGATCCACAGCATGAGCAGGCTCGGCGCAGGGTCAGACCAGGCTGATGAAGGTGGCGGCGGGCAGCGGCAGCGTCGCCATGCGGGCTGGCGCAGGCTCGGTGGCATTGCGCGGGCGGGCTGCACTGCCGGTGGCGGCGGTGGTGGTTGTCTCGGTGCTCTGCGGCAGCGGAAGGCGCGTATCGCGCTGTCGCCGCCAGGCCTGCTCGCGCAAGGCATTCGACAGCACCGGTTGCAAGGCCAGCGCGATCGGCACCTCGAGCGGCGGACCGCGCCGCTTGAGCACGCGCACCTGCAAGGTGTCGGCACCGCCTGCGCGCAGCGCCAGACGCAACGGCGCAGCAGTGGGGCGCTGCTGCGCAGCCAGCTCGCGCAGCACGAAGGCCGGGCCGTCGTGCGCCTGCGCGGCCAGTTGCAGCCGGCGCAGCCGGTCGGCGCGCAAGCGCGGCGGCAACCAGGCCAGCAGCGCGCCGACATGGCCGCTTTTCAAGGCCTGCTCGAACGCCCACAGGCTGTCGGAGCCGGGGATGACGCGCGCCCGGGTGTGCACGACCAGCAACTGCGCCACGTCGAAGCCGAGCTGCGTGAGCGCCTGCGCGGACAGTTGGGCCGGTGGATCGAACAGCATCACCAGCCGGCCCTGCCCTTGCGTGGCGACCAGGCTGGGGCTGAGCAGGCGGATCTCACCGACGCCAGGGTGCGGCAGCAGCAGCTCTGTGAGCACCCGCTTCGGCCAACCGCCGCCGGGCAGTTGGGCGTCGAGTGCCGCAAAGCCGCTGGGCACGGCCCGATCGACCGAGCGCTCCATCTGGTGGCCGCGCCACACCACCGAGCGCAGGTGGTCGGGGATCGCAGGGATCTCGCGAACGACCGGAGCGGACGGAGAAAACAGAGAGGACGCAGTCATGGCGCCTCAATATACTGTTTTTTTATACAGTCCACAGGAGCGATTCGCTCCCGGCCTGGCCCCAGAAACAAGAACCCCTCCCGACCGTCACGGTGGGAGGGGCAGGTGGCTGAAGCCACCGGTTCGGAGCTCCGGAGGGTGAAAGTCCGGGGCCCCTGGGGCGCAGTGACTGCGCCGCTGGGATTGCCTGCATGCAGGCCGATTCAGATTACGCCTCGTGCCTGTGAATCACAAGCACTGTTTCAGGTTTTCACCGCGCGGCCGCCTGCATGATCTGGTCGAACATGGCCGCCACCTTGGCTTGCACCGCCGCGTCCATCGCGATCGTGCGACCCCACTCGCGCGGCGTCTCGCCGGGCCATTTGTTCGTGGCGTCGAGGCCCATCTTGCCGCCGAGGCCGCTCACCGGCGAGGCGAAGTCGAGGTAGTCGATCGGCGTGTTCTCGACCAGCGTCGTGTCGCGCACCGGGTCCATGCGGGTGGTGATCGCCCAGATCACGTCGGGCCAGTGGCGGATGTCGACATCGTCGTCGGTCACCACGATGAACTTGGTGTACATGAACTGCCGCAGAAAGCTCCACACACCGAACATCAGCCGCTTGGCGTGGCCGGGGTAGGCCTTCTTGATGCTGATGATCGCCATCCGGTAGCTGCAACCTTCAGGCGGCAGGTAGAAGTCGGTGATCTCCGGAAACTGCTTTTGCAGGATCGGCACGAACACCTCGTTGAGCGCCACGCCCAGGATCGCAGGTTCGTCGGGCGGCTTGCCGGTGTAGGTCGAGTGGTAGACCGGATCGCGGCGGTGCGTCAGGCGGCTGATCTCGAACACCGGGAACCAGTCCCGCTCGTTGTAATAGCCGGTGTGGTCGCCGAACGGGCCTTCGAGTGCGTGCAGGTAGCCGCCCACTTCCTTCAGCGCAATGCCGTGTTCGCTGTGGCCGGTGTAGCCGATAGCTGCGACCGGGATGTGACCTTCGAGCACGATCTCGGCGTGGGCTGGCACTTGCAGCATCACGCCCGCATCCCCGACGCCCGAGTCCGCGACTTCGGTGCGGCTGCCGCGCAGCAGGCCGGCGAACTGGTATTCGCCGAGCGTGTCGGGCACCGGCGTCACCGCGCCGAGGATGGTGGCCGGATCGGCGCCGAGCGCCACGGCGATCGGGAACGGTTGGCCGGGGTTGGCCCGCGCGAAGTCGCGGAAGTCGAGCGCGCCACCACGGTGGGCCAGCCAGCGCATGATGACCTGGTGGCGCGAGATCACCTGCTGGCGGTAGATGCCCAGGTTCTGCCTTCGACGCGGGTTCGCCCCGCCCTGCGGCCCGCGCGTGACGACCAGCCCCCAGGTGATCAGCGGCCCGGCGTCCTCAGGCCAGCAGGTCTGCACCGGCAGCAGGCCCAGCAGATCGATGTCTGCGCGCTCGATCACCACCTGCTGACATGCCGCCTGGCGCACCGTGGCGGGTTTCATGTCCCACAGCGACTTGACCAGACTCAGCAGTCGGCCGGTGTCTTTCAGGCCTTTCGGCGGCTCGGGCTCCTTCAGGCTGGCGAGCACCCGGCCGATGTCGCGCAGCTCGCTGACGTCGGCCGCGCCCATGCCCATGGCGACCCGCTTCGTCGTCCCGAACAGGTTTGTCAAGGCCGGAATTTTGTAACTTCGGCCGGCATTCACCGGCCGCTCGAACCACAGCGCCGGGCCGCCCGCGCGCAGCACCCGATCGCTGAGGGCCGTCATCTCCAGCCGCGCCGACACGGGCGCTGCGACGCGTCGCAGTTCGCCTTCGGCCTCCAGACCCGCACAAAACTCACGGAGGTCGCGGTACTTCATATTTGTTTGTAGTTATGAACCGATCTTTAATTGTTGACCGGTTATGTTTTTGCTTCCTAGAATCCGCGCTGCCGGGCCTTGATGAGTACTAACCCTAGATCAAGGCCCTGTTCATCAGATCCATCTCCAGCGACCTCAGAGCGGACTACATCCGCCGTGAGGACGCAGCCAAACCATCGATACGACCGATTATGTTCGGCGCAACGCTCGAATCAGCCCGCAGGCGAAAGCCCGAGCCGGGGCCAAGAGGCAGGAAAGAGTCATGTCCCTGTTCCGACAGTTTTCATCGAAGGCGCAGCAACTTTGCCGCGCTCTGGCGCGCTCGACCGGCGTTTTTCTGCAGGACGTCGGCCACGGTTTGCTGGAAGTCAGCCACAACACGCTCGCATTGCTGGGCCTGATCGCGGTGGCCCTGATCGTGTTCCTGGCCGGCCGCTCTGAACTGCGTCACACGATGGAAATGCAGGCGCTGGGCTGGCTTCAAGCGCGGCAGGAAGCGCGCACCGATCCGCTAGAACTGGTGGCCAACGAGCTGCGGGAACCGGAGGCGATTTCACGCGCCACCGCGAGCGACCCCCGGGAACTGAACCGCCAGCAGGCGTTTGTCGCGCAGTGGCTTTCCAAACGCTACCGGGTGGCGCCCGAGCCGATCAGCCGCCTGGTCACCGAGGCCTGGCATGTCGGCGCGCGGGTCGGCGTGGAGCCGACGCTGATCCTGGCGATCATGGCGATCGAATCCAGCTTCAACCCGTTTGCCCAAAGCCACGTGGGCGCGCAAGGACTGATGCAGGTGATGACGCACCTGCACGACGACAAATACGAGCGTTTCGGCGGCAACCTGGCCGCCTTCGATCCAGTCACCAATGTGCGGGTCGGCGTGCAGGTGCTGAAGGAATGCATCGCCCGGGCCGGCAGCATCGAAGAAGGCCTGCGCCATTACGTGGGCGCGGCGAACCTGACCGATGACGGTGGCTACGCCTCGAAGGTGCTCGCCGAACAATCGCACCTGCGGGCGGTGGCCGGGGGCAAGCTGGTGGCGTTCAATGCGCCCAACGTCATCACGACCGCATCGCCTCGCGCGCACGCCGACCCGGCCCATCGGCCGGCCTCCGCGCCCGAAACACCCGAGCCCCTGCCGGTCGAACAACTGGCTGCGCTGCGCTGATCCGCTGAACCGCTGAAAATGCGGTTTCGAGGCCAGCCGGGCGGTTGGCTGCACCCCGTTGTAAAGGATCGTCGCCATGTTCGACCGCACCCAGTCCACCCTCGCCCACGTCGATCCCGAACTGTGGGCTGTCGTCCAGCGCGAAAACCAGCGCCAGGAAGACCACATCGAGCTGATCGCCTCAGAGAACTACACCTCGCCCGCAGTGATGCAGGCGCAAGGCAGCCAACTGACGAACAAGTACGCCGAGGGCTACCCGGGCAAGCGCTATTACGGTGGCTGCGAGTTCGTCGATATGGCCGAGCAGCTCGCCATCGACCGCCTCAAGGCCCTGTTCGGCGCCGGTTATGCCAACGTGCAGCCCAACTCGGGTTCGCAGGCCAATCAGGCGGTGTTCTTCGCGCTGCTGCAACCGGGCGACACCATCATGGGCATGAGCCTCGCCGAAGGCGGCCACCTGACCCACGGCATGCCGCTGAACATGAGCGGCAAGTGGTTCAAGGTCGTCAGCTACGGCCTGGACGCCCAGGAAGAGATCGACTACGACGCGATGGAGCGGCTGGCGCACGAACACAAGCCCAAGCTGATCATCGCCGGCGCGTCGGCCTACGCGCTGCGCATCGACTTCGAGCGTTTCGCCAAGGTGGCGAAGGCGGTGGGCGCGGTCTTCATGGTCGATATGGCGCACTACTCGGGACTCATCGCCGGTGGCGTCTACCCGAACCCGCTGCCGTATGCCGACGTGGTCACGTCAACCACCCACAAGGGCCTGCGCGGCCCGCGCGGCGGCATCATATTGATGAACGACGAGGCGATGGCCAAAAAGATCAACAGCGCTATTTTTCCGGGCATTCAGGGCGGCCCGCTGATGCATGTGATCGCGGCCAAGGCGGTGGCTTTCAAGGAAGCGCTGATGCCCGAGTTCAAGGTCTACCAGCAACAGGTCGCCAAGAACGCGGTCGTGCTGGCCGACACCTTGATCTCGCGCGGCCTGCGCATCGTCAGCGGCCGCACCGAGAGCCATGTGATGCTGGTCGATCTGCGGCCGAAAAACCTCACCGGCAAGGAAGCCGAAGCGGTGCTCGGCCTGGCCCACATGACCTGCAACAAGAACGGCATCCCGAACGATCCGCAAAAGCCGATGGTCACCAGCGGCATCCGCCTCGGCACACCGGCACTCACCACGCGGGGGTTCAGGGAAGAGCAGACCCGCCTCACCGCGCACCTGATCGCCGATGTGCTGGACCACCCGCACGACGAGGCGAGCCTGGCGACGGTGCGCACCAAGGTCGCGGCGCTGACGCGCGATTTCCCCGTTTACCGCTGAAGCCAGCTGCTTCTGTGTGGTGATCGGTACCGGCCCGTCCTGTTGAATTTGCAGCGACGGGCCTTTTCACATGCGTTGTCCTTATTGCAGCCACGAAGACACGCAGGTCGTCGAGACGCGTGAATCCGACGAAGGCGATGTGGTGCGCCGCCGTCGCCGTTGCCACAGTTGCGACAAGCGCTTCACCACCTACGAACGCGCCGAGATCGCGCTGCCCGCCGTCGTCAAGAAGGACGGCACCCGCGCCGAGTTCGACATCGGGAAAGTCCGCGCGTCGATGTCGCTGGCGCTGCGCAAGCGCCCGGTCAGCGTCGAGCAGATCGACGCCGCACTCGAACGCATGCAGGACAAGCTGCTCAACAGCGGCGCCAAGGAAGTGCCTTCGACGCGCCTGGGCGAGCTGGTCATGCGCGAGCTCAAGCGCATCGACAAGGTCGCCTACGTGCGCTTCGCGTCGGTGTATCGCAGCTTCGAAGACGTCGATGAATTCAGGCAGTTGATCCGCGACATCTGATCGCGCTTTTCCGCCAGACCCCCATCCGTGGGCCCTCCACGGAGATCGACTCGATCCACCGCCCGGGGGACGCGCGGGCGCCGAGTGTTTCCTACAGTGAGCCCATGAACTCGCTGCAACACACACCCTCACCCAGCCGCCGGTCGGCCCGTCGTCCGGCGCGCCGTCCGCCACGCGGCTTCACGCTGATCGAAGCGGCGGTCACGCTGGCGATCCTTGCGGTGCTGGTCTGCGGTGCCGCACCGAGTTTCCAGGGGCTGATCGAGCGACAGCGCCTCGCCGGTCTCGCGGCCCAGGTCGCAACCGACGTGCAGTTCGTGCGTCATGAATCGATCCTGCGCAACGAAGCGCTGCGGCTGAGCTTCTACAGCGCGGCCTGGGGCACCTGCTACGTCGTGCACAGCGGCGCACCCAGCGAGTGCGCTTGCGCCGAAGCGTCGCCCGCAGCGATCTGCACGGCCGATGCGGTGCAGCTCAAGACGGTGCTCGTTGCCGCGTCTGCCGGCCTCAGCGTGCAGGCCAATGTCGCGTCGATCCTGTTCGACCCGTTGCACGGCACCAGCACGCCCACCGGCACCTTGCGGGTGGCGTCTGCGTCGGTCGGCTCGGTCCACCACGTCGTGAATCTGCTGGGGCGCGTGCGCACCTGCTCGCCCGACGGTCCTGTTCCAGCAGTGCCCGGCTACCGCGTCTGCTGACCTGCTTGTTGATTTCTCGTTCACCCAGGAGCCCACCATGTCACTGCCTGCTTCGACTTCAAACGCGCACCGCCCCCGCACGCCACACGGCGCCGCCGGTTTCACGCTGATCGACATGATGATCTGCGTGGCGGTGATCGGGGTGCTCTCATCGGTCGCCTACCCCGCGTTCAGCGGCACGCTTGCCACGACGCGTCGCTCCGATGCGCTGGTCGCGCTGATGAAGGTGCAGGTGCTGCAAGAGCGGTTCCGCGCCGACCACCCGAGCTACGCTGAGCTGTCGGAGCTCGGCCTCGACGCCCGCTCGCCGAGCCGCCATTACGACATCGCGATGTTGGAGGCGTCCACCACCGGCTACTCGGCACGGGCCTCTGCCATCGGCACCCAGCAACGCGACACACCGTGTCGGCACATGCGGCTCAGCGTCGATGGCCTGAACGTGGTCTATGCGTCGGGCGCGACGGATGCGGTCGACAACGCATCGTCGGCCAACCGCCGCTGCTGGAGTCTGTGAGATGCGCGCGCTCATCCCCCCTCACCCACCCCAGCACCGATCGCACCGCCAGGCCGGCGTGTCGCTGGTCGAGCTGCTGATCGGCATCACGCTCGGGCTGTTCATCGTCGGCGCCGGGCTGACGGCGCTCGTGGTTCATCTGCGCGAGAGCCGGGCCCTGATCGCGCAAAGCCGATTGATGCAGGACCTGCGCGCCACCACCGACCTGATCGCCCGCGATCTGCGTCGCGCCGGTTACTGGGGCGATGCGGCGGCCGGTGTGTGGCCGCGCGAAGCGGCATCGCCCGCCAGCGGCGTCGCGGCCAACCCGTACACGATGATGGCGGTGAGCGGCACCTCGATGCCTGCCGTCAGCTACCGCTTTTCGCGCGATGCCATCGAAAACGACCGGGTCGACGACAACGAGCAGTTCGGCTATCGCCTGCGCAGCGGTGCGCTCGAAATGCAGATCGGGTCCGGACGCTGGCAGGCAATGACCGACGTCACTTCAATGAAGGTCACGCGCCTGGTGATTGCGCCGACCGAGCAGGTGCTCGATCTCGAAGGCGCGTGCCAGGTACCGTGCCCCGCGAGCAGCACCACCTGCCCGCCCCGATTGCATGTGCGCAGTGTGAGCGTGACGGTGTCCGCCCAGGGCGTTGCCGAGGCGGCCACGGAACGCACCGTGCGCACCGGCGTGCGGCTGCGCAACGACGAGGTCACCGGCCGCTGCCCGGTGTGAGGCTGACATGCACTCATCACACCCAGGCTCACGCCAGCAAGCGACGCCACGCGGACAACAACGCGGGTTCGCCGCCCTTGCGGTGACGCTGCTGCTGTTCTTCACGATGCTGCTGGTGGCCGCGTATGCGAACCGCGGTCTGTTGTTCGAGCAGCGCGCGTCGGCCAACCAGGTCCGCGCGGCGCAGGCGTTCGAAGCCGCCGAGGCCGGGCTCGAATGGGCGATCGCGCAGCTCAACCATCCGCAGCGGGTGGACGCGCGTTGTCTGCCGAGCAGCGCCGCCGGTGACCTGTCGTTCCGCGAGCGATTTCTGCGCATCGACCGGGACACCGGGCGTCAGGAGCCGGTGGCCTGGATGTCGGGATCGACGCCAGTCGCCTTGCAGCCGAGCTGCGTTCGCGGGACTGGCGGCTGGTCGTGCAGTTGCCCGTCGGGCGGCCACCCGTCGCTCGATGTCGTCGAGACCGGCGACGGCAGCCCGCATCCGGCATATTCGGTGCAGTTCAGCGTCGAGTCGCAAGCGGGCCTGATCCGCGTGACATCGACAGGGTGCTCCAGCGCCGCTGGAGCGTGCCGACCCGGCGTGGCCGGGCGCCCCGACGCGTCGTCTCGTTTGCAGGTCGTGCTCGGCCTGCTGCCCGGTCTGACGGCGCTGCCCACCGCTGCGCTGACGGTGAAAACTGCGGTCGATGTGGGCGGCGCGGCGCTCGGACTTCACAACACCGATGTGGCCTCGGGTGGCGTGACGCTGCGTGCCGGCGGCAGCCTGATCGGCTCGGCGCTGCGGCTGACCACCGCGCCGGGCGGCGTGGCCGGGGCGTCGGTGCTGACCCACGATGCGGCGCTGGCGTCGATCGATCCCGATCGCCTGTTCGCCGCGCACTTCGGAGTGGACAAAGCGACCTGGAAAAGCCACGCTGCAGCGCAGCCCGTGGCGTGCCCCGACGCGTGCGGCAGGGAGGTGGCGGCTGCAATCGACCGCGCCACCGGCAACCGCATGGTCTGGGTCGCTGGCAGCGCACGGCTCGAGGGCCCGCTCACGCTGGGCTCGCCCGATCGGCCGGTGCTCCTCGTGGTCGATGGCAGCGTCACGCTGACCGGCGACGTGACGCTGCACGGGCTGCTGTACGCCGCCGATGTGCGCTGGGACGACGCCGCGCATCCGCAGGCGCGCGTCCACGGTGCAGTGATCTCGGAATCCGCCTATCGCGGCAACGGCGCGCCTGATCTGCGCTTTGACGCAGCCGCGCTGCGCAGCTTGCAAAGGCAGACCGGCAGCTACGCGCGTGTGCCCGGCAGTTGGAAGGATTTTTGATGAAACACCCATCCGCACTTCGGTCAAGACGTGCCGCAGCACAGCGCGGCGTCACGCTGATCGAAGCACTGCTCGCCTTTTTGGTGCTTGCATCGGGCGTGCTGTCGATGGGCAAGCTGCAGCACCACTTGCAAGCGCATGCCGATCTGGCGCGGCAACGCTCCGAAGCGATCCGGCTCGCGCAGGAAGACATCGAATCGGTGCGTGCGTTCGCGTCCGTGCAGGCACCGGCCGATGCGCCCTCGGGGGCTGCGTCCTACGAGGGCACCGACAGCCTCACGTCCTCCGTCGATCGGTTGAGTGGCAAACGACTGAACACCGTGTTCCACCTGGTGCGGCGCATCGACGACGGCGCCGGGCTGCGGTTGAAGACCGCCAACGTCAGCGTCGCCTGGACCGCCCGCGACGGCAGCCCCCAGCGCACCGTTCTCGATGCGGTGATCGCGGGCCAGAACCCGGCACTGGCCGGTGCGCTGAGCCTGGGGCCGAGCACGCGCAATCCTCGCGGCGGCTACGCCCGTTCGGCGCGCATTCCACCGCTGGCGAAAAATCTGGGCGATGGGCGCAGCGCGTTAAAACCCAGCGTGGCGGGCAGCGTGGCTTTGGTGTTCGACAACCTCAGCGGACAAGTGATGCAGCGCTGCACCGAGGTGCCGGCCGGCCTCTCGACCGAGCAGTTGACCGCTGAGCACCTGACCCATTGCAGCGAAGCCCAAGGCCTGCTGCTGAGCGGCACGGTGCGCTTTTCGAACGCCAATCCGCCCGACCCGCTGGCGGCCAACGACCCCCCGCTCGACCTCGCGTTGTCGGTCGCGCTGCCGGCGGTCGTCACCACCGCAACACCGTGGTGCGGCAGCGAAGCGCAAAAGACCGTGCTGTATCGCGCCGCCGATGGCATCCACCGCGCGGCTGTGCCGCTGGCGGCCGAGCCGGCCAGCGTCGGTGCGTCCGATTGGACCGATCTCGGCGAGCGCTTCGTCGCGTACCACTGCCTGGTGCCGGCCACCGGCACACCGGCGCGCTGGTCGGGGTCGAGCAGCCTCGTGCCGTTCGGCTGGACGATCGGTGCGACGGCGTCTGATCGCAAGGTCTGCCGCTACGCCTGGGATCAAGACGGCAGCGGCGCGATCGACCGCAACATCGAGCATCCCGCCGCCTACGTTGGCGTCGATCACGCCCTGACGCAGCAAAACTTTCTGGTGATCCGTGGCGACCTGGCGTGCCCTGACGACGCTGCCGCGAGAATGGCAGCCGACGAGTCCGCCGTTGCCGCGAACGTCGCCACCGTCCAGCATCAGCCCTGACCTCGCGCCCGCTTCCGATGACCTCGACACGCTCAGCCTCCGCACACCGTCACGCGCACTGGATGGCCGAAGCGCTGGCGCTCGCGCAGCACGCCATCGCGCTGTGCGAACCGAACCCGCGTGTCGGCTGCCTGATCGTCACCGCTGACGAACAGGTGATCGGCCGCGGCCACACACAGCACGCCGGTGGGCCGCACGCCGAGGTGATGGCGCTGCGCGACGCGGGCGAGCGCGGCCACTCGGTGCGCGACGCCACCGTCGTCGTCACGCTCGAACCCTGTGCCCACCACGGCCGCACCCCGCCGTGTTGCGACGCACTGGCAGCAGCCGGTGTCGCACGCGTCGTGATGGCCATCGAAGATCCGAACCCGCAGGTGGCGGGGCAAGGCGCGGCGCGGTTGCGCGCGGCGGGCATCGAGGTGATCGAAGGCGTGGGTTCCGACGCCGCGCGCGAACTCAACATCGGTTTCTTTTCGCGCATGCAGCGGCAACGTCCGTGGGTGCGGCTGAAGGTCGCCGCATCACTCGACGGGCGCACCGCGCTGATCAACGGTGTCAGCCAGTGGATCACCGGCGAGGCCGCGCGCACCGACGGTCATGCCTGGCGGCGCCGCGCCGGTGCGGTCCTGACCGGCGTGGGCACGGTGCTCGAAGACGACCCGAGGCTCGATGTGCGGCGGGTGCCGACGCCGCGCCAGCCGCTGCGCGTCGTCGTCGATTCACGGCTCGATGCGCCACCGGACGCGCGCATCTTCGACGCGCCCGGATCGGCGCTGATCTATGCGGCGAATCCCGGCGTCGAACGACTTGCGGCCTTCGCTGAGCGCAGCATCGAGGTCGCACTCGCTGCGGGCGCCCACGACAAGGTCGACCTCGCCGCAATGTTGGCCGACCTGGCACGGCGTGGCATCAACGAACTGCATGTCGAAGCCGGTCACAAGCTCAACGGATCGTTCGTGCGCGAACAGTTGGTCGACGAGTACCTGATCTACCTGGCCCCCAAGCTGCTGGGCGCCGGCCGCGACCTCGCCGCCTTCGGTCCGCTGACCGAGCTGTCGGATGCGGTGACGCTGCGTTTCCATCAGATCGATCGTGTCGGCGACGACCTGCGCGTGCTGGCGCGGCCGCTGGCTGGTTGAGACCGCGGCTGAGACAATCACAGGATGTTCACAGGCCTCATCACCGGCGTCGGCCGGATCTCCGACCTGCGCCCGCTGGGCGACGACGCAACGCACGGCAAGCAGCTCACGATCGCCACGCCAGCCGACTACCTCGACGACGTCGGTCTGGGCGACAGCATCGCGATCAACGGGGCGTGCATGACGGTCACCTCGTTCGATGCCGCGCAGTCGAGCTTCACGGTCGATGTGTCGGCTGAAAGCCTCGACAAGACCGCCGGGCTCGACGCGGTCGGGCCGGTCAACTTGGAGAAAGCGCTGCGCGCCAACGACCGATTGGGCGGCCACCTGGTCAGCGGGCATGTCGACGGCATCGGACGCGTCACGCACTTTGCGGCGGTCGGCGAGTCGTGGACCTTGCGGCTCGACGTGCCACCCAGCCTCGCGAAGTTTCTGGCCTACAAAGGCTCGATCACCGTCAACGGCGTCAGCCTGACGGTCAACAGCGTCACCGACCACGCGACCGACCCGACAGCAGGCTGCGAAATCAGCATCAACCTGATTCCGCACACCATCGAGAACACCGCGCTCGGGCACCTGAAGCCCGGCAGCGACGTCAATCTGGAGATCGACCTGATCGCACGCTACGTCGAGCGCATGCTGACCGCACCCAAGGCCGCGTAACGAGGTGCCCTGCGGGCCCACAGATCGGCCCACGCCTCGACATCGTCCCGCGCGCTGCCTGCATGCGGGCAGCCGTTGGACTCGTCAGCAGCTCACTCGCACGAACCGCCGCAACAAACATCGAAGTGCCGCGGCAGCCCGGTCAACGGTACCCGGCTCCTACAATCCCGCGATGGCAATTTCACCCATTCCCGAGCTCCTGACGGAGCTGGCCGCTGGCCGCATGGTCATCCTGGTCGACGAGGAAGACCGCGAAAACGAAGGCGATCTGGTGATGGCGGCGGAGCACGTGACGCCCGAGTCGATCAACTTCATGGCGCGCTTCGGGCGCGGGCTGATCTGCCTGACGCTGACCCGCGAACGCTGCGAGCGATTGCAACTGCCGCCGATGACCCGCCGCAATGGCGCCCAGCACGGCACCGCGTTCACCGTGTCGATCGAAGCCGCCTCGGGCGTCACCACCGGCATCTCGGCGGCCGACCGCGCGCGCACGGTGCAGGCAGCTGTCGCACGCGATGCGCACCCCGGTGACTTGGTGCAGCCGGGCCACATCTTCCCGTTGCAGGCGCAAGACGGCGGCGTGCTGATGCGCGCCGGGCACACCGAAGCCGGCTGCGATTTGTCGGCGATGGCCGGGCTGTCGCCAACCGCAGTGATCTGCGAAATCATGAACGACGACGGCACCATGGCACGGCTGCCGGATCTGGAGATTTTTGCGAGTCAACACGGCCTGAAGATCGGCACCATCGCCGACCTGATCGAGTACCGCAGCCGCAACGAAACGCTGATCGAACGCATCGGCAAACGCCGGCTGGCCACCGCGCAGGGCGAGTTCGACTGCACCACCTTCGTCGACCGCACCGGCGGCCTGCACATGGCGTTGACGCACGGCACCTGGACTGGGCGCGACGAGGTGCTGGTGCGCGTGCACGAGCCGCTGTCGGTGATGGACCTGCTGGACGCCGGCCTGTGCCGCCACTCGTGGCCGCTGCCGCGCGCGCTGCAAGCATTGCAGCTCAGCGCGCGCGGCATCGCAGTGCTGCTGAATTGCGGCGAAGGCACGCCGTCCTTGTTGGGCAAGCTGAAGCCGCACGACGAAACGAACGCGCGGCAGCCCAGCCAGATGGACCTGCGCACGTACGGCATCGGCGCGCAGATCCTGCGCGAGATGGGCGTCTCGAAAATGAAGCTGCTGGGCAGCCCGCGCCGCATGCCGAGCATGGTCGGCTACGGCCTCGAAGTGACCGGCTTCGTCGCCGCCGACACCGCCTGCCCTGTCGACTGAGCGCCCGATGAATCCACCTCGATCGACACGGATGACCCATGCAAGGCGCTGAGCAAGGCGGTCCCGCCGACGACGAACTCGATGGCAGCGGCCTGCGCATCGGCATCGTGCAGGCGCGCTTCAATGCAGCCATCACGCAACGCATGG
>JANMTL010000118.1:0-10298 GCA_031390425.1 Rhizobacter sp.
GATGAATGAGGAACCCGCACGGCTTCAGCGAGAGGAGATGTAGACGGACCACTCACCCACGAAGAACCATCGTGCGGGTGAGCGCAGTTGCAATGATGAACTCCGAGCCTGGGACACTGGACGTGCCTTGCAACGCTCCTCAGAGACTGATCAGTGTAATCGGCCGAATCGCGATCGACTTGAATAGGCTCTTGTCGAATGGGGTCGCCCCGGCGTCAGCGCCCGGTCGGCAGCCGGTCGATCTGCCGGTCGTGCCAGTGAGCGAGCAGCCACTGCGCCGCCATCGCGCCCAGCCAGGCGCAAAACATGTCTTTTTGCGTGTCGAACAGGTCGCCCTGCGTGCCGAGGAAGTCGTCGGCACCGGCGCCCATTGCTTCAGCGGCGCCCCACTCGATCAGCTCGTACAGCGCACTGAACGCCAGACAGATCGAGGTCACCAGCAAAAACAGCCAGCCGCCGCGCATTGTCGGCGCCGACAGCGTCGTGCAGCGCAGCAGGATCTCGCGCGCCAGGATCGCAGGCACGAAGCCCTGCATCAGGTGGCCGATGCGGTCGTAGTGGTTTCGATCGAACCCGAACCAGTCCTGCATCCAGAACCCGAGCGGCACGAGGGCGTAGGTGTAGTGGCCGCCCAGCATCAGCACCGCCATGTGCAGCGCGATCAGGCCGTACAGCATCGGCGTCAGCGGAAAGCGCCGGTGCGTCGCCAGCATCAGCGGCAGCGCAATGGCCACCGGCGCGACCTCCATCGCCCAGGTGCCCAGCTCGTGGGCGCCGATGCCGGACGCCACCAGCAGCGCAAGGATTGCTGCGGCGTAAACGTAGAGCGCAGGTTGTTTCATCGCAGACCGTCAGCGCAGCAGGTCCATGCCCAGCCGCTTCGCAGCCTTGGCATCGAAAGTCACCAAGCGCGCACCGCGCTGTTCGGCCAGGGTCACGATCAAGCAATCGTGCAAATCGACACCATCCATGCGGTAGCGCTGCAAGGCAGCCCGCACCGCCGCAGCGTCCTGGAGTTCCAGAACGGCCGCATCAAGCAGGTCGGCCAGGATGGCGGCGATGAGTGCCGTGTCGGCGGCGTAGCGGCTTTGCATCACCCACACGGTTTCTAGAAGTGCCACCAGGCTCACGAAGCCGCGCTCGGTTGGGCTCAGCCGCTTTTCGATCAGCCTTGTGGCGGCTGCCGATTGCTTCGGATCGTCTTGCGCCAGACAGCATGCCTTACTGCATCCGAGCGGCATCGCCAAGGTTGCCTCCGATGACGCTATCGCCCGACTGCATTACGCAGGGTGATGGCGCGGTCCGTCCGCTCCCAACTGAACTCAGGCTCCTCCCGCCCGAAGTGGCCATAGGCGGCGGTTTTTTCGTAGATCGGGCGCAGCAGATCGAGCATCTGGATGATGCCCTTGGGCCGCAAGTCGAAATACACGTTGACCAGTTCAGCGATCTGCTCGTCGGGGATCACGCCGGTGCCTTCGGTGTAGACCGTCACGTTCATCGGCCGCGCGACGCCGATCGCGTAGGCGACCTGGATCTGGCACTGTTTGGCGAGGCCCGCTGCGACGATGTTCTTGGCCACGTAGCGCGCGGCATAGGCGGCGGAGCGATCGACCTTGGTCGGGTCCTTGCCGCTGAACGCGCCGCCGCCGTGCGGGCAGGCGCCGCCGTAGGTGTCGACGATGATCTTGCGGCCGGTCAACCCGCAGTCGCCTTGCGGCCCGCCGATGACGAAGCGGCCGGTCGGGTTGACCAGATACTTGGTGTCCTTCAGCCATTCCTTGGGCAGCACCGGCTTGATGATTTCCTCGATCACCGCCTCGATGAACGCGGGCTTCATCTTCGTGCCGTCGCTCATTTCGGGCGCGTGCTGGCTCGACAGCACCACGGTGTCGATCGAATGCGGTTTCCCGTTCACATAGCGCATCGTCACCTGGCTCTTCGCGTCGGGCCGCAGGAAAGGCAGCCGGCCGTCCTTGCGCAGCTGCGCCTGGCGCTCGACCAAGCGGTGCGCGTAGTAGATCGGCGCGGGCATCAGCTCGGGCGTCTCGTCGCAGGCGTAGCCGAACATCAGGCCCTGGTCGCCGGCACCGGTGTTCAGGTGGTCGTCGCAGGCGTGGTCCACGCCCTGGGCGATGTCGTTGCTCTGCTTGTCGTAGGCCACCAACACCGCGCAGCCCTTGTAGTCGATGCCGTACTCGGTGTTGTCGTAGCCGATGCGTTTGATGGTGTCGCGCGCCACCTGGATGTAGTCGACATGCGCGTTGGTCGTGATCTCGCCGGCCAGCACCACCAGGCCGGTGTTGCACAGCGTTTCGGCGGCCACGCGTGACAGCGGGTCCTGCGTAAAGATCGCGTCGAGGATCGCGTCCGAGATCTGGTCGGCCACCTTGTCGGGGTGTCCCTCAGAGACGGATTCAGATGTGAAAAGGAAGTCGTTCGCCACTCTTAAACTCCGGTTGGTTGCAACTTGCGTTGCCGGTCCAGCACCTGGAGATTCGGCGAACGCTTTAGCGGTTTGTTGAGCGTGAGCCCGGCAGGGCGCTTCGATCAGTCGAAGTGCCCTGCAATCGCCCCGCAAGTAGTTCTTTAACTCGGCGATCGGCCGATTCTAGCGATCTGATGACCCGCTTCCTTGCGATAACCCTCAATGGCTTCGTGCGTTTCTTGGCGCGTTTCCCTCTGCGTTGGCTGCATGCCTGTGGCGCGCCGTTGGGCTGGTTGGTGTATGCCCTGTCGCCCCGCTATCGCTCGCGTTTTCAGGCCAATGTGGCGCAGGCCGGCGTGCCCTGGGCGCTGGCGCGGGGGGGCATCGCAGCCGCTGGCCGGCTGATGATGGAGCTGCCGCCGCTGTGGCTGCGTCCGCCCGACGCGCCGCTGCCGGTGCCGGTGCACTGGCAGGGCGGTGAGTTGATCGAAGCCGCGCAGGCCGCCGGCCGCGGGCTGGTGATGTTGACGCCGCACCTCGGCTGTTTCGAGGCGATCGGCCAGTCGTACGCGCAGCGCTACGGCGCCGGCCGGGGCGCGATGACGGTGCTGTATCGCCCAGCCCGCAAGGCGTGGCTGCGCGAGCTGGTCGAAGCCGCCCGAAGGCGTCCCGGGCTCGACGCCGCCCCGGCCACGCTGTCGGGCGTGCGCCAGATGATGCGGGCGCTCAAGCGCGGCGAGGTGGTCGGCCTGCTGCCCGATCAGGTGCCGCCCGACGGCCTCGGCGTGTGGGCGCCGTTCTTCGGCAGGCCGGCTTACACGATGACCCTGGCGGCGCGCTTGGTGCAGCAGACCGGATCGGCGCTGCTGCTGGTCTGGGGCGAGCGCCTGCCGCACGGCGCGGGCTACTGCGTTCGCGTCAGCGAACTCGACCAGGCGCTGCCCGCCGACGGCGCTGCGGCTGCGGCGGTGATCAACCGCGCGATGGAAGCACTGATCCTGCAATGCCCGCAGCAGTACCTGTGGGGCTATCACCGCTACAAGCGACCGCGTGCCAGCGCGTTGGCGCCGTCGGTCCCTTCGGGTACGGGCGAAGCGTCTTGAAGCAAGCCCTCGTGCACCTGTCGACGCGCTGCGCGCTGGCCCTGCTTTGGCTGCTGCACGGGTTGCCGCTGGCGCTGCTGGCGCCGCTGGGTCGGGGGCTCGGGCTCGTGCTGTGGAGCGTGGCCCGCGAGCGCCGGCACATCGCGCTGCGCAACCTCGAGTTGTGCTTTCCGGAACGCAGCGAAGCCGAACGCCGTGCGCTGGCGCGCGAGCACTTCCAGTGCCTGGGTCGCAGCCTGCTCGAACGCGGGCTGCTGTGGCACGCCTCGGCCGCGCGACTCAAGCGCCTGATCCACATCGAAGGGCCGGCCGATTTCGGCGACCGGCACGCCGGTGCGCTGATGTGGCTGGTGCCGCATTTCGTCGCACTCGACGTGGCGGCGGTGGCGGCGCGGTTCTCGGTGGTGCGGCCCGGCTGCACCGTCTACCAGACCCAGAGCAACAGCGTGTTCGATGCAGCGGTGCGGCGCGGCCGACTGCGTTTTGGCCAGATCCGCTTGTTTTCGCGGCGCGACACCGCCAAGCCGCTGCTGCGCGCGATCAAGGAAGGCGACGGCTTCTTCAACCTGCCCGACATGGATTTCGGCCGCAAGGACGCCGCGTTCGTGCCGTTCTTCGGCGTGCCCGCGTCCACGCTGCTGACGCCCTCGCGGATGGCGCGGCTGCTCGACATGACGGTGCAGCCTGTGGTCGCCGAGATGCTGCCCGGGGGCCGAGGCTATCGGGTGCGGTTCCTGGAGCCGTGGACGCATTTCCCGACCGACGACGCGCTGGCCGACACGGCTGCCGTGAACCGCTGGATCGAGGCAGAAATCCGTCGCAATCCGGCGCAGTATCTGTGGGTGCACAAGCGCTTCAAGACGCGGCCACTCGGCGAGGCATCGCTTTATGGGCGCCGATAATCAGCGCATGAAAATCCGGTTCACCAAGATGCAGGGCGCCGGCAACGACTTCGTGGTGCTCGATGCCACGCGCGAGCCGCTGGCGCTGAACACCGAGCAGTTGCGCCGCCTCGGCGATCGGCGCTTCGGCGTCGGGGCCGACCAGATTCTTGTCGTCGCGCGCAGCAAAACGCCAGGGGTCGATTTCGGCTACCGCATCTTCAACCAAGGCGGAGAAGAGGTCGAGCAGTGCGGCAACGGCGCGCGCTGCTTCGTGCGCTATGTGCGCGACAGGGGCCTGTCCGAAAAGACCACGCTGCGTGTCGAGACCGTCAACAGTCTGCTGGAGTTGCACCTGCAGCCCGACGGTCGCGTCCGCGTCGACATGAACGCGCCGGTGTTCGACCTGCCCCGCGTGCCGTTCCACGCGGCCGGGCTGCGGCCGCACCGCGTCGCGGTGAAAGGACACAAGAAGGGCGCCACCACCGAGCTGTGGCCGCTGAACCTGAAAGGCCGCACGGTCGATGTGGCGGTGCTGTCGATGGGCAATCCGCACGCGGTGCAGATCGTCGACGATGTCGACAACGCGCCGGTCGAGACGCAGGGCCCTCTGATCGAGCACCACACCAGTTTCCCGAAACGGGTCAACGCGGGCTTCATGCAGATCGTCGCGCGCGACCACATCCGGCTGCGCGTGTACGAGCGCGGTGTCGGCGAGACGCTGGCCTGCGGCACCGGCGCCTGCGCGGCGGTGGTGGCGGGCATCCGGCTCGGGCTGCTCGATGCGGTGGTCGATGTCGATGCCCGCGGGGGTCGGCTGACCATCGAATGGCAGGGCGCCGGGGATGGCCCGGGCAGCGTCTCGGACGGCGGCCCGGACAGCCATGTGTTCATGACCGGCCCCGCCGAGACCGTGTTCGAAGGCGAGATCGAACTGTGAATCCCGCTGCAACATCCATGAACTGCCAGTCACCCCCGAACACCACCCGATGAGTACCCACCCATGAGCAACGCGACCGGAGTCCAAGGCATCACCGAAGCCGACATCGCCAACTACCTGGCGAACACGCCCGGCTTCTTCGAGCGGCACGCCGAGCTGCTGAGCTCGATCCAGCTCAGCAGCCCGCACGGCACGCGCGCGGTGTCGCTGCAAGAGCGGCAGATGGACATGCTGCGCGAGAAGCACAAGGGCCTCGAACAGAAGATCATGGAGATGATCCGACACGGCCAGGAAAACGTCGCGATTGCCGACCGGCTGCACCGCTACACCCGTGCGCTGATGCTGACCGTCGATGCGGCCGACCTGCCCGAGGTGCTGGTGCGCGAGCTGATGCATCAGTTCCTGATTCCGCAGGCCGGCGTTCGCGTCTGGGGTGCCGCGCCCGAACATGCAGGATTGCCCGCTGCTCACGAAACAGCACGTGAATTTGCGCGCGAAGTCAGCGCCGACGCAAAGAGCTTCGCCTCCAGCCTCACGCTGCCTTACTGCGGCGTCAACTCCGGCTTCGAGGCCGCAGGCTGGCTCGAAGACGCCGCCACGGTGACCTCACTCGCCTTGATCCCGCTGCGCCATGGCGCCAGCACCGACGCCTTCGGCCTGCTGGTGCTGGGCTCGCCCGATGCGACGCGCTTTGCGGCCGACATGGGCACCGAGTTCCTGATGCGCATCGGAGAGATCGCCAGCGCCAGCCTGTCGCGTTTGATCCGGGCGGCGTGACCGTGCCCGACGGCGCCGCCGCGAAGCCGCTGGCGCTGCACGACGACCTGGTGCGCCACCTGCAGCATTTGCAGGTCGAACGTCGGCTCGCCGAGCGCACGCGGGTGATGTACACGCAAGCCTTCGAGCGATTGCATCGATTTGCCGATGCGGCCGGTGTTTCGCTGCGTGAGGTGCAGCCGCACCAAGTGCGCCGCTGGGCCGGGCAGTTGCATGCGCAGGGGCTGGCGCCGGGCAGCATCGCGATTCAGTTGTCGGCGTGGCGCGGTTTTTATCGCTGGCTGGGCCGCGATGGCCTGGTCGCGCAGAACCCGGTGGCTGGCGTGCGGGCGCCGCGTGCGCCCAAGCCGCTGCCGAAAGCGCTGGCCGTCGATCAGGCGGTGGCGCTGGCCGATTTCAAAGAAGGCACCGAAGCCCGGCGCGACAGCGCGGTGCTCGCCGCGCGCGATCAGTGCATCACCGAGCTGCTGTACGGCTGTGGGTTGCGCGTCAGCGAACTGGTCGCGCTCGACGCGCAACCAGGGCCGCAGGCCATCGGCTGGATCGATGCGACCGACGCCACCGCGCATGTGCTCGGCAAGGGACAGAAGCGGCGCAGCGTGCCGGTCGGCGGGCCGGCCTTGCGTGCCCTGCACGATTGGTTGTCGCTGCGCGTGCAGATGGTGCAGGGCGACGAAAAAGCGCTGTTCGTCAGCAGCCGCGGCAGCCGCATCACCACCGGCCAGGTCCGATCGCGCCTGAAGCTGCGCGCGCAGAAGGCCGGGCTGCCGACGCACGTGCACCCGCACATGCTGCGGCACTCGTTCGCGTCGCACCTGCTGCAATCCAGCGGCGACCTGCGCGCGGTGCAAGAACTGCTGGGCCACGCCAACATCGCGACGACGCAGGTCTACACGAAGCTCGACTTCGGGCACCTGAGCAAGGTCTACGACGCGGCGCATCCCCGAGCGAGACGCAGCCCCCACGTCGCTGCGCTCCTGCCCCCCAAGGGGGAGCCCACCAAGTAGCCGGGAGACCCGTCTACGGTGGTGAGCCCCCACGTCGCTGCGCTCCTGCCCCCCGAGGGGGAGCCCACCAAGTAGCCGGGGAACCCGTGTACGGTGGTTGCTTGATCGACGCCTCGCTACGCTGGCTCATATTCAAAAATCCTTCCAATGAAAACCATTCGATTGCGCGACGGCAAGGAGCGCTCACTGCGCAGGCGCCACCCGTGGGTGTTCGAGGGCAGCATCGCCAGCGGCCGGGCCGATGCGGGCGAGACGGTGCGTGTCGAGTCGGCGGGCGGCGACTTCCTGGCCTGGGGCGCGTACAGCCCGGCTTCGATGATCCGCGTTCGCGCCTGGAGCTTCGATGCGACCGAGCACATCGACGCGGCGTTCTTCGAGCGGCGCATCGCCCGCGCCGTCGCGGTGCGCGCGCGGCTGCCGATCGACAGCGATGCGATGCGGCTGATCCACGGCGAGGCCGACGGCCTGCCGGGGCTGGTGGTCGATCGTTACGGCGACACGCTGTGCGCGCAGTTCACGGCGGCCGGTGTCGAGCGCTGGAAGCCGGTGATCGCCGATGCGCTGCTGAAGGTGACCGGCCTGGAACGCTTGTACGAGCGCAGCGATGCGAGCGTGCGCGAGCTCGAAGGGCTGGGCCCGATCACCGGCTGGCTGCGGGGTGCGCCGGTAGACCCGAACGACACCGACGTCACGATTCAGGAACACGGCTGGCGCCTGACCGTCGATGTGGCGCGCGGTCACAAGACCGGCTACTACCTCGACCAGCGAGACAGCCGCAAGCTGTTCGCCGACCGCGTGCGGCACTTCGGCGCGCAGCGGGTGCTGAACTGCTACAGCTACACCGGCGGTTTCAGCGTGGCGGCGCTCGCCGGTGGCGCGCTCGAGGTGACCAGCGTCGATTCATCTGGCCCGGCTCTTGAACAGGCCACCGCGCATGTGGCGCTGAACGGGTTCGACGCGGCGCGCCACACCGTGATCGATGCCGATGTCAACGCCACGCTGCGCCGCTTCGTCGATGCGGGCCGCCGCTTCGACGCGATCGTGCTCGATCCGCCGAAATTCGCTTCCACCGCCGCTCAGGCCGAGCGCGCCGCGCGTGCTTACAAGGACATCAACCGCCTTGCGTTCATGCTGCTGGAACCCGGCGGCTTGCTGTTCACCTTCTCGTGCTCGGGCGGCGTCAGCGCCGATTTGTTCCACAAGATCGTCGCCGGAGCGGGGCTCGATGCCGACATCGACGGACAAATTCATGCCCGTACCGGCGCCGCGCCCGATCACCCGATGACGGTCACCTTCCCCGAGGGCGAGTACCTGAAGGGCCTGGTCATCGTCAAGCAGTGAGGCGTCGGGTCGAGCGCTCGATCAAGCCTGGCGCTCGGTGGCGGCCTCGGGCGCTGCGGGCAACCGGATCGAGGTATCGCACTTGGCGCGGTGCACGCTGAAGAATGTCTTCACGTTGCGCACGTTGGCGTCTTGCGTGAACAGGCGCTGCACCAGTGCGTGATACGCCGCCATGTCTGCGACCTGCAACAGCAACATCAGATCGGGCCCGGACGACACGCGGTGGCATTGCTGCACTGTGGGCTCGGCCACCGCGCGGGCTTCGAATGCGGCCAAGTGCTCGGCGCCTTGCCGGTCCAGGCTCACTTCGGCGAACGCGCTCAGCCCGGCGCCGAGCCGTTGGGGCGACAGGATCGCCACGCGCCGCTCGATCACGCCGCTGTCCACCAGTCGCTTGACGCGCCGCAAGCAGGTGGCGGGCGAGGTGCCGATGGTGGTCGCCAGATCTTGGTTGGACAACGAAGCGTCGCGCTGAAGTTGATCCAGGATGCGCAGATCGGCCGCATCGAGAGAGATTGAAAATTCCATGATGAATAGATTTTCGGCTGAAAATTTCTCTGTTCCTGGGGTGTGAACGATTGTTTCGCCAAAGCGCCAAGTTTGCACGCTTCATTCTTTGAGGGCTCTCTAGGATGCAGACCTTGTTCGGAACATCAAGGAACATCCCATGTGTGGAATCGTCGGCGCCGTCAGCCACCGCAACATCGTCCCGATCCTGATCCAAGGCCTGAAACGGCTCGAATACCGGGGTTACGACTCGTGTGGCGTGGCGGTGCACCAGGGCGGCTTGCGCCGCGCACGCAGCACCTCGCGCGTCGCCGAACTCGAGGCCGAGGTCGCGCGCGACGAGGTACAGGGCGGCACCGGCATCGCCCACACCCGCTGGGCCACCCACGGCGCGCCGCTGGTGCACAACGCGCACCCGCACTTCAGCCGTGGACCGGGCGTGTCGGACGCGCAGGTCGCGGTCAGCGGCGGCACCTCACAGGCCGGTCGCATCGCGCTGGTCCACAACGGCATCATCGAAAACCACGACGAGCTGCGCGCCGAGCTGATCGGCCGCGGCTACGTGTTCAACAGCCAGACCGATACCGAGGTGATCGCCCACCTGGTCGATCACCTCTACGACGGTGACCTGTTCGATGCGGTGCAGCGCGCCACGCTGCGGCTGCGCGGCGCCTACGCCATCGCAGTGTTCTGCCGCGACGAGCCGCAGCGAGTGATCGGCGCGCGCGAGGGTTCGCCGCTGATCCTCGGGGTGGGCGCGGGCGAGAACTTCCTGGCCTCCGATGCGATGGCGCTGGCGGGCGTCACCGATCAGATCGTCTACCTCGAAGAAGGCGATGTGGTCGACATTCAGCTCGGCAAGCACTGGATCACGCACCGCAGCGCCGACGGCAGCTACAAACCGGTGCAGCGCGAGGTGCGCACCGTGCACGCGCACAGCGGCGCGGCCGAGCTCGGGCCGTACCGCCACTACATGCAAAAGGAAATTTTCGAGCAGCCGAAGGCGATCGCCGACACGCTCGACGCCGTGCCCGGCATCACGCCCGAGCTGTTCGGCGATGGCGCGTTCAGCGTGTTCAAGGACGTCGATTCGGTGCTGATCCTGGCCTGCGGCACCAGCTACTACAGCGGCTCGACCGCCAAGTACTGGCTCGAAGCCATCGCCGGCATTCCGACCAGTGTCGAGATCGCCAGCGAGTACCGCTACCGAACCAGCGTGCCGAACCCGCGCACCCTGGTCGTGACGATCAGCCAGAGCGGCGAGACTGCCGACACCCTGGCCGCGCTGAAGCACGCGCGCTCGCTCGGCATGCCGAC
>JANMTL010000175.1:0-6285 GCA_031390425.1 Rhizobacter sp.
GGTCAAGCGCCGCCGCACCTTCGCGATCATTTCGCACCCCGACGCCGGCAAGACCACGTTGACCGAGAAATTGCTGCTGTTCTCGGGCGCGATCCAGATCGCTGGCAGCGTGAAAGCACGCAAGGCGACGCGCCACGCCACGTCCGACTGGATGGAGATCGAGAAGCAGCGCGGCATCTCGGTCGCGTCGAGCGTGATGCAGATGGAATACCGCGACTGCGTTATCAACCTGCTCGACACGCCAGGCCACCAGGATTTCAGTGAGGACACCTACCGCGTGCTGACCGCCGTGGACGCCGCGCTGATGGTGATCGACGCGGCCAACGGCGTCGAGCCGCAGACGCGGCGGCTGTTGCAGGTTTGCCGCGCGCGCAACACGCCGATCCTGACCTTCGTCAACAAGATGGACCGCGAGGTGAAAGACCCGCTGGTGCTGATGGACGAGATCGAACGCGAGCTCGGCATGGAGGTCGTGCCCTTCACCTGGCCGGTCGGCATGGGCAAGGCCTTCCACGGCGTGATGGACCTGCGCGAAAAGCAGATGCGCGTCTTCAGCGCCGGTGAGGATCGCGTGGGTGGCAAGGGCAGCAACAACGATGAAATCCTGGTCGGCCTGGACAACCCGGCCTACGCCGAGCGCTTCGGCCTGCAGTACGCGCAGGCACACGGCGAGATCGAGCTGCTGACCGATGCCGCGCCGCCGTTCGACCGCGAAGCCTTTTTGAAAGGACATCAGACGCCGATGTTCTTCGGCTCTGCGGTCAACAACTTCGGCGTGCGCGAAGTGCTCGACGCGCTGGTCGACCTGGCGCCGCCGCCCGGCGAGCGTGCCGCGATCCAGCGGGTGGTGACGCCGGGCGAATCGAAGTTCACCGGCGTGGTGTTCAAGATCCAGGCGAACATGGACCCGGCGCACCGCGACCGCATCGCGTTCTTGCGCGTGGCCTCGGGCCACTTCGAGCGCGGCATGCGGCTGAAGGTGGTGCGCTCGGGCAAAGAGTTGCGGCCGAACACGGTGGTGAGCTTTCTGAGCCAGCGCCGCGAGCTGCTGGATGAGGCTTACGCCGGCGACATCATCGGCATCCCCAACCACGGCGTGCTGCAACTCGGCGACACGCTGACCGAAGGCGAGGCGCTGCAGTTCACCGGGCTGCCGTTCTTCGCGCCGGAGATGTTCCGCTCGGTCGAGGTGGCCGACCCGCTGAAGACCAAGCAGTTGAAGGCCGGGCTGACGCAGCTCGGCGAAGAAGGCGCGATCCAGGTGTTTCGTCCGGTCGGCGGCACGGTGCTGCTGCTCGGTGCGGTCGGGCAGTTGCAGTTCGAGGTGGTGGCGCACCGGCTGGAACACGAGTACGGCTGCAAGGCGCGCATCCTGCCGAGCCGCTATCAGGTGGCGCGCTGGGTCACTTGTGACACCGGCGACGGCGTGGCGGCCGACGAGCGCGAGCTCAAGCGCTTCATCGACGGCAACTCGCACCGCGTGGCCTACGACGCGGTCGATGCGCCGACCGTGCTGGTCGAGTACGCCCCCGAGTTGCGCGCCATCGAAGCCAACTGGCCGAAGATCAAGTTCCACGCGCTGCGCGAGCACGCGGGGCTGGTGTTTCAGAAGCAGCTCGACGGCTGACACACGGGCACGGTCATCGCAACTGGCTAGACTGCGCCTCCTTGCTTTGTGGAGCCGACATGAGTCTGACGATCGACTACTACCTGTCGCCGCAGTCGCCCTGGACGTACCTCGGTCACGCGCGTTTTTGCGAGATCGCCAAGGCGGCGCAGGCGACGGTTCGGGTGCTGCCGGTCGATCTGGGCGGCAAGGTGTTCCCGGTGAGCGGCGGCCTGCCTTTGTCGAAGCGTGCGCCACAGCGTCAGGCCTATCGCCTGGTCGAGTTGAAGCGTTTCAGCCGGGCGCTCGAACAACCGATCAATGTGCAGCCGAAATACTTTCCGGTCTCCGGCGACGACGCGGCGCGGCTCATCGTCGCGGTCGACATGCTCGATGGCACCGAGGCTGCGCTGGCGATCACCGCGGCGGTGCTGCGCGGCGTGTGGGTCGATGACGTGAACACGGCCGATGCGAATGTGCTGACGTCGATGTTGGCGCAACTGGGTTTGCCGGCGCGGCGGCTCGACGACGCGTACTCGCAATCGGCGCATGCCCGCTATGAAGCCGACTCGGCACTGGCGATCAAAGCCGGCGTGTTCGGCGCGCCCAGCTACGTGATAGACGGCGAGATTTTCTGGGGGCAGGACCGGCTGGATTTCGTGCAGCGCCGGCTCGCTCGCGGCTGAACACGATGCAGCGCGACGCTGCTGCACACAAGAAAAAAGCCGACGTGATGCGTCGGCTTTTTCGTTGATCGGCGCTTGCGCACCGCCTGACCCGAAAAGGCTCAGCTCAGGTGAGCGCTGACCAGCTTGGTCATCTCGAACATCGAAACTTGAGGCTTTTTGAAGATTTCCTTCAGCTTGGCATCGGCGTTGATGTTCGTCCTCTTGGCGGCGTCTTGCAGCTTGTGCGCCTTGATGTACTCCCACAGCTTTTTCGTCACTTCGGTGCGTGGCATCGGGGTCGAACCGATGATCGCCGCCAGTTGCGGACTCGGCGTGACTGCCTTCATGAACGCGGCATTCGGCGAGCGCTTCTTCGCGGGAGCTGCGGTCTTGGTGACCGCAGACTTGGCCGACACCGTCTTCGCGACGACGGCCTTCTTTGCGGGTGCCGCTTTCTTCGCCGGAGCCGTTTTGGCCGGAGCCTTCTTCGCAGTTGCCATTTTGAATTTCTCCATCAAATAAGGGGTTGATGTGCCGGGCTGGTGGAGAACCGCATGAGCCCTCGTCATCTCAGCTTTCGTGCGCTGCCGATCGTACTGCCTGCCCTGTGCATTGAGAAGCACGTTTCACTGGAGAAACACGCATTCTTGCGGCTTCGCGCCCCGTTTGTCGTGTCTGAGTCACGTCCCGCTTCGTTTCCGGCGGCGCGCAGAGCTCAAACCACCGCACACGGACCGCGGCGGCACGCGGCGCTGACGCGGTCGGCGCCGCGACGCGGGTTATTCTCCGCCCATGAAAATCGTCGTCCGCTGGCTCTTGCTCGCCGCCGCCTTGCTGTTGGTGGCGTACCTGTATCCCGGCGTCTCGGTGCAGAGCTTCGGCTCGGCCATGATCGCCGCCTTCGTGCTCGGGCTGCTCAACACACTGCTGCGGCCGGTGCTGGTGCTGCTGACGCTGCCAGTCACCTTGGTCACGCTGGGTTTGTTCCTGTTCGTGATCAACGCGCTGATGTTCTATTTCGCCGCGAACCTGCTGCCCGGCTTCAACGTCACCGGCTTCGTCGCAGCGCTGATCGGCTCGCTGATCTACAGCCTGTGCGGCATGGTGATCGACGTGGCCATGGAGCGGCTGTTCGCGTCGAAGTCCTGAGTGGGCCGTTACTGGTAGCCCAGTGATTCGGTCAGCAGTTGCTTGCGTCGCGCTTCAATCGTGCGCAGCCGCGAATCGATGACCGAGGACTCGACGAAGTCGACTGCGGTGTTGCCGCTGCGGGCCAGACGCTGGCCGGCCTTCAGTCGGTCGATGGCACCGGGCAGGTCGCCCGACGCGTAACGCGACTCGGCCTGCGCACGCAGCGAGCGCAGGCCCCAGCCGAGTTGCGCCGAAAGGCGTCCCAGCATCGACCAGACCTCCGCGTCGCTCGGATAGCGCGCCACCCAGGTTTGCAGTTGCTCCGAGCTCAACCGCAGCGCGCTGTCGTCCTTGACGCTTCCGGGGACCAAGGCGATCTGCGCGGCCAGCAGCATCACCGGACGCGAGGTGGTGGTGATGTCGGGCACCAGCGGTCCGATGGTCTGGGTCAGCGGGGCCAGCGTCGCGTGCGCCTGCGCGGCTTCACCGCGCAGCAACAGCGACTCCACCCTCAGCAGCGTCACGGCACGCTCGGCGCGCGGGTCGCGCTGCGACAGCGCCAGGGTTTCAGCCACCTCGGCCATCGACGCCACCGCCGTGGCGCTGCCCTGCGCCAACTCCAGCGCCTTCCTCATCGCTGCATCGGCGCGCGCCCAGTCGCGCAGCAGGCTGGACGCCAGCGCACTCGAACAGGCGTCGGCATAGCGTTCGCCCACCGTCGCGCTCTCAGCGCTGCCTTCGCCGTCGAGCGCCTGCCAGCGGCGCAGTGCGTCGACCCGCGTGTCCATCAGCACCCGGGCGCGGGCCAGTGCCGCGCGGTGCTCGAGCGCGGTCGCCGGCGAATTGACCCGCGGGATCGTCGACGTGAGGCCCGCGGTGCCGAGCCGCGCCCGCGCTTCGCCGATGCGCTCGGTGGTCAGCGGGTGGCTGCGCAGGTACGGGTAGCCGCCGCTGTCGTTGAGGCGCGAAGACTGCTGCAGGCGCTCGAACATCGCCGCCATGCCCGAAGGCTGAAAACCGGCGCTGGCCATCATCACCGAGCCGATTCGGTCAGCCTCGCGTTCCATGTCGCGCGAGAAATTCAACTGCCCCTGGATGCCGACAGCCTGCCCGCCGGTGATCAGCGCATTGGCCGCGTCGCCGCCGCCCGAACGCGATGCCGCGAGCACGCCGATGATCAGCGCCGCAGCGCTGATCAACGACTGCTTCTTGCTGTTGGCAAAGCCGCGGGCGATGTGGCGCTGGTTGATGTGCGTCATCTCGTGCGCCAACACCGATGCCAGCTCGTCGCGGGTCGTGGTGATTGCCATCAGGCCCAGGTGCACGCCGACGTAGCCGCCCGGCAGCGCGAAGGCGTTGACGCTGCGATCGCGCAGCAAAAAGGGTTCGTACGTCAAACGCTGGCTCAGGTCGTCGCCGATGTCGCCGCTGCGCCGGGCGGCGGCCAGCAGCGGCTGCCACAGCGTCTGCAGGTACTCCAGCAGGATCGGGTCGTCGAGGTACGCCGGGTCGCGCCGGATGTCGCGCATGATCGCGTCGCCGAGGTGGCGCTCGGTGCCGAGACTGAAGTCCTCGGAGGACGTGTCACCGAGTGCAGGCAGGTTCACCTGGGCCCGCGCCGATGGTGCCAGCACGCTGCCGACCAGCGACACGCTGAGCAGGCCGACCACCAGCCTGCGCAGCAGCGGCCGCGACGCGTGCCCAGTGGCAGCCGATGTGGCGCTCTGACGCGCACAACGCGACGCTGACGGGGCGCCGCGCGGAGATGAAGGGGTGTGAGTCAAGGGGGCTTTCGCAGCAGATGAACCGTGGGACTGCCTGCACGCGGGCGAGTTCAAAGGCGTCGCTGTGGGCCCGGTGGGTCGCTGCAAGACAACTCGCTCGCTCACTATGATGCCAGCCTGACTTTGCTGCTTTGTTTTCACATCATGACCGCACCCGCCGACGACTCCTCAGCGACGCCCACGTCGCCATCGCCGTTGACGCATTTCGATGCGACCGGCCAGGCGCACATGGTCGACGTGTCGGACAAGGCCGAAACCCACCGCGTTGCGCGTGCCAGCGGCGAAATCCGCATGCTGCCCGCCACGCTGGCGCTCATCGAGGGCGGTCAGGCCAAGAAAGGCGATGTGCTCGGCGTGGCGCGCATCGCCGCCATCCAGGCCGCCAAGCGCACCGCCGAGTTGATCCCGCTGTGCCACCCGCTGCCGATCACTCGCGTGGCGGTCGATTTCGCGATCGATCGCGCAACCGGCCGCATCACCTGCACCGCGCAGGTCGAAACCCGGGGCCGCACCGGCGTCGAAATGGAAGCGCTGACCGCCGTGCAGATCGGCCTGCTCACCATCTACGACATGTGCAAGGCCGCCGACCGCGGCATGGTGATCGAGAACGTGCGATTGATCGAAAAGCGCGGCGGTAAATCGGGCCATTGGAAGGCCGGGGAATCGCAGCCCGCTACCTGAAATCGCGCCAGGAGTAGAGCCGCTTGGGCGCGTCGCACTGGAACGGCTTCGGCTGCAAGGCCGCGTCGGCGCAAGGCGCAAAGAAGTCGTCCGAATTCGGATTGCGAAACTCGCGCAGGCGCGCAGCGAGGTAGCGCGCCCGATCGACATCGCCGCTTTGAGCCAACGCCTGAGCCCAGGCGATCATCAGCCGCGTGTCGAGCAAGTGGTGCGGCGCGCGCTTGAAGGCGGCCATCACATCGGCCGGCCGCTCGGCGGTGGTGGCTGCGGCGTAATCGGCATGGTGAGCAAAGAACCAACTGCGCTGACCGTCGGCGATGCGTTCTTCGAGGGGGGCGGCGCCGGGGGGCGGCGAGAAGATCACGACCACGCGGCGGTAGTCGATCAGCACCACCACGGCCGCGATGACCATGAC
>JANMTL010000228.1:0-3802 GCA_031390425.1 Rhizobacter sp.
GTGCTGACGACGCGCATCGCGTGGCTGATCCAGACCGGGCAACTCTCGCCCGGCGGCGTGCTGGCAGTCACCTTCACCAACAAGGCGGCAAAGGAAATGCTGACGCGGCTGTCGGCGATGCTGCCGGTGCCGGTGCGCGGCATGTGGGTCGGCACCTTTCACGGGCTGTGCAACCGCTTTCTGCGCGCGCACTGGAAGCTGGCTGCGCTGCCGCAGGGTTTTCAGATCCTCGATTCGGCCGATCAGTTGTCGGCGGTCAAACGCGTCATCAAGGCGATGAAGCTCGACGAAGAACGCTTCGTGCCGAAGACGACCACCTGGTTCATCGCCGGGCAGAAGGAAGAAGGCTTGCGTCCGAAAGACGTGGACGTGCGCGACGAACAAAGCCGCGTGCTGGTGCAGGTGTACCAGGCGTATGAAGAGCAGTGCCAGCGCGAGGGCGTCGTCGATTTCGCCGAGCTGATGCTGCGCACCTACGAGCTGATGCGCGACAACGCGAGCTTGCGTGAACACTACCAGCGCCGCTTTCGCCACATCCTGGTCGACGAGTTCCAGGACACCAACCGGCTGCAATACGCCTGGCTGAAGATGTTCGCCGGCCCGCCGGGGCCGAACGGAACCGCCGTGCTGGCGGTCGGTGACGACGACCAGAGCATCTACGCCTTTCGCGGTGCGCAGGTCGGCAACATGGCCGACTTCGAGCGCGAGTTCAAGGTGCAGCAGGTCATCAAGCTGGAGCGCAATTACCGCAGCTACGGGCACATCCTCGATGCAGCGAATGAGCTGATTTCTCGCAACTCGCGCCGTCTGGGCAAGAACCTGCGTACCGAGGCCGGACCGGGGGAGCAAGTGCGTGTGTTCGAGGCGACCAGCGATTTCGCCGAAGCGCAGTGGTTCATCGAAGAAGCGCAGCAACTGCACCGCGACGGCATCCCGCGCCGCGACATCGCGCTGCTGTACCGCAGCAACGCGCAAAGCCGCGTGCTGGAAAGCGCACTGTTCAACGCCAGCATCCCGTACAAGGTCTACGGCGGCCTGCGCTTCTTCGAGCGAGCCGAGGTAAAGCACGCGCTGAGTTATCTGCGGCTGATCGAGAACCCGAACGACGACACCAGCTTTTTGCGCGTGGTCAACTTCCCCACCCGCGGCATCGGCGCGCGCACCATCGAGCTGCTGCAGGACGCGGCGCGTGCCAGCGGGCGCAGCCTGTATCAAAGCGTGGGTGCCGTAGCAGGGAAGGGCGGCGGCAACGTACAGGCCTTCGTTACCAAGGTCGATGCGATGCGCGAGGCCACGCGAGGGCTGACGCTGCGCGAGATCATCGAGCACATGCTGAAGGCATCTAACCTGGTCGATTTCTACCGCACCGACAAGGAAGGCCAGGACCGGCTGGAAAACCTGGATGAGCTGGTCAACGCGGCCGAAGCCTTCGTCACGCAGGAAGGCTTCGGCAAAGACGCGGTGGCGCTGCCGGTCGATGAGTTCGGCACGCCGGTGCCGTTGGCTGCCGATGCGGAATTGACGAAGGTGTTGTCGGGATTGGGCGTCGAAGCGACCCCGCCATCGCTCGAATCCGTCGGCGGCATCGCGTCGCTGATCACCACGCCCGACGCCGAAACCGGCGAGATCATGTCGCCCCTGGCCGCGTTCCTGACGCACGCCTCGCTCGAAGCCGGTGACAACCAGGCGCAGGCCGGGCAGGACGCGATCCAGTTGATGACGGTGCACGCGGCCAAGGGCCTGGAGTTCGATGCGGTGTTCATCACCGGCCTGGAAGAAGGCCTGTTCCCGCACGAAAACAGCGTGTCCGACCTCGACGGGCTGGAAGAAGAACGGCGGCTGATGTACGTGGCGATCACCCGCGCGCGCAAGCGGCTGTACCTGAGCTGCAGCCAGACACGCATGCTGCACGGCCAGACCCGCTACAACATCAAGAGCCGCTTCTTCGACGAGCTGCCCGAAGCGTCGCTGAAGTGGATCACGCCGCGCAACCAGGCTTTCGGTTCGGGCTTCGCGCGGGACTATCAGGCCGCGTGGGCCCGAGGCTCGGGGCTGGGATCAATCGTTGGGGCAGGGCGGGTCGAAACCGCAGCGCCGTCGGTGATCCCGAAAGCGCCGTCGCACGGATTGAAATCAGGCCAGAGCGTCTTCCACACCAAGTTCGGCGAGGGCGTGATCGTCACACTCGAAGGCAGTGGCGACGACGCGCGCGCCCAGGTCAACTTCGGCCGCCACGGCATGAAGTGGCTGGCGCTGTCGGTGGCGAAGCTGACGCCGATTCCCTGAATCAACTGCGTGCTTGCGCGCTTTCAGACCCCGACGCCTTAAATACGACTTGACCCGTCAAGCCGCCTCAAGGCCACCATGCAGGCCAAGCCAGCGAGCATCAGAATCGAACTGGGTGGAAACGGTACGGCGCTGGGCGAAATTTCAATTACAGGGTTGCCGCCAATCGGTGTGAACGCACCGGGCGGTGGGTTAATGGTGGTGCCGCCCCCTGTATCTTCAATTGACTCTCCAGCGATCAACAGTCTTCCGCCTGGCCATGATCCGACGACCGGTGCAGATCCGTCATTCCCGCCGCTGGTGTCGAAAAAAGTTCTGCCGCTCGAGCCGATGCCCGTCCCCGCCGACAAGCTAATTTGTGGCGCAGACAGACGGATGTCAAAGAATCTCAATGAGCCTTCAGCTGAGATGCTGATCTTTGAGTCCGAGCTGATCAAGCCACCGACGAACGAAAAATCGCCGGAGCAAGCCAATGCAACTCCATCCGAGAAAGACGAGGTTTGACTTCCGGAACAAGTGACTGTGCCCGCATCGACAACGGGAGATGCATTCGCAACGCAATGCGCACCGATCAACGCCGAAAAAAGAGTGTTAATGAGCTTCATCCGAGGCCGTTGCTTTCTTGAGTTCTTGATCACTGCAAGAGATTAAAGCGCCACCCTGCTATTCCTTGATGACAGCGACCGTCTGCATTCGTCCTCAGACTCCAGCACATTAGACCTGCGCCGCGTCGATCTGCTGATACGCGTCGCGCAACCACATCTTCAGCCGCTGGCGGTCCATCATGCCGAGACCGGTGCGGGACTTGTCTGCGTCGTGCTGCGCTGCCCAGAAGCTGCTGCTCGACGCATCTATTTTCTGGATGACCGCATCGTTCAGGTGCTTGATGGTCACCACGCGAGCACCGAAGCCGAGCGCGCGTTCCTGCTCGCCCGACTGCTCCAGCATGCCGAAGTCGTCGCCGCGCATCTGGTTGCGCACCAGCACGTAGTTGAGCCGCGCGCCGAAGCGATCGAGCAGCTTCTTCAGCAAATCGACCGAGTCGCGGCCGGCGTCCATCACATGCCAGTAGGTGATCGTGAAGCCCGATTCGGCCGCCATGTCGAGCACGCCGGATTCGTCCATCCACTGGACCAGCGGGTCGTGCGTCTGCGCGGCCAGATCGACCAGGATGCGGCGATCGGGTTGATCGACGGCGGCCTCGATGATCGAATCGAGCGCTTCGTAGCGGTCGATCAGCACCGGCGACGCGAAACCGGCGTAAAAGCGCAGCAGCGCGCCGTGCGAGCGGTCGGTGTCGAAGCCGAGGAACGGCAGTTCCTGGTCGATCAGGTACTGCGCGACGAGGCGCGACACGAGCGACTTGCCCACGCCGCCTTTTTCGCCGCCGATGAAATGGATCTGGCTCATGCCGGGTGTCCCTTGAAGTGTGTGGAGGTGTCAGCAGCTCAGGATCCGGCACCAGGGACACCGGGTGACGCGGATCAGGGTTTAGCCTAGGACGCGCATCGTAGCG
>JANMTL010000233.1:0-4690 GCA_031390425.1 Rhizobacter sp.
GCAGCCAAGTAGCGCGCCAGCGCACGCGGCTGGCTGAGCTTGTCGCCCGAGGTCGTCACGACCTTGATGTGCCAGGTCTGCATCGGCAGCGTTTGCCCACGTCGCGACCAGAAATAGGTGAAGTACACGCCGTAGACCGCGAAAGCGATGACGCGCAACGCGCTGTCGCTTTGCAGCGGATGCGCTTGACCGGTCAAGGCAACGAACAGCGCGCCGATGGCCCCGGGAATGAGCCCGATGCCGAACAGGATCATGCCTTCGTAGGCGAAGCAGGCCATGCGCCGCCGCAAACTGGGCGCCTGGACAACCGACGACGGCAGGGGATTCGCGGTGCGGCTCGTCATGCCCACGTCACGGGCGAGCCAGCGGCGCTGAAGCACCGGTCGCGATCACCGCAGCGCCCTGCGGGCCGCGCCGGGGCAGCAGCGTCGCCGGGTTCACGAAATTCGGCGATGCGGTGATCTTCGGCAACCCCGTCTGCTCGTGAACGGGCGGCGTCGGGCGTTTCGAGATCAGCGTGGTTGTGGCGCCGGTCGGTGCCTGCACCAGCGTGGGCGCGACCGAGCGGACCGGGCGGCGGGCGTCCGGCGCAGCGACCACATTCGACTTGGCTTGCACGCCCGAGGGACTTCCGTCGCGCGTATCCGCCGAACGTGCCCGACGCAGCGCCGCAGCGTTGGTCACCCCGGGCTCTGCGCGTGAGGCGAGTTGTTTTCGTTCCGCTTCCGGCAGGGCTTGATAAGCCTCCCACCGGGCCGCCCGGTTCGACGGCGCCCATTGCTGGGCTTGCTTGAACTGAAAGCGCGTCGTCCCACGTTGTTGCGGGGTCAGCGTGGCCCACTCGGTCATCCGCGCCTGAATGCGCAGGCGTTCGTCGGCGGACATGGTCGGAAACTGCGCCGCAATTTCCAGCCATTTTTTCTTGTGATCCGGGCCGATGCTGCGCCAGTCGCCCTCCAGCGGTTTCAACGCAGACCGTTGACCGGCCGACAAGCTCGACCAGGTCGGTGCCCGCTCGGTGTTGGTGGCGGCAGACTGCACCTGAACCTGGATCGGCACCGGGGGCGCCGCACGCGGTTCGGTGAACACCCATGCGGTGCACAGCGCCACACCGATCATGACGAAACGCCGAGCCGCCTCGATCGGGTTCTGGTGAAGCGACAAATCGAACGCGCGCGACATGCCCGGACAGCTCAGTCTCGCGCTGTCTTGAGGAATTCGACGAATCCCGGATCGCTGTAGGCCGCCGGCGGGAGATCGTCCGACAACAGGACCGCATCGATTTCGGCGGCAGCCGCGATTTGCTCCTGAACGTGGAAATGCCCGATCAGGTAGAGCCCGCCCACCAGCGCCGCCAAAGGAACGAGCGCGCTCAAAGACGTCCACCACGACGACCCGCGCGACGCGCCGGACCCGAACGACAGCGTGGTGGCGGACGAAAAAACGACGGTCGTCGCGTCGACTGGCGCCGACGCGGCAGCGAGTCGACGTGCCAGGGCGCTGTTGCGGGCGTGGCGCAGACGCTCTGTCACGTCGTGGGGCAGTCGATCGGCGCTTTCGCTCAGGCGGGAGGCGAGTCGCAGACCAAAGCGCGTTTCGAGCGCGTCAGCCCGAATCGGTGTGAGGTTTTCAACGACATTCATGGAGCGATTCCTTTTGCCTTGAGGCCCTTGGCCAGCGCATGCACGGCGCGCGAGCAATGCGTTTTGACGCTTCCTTGGGAACACCCCATGACCAGAGCGGTCTCGGCGACATCCAACTCTTCCCAGTAACGCAGCAGAAACGCTTCGCGTTGACGCGTGGGCAGCTGTCCGATTTCCACTTCGATCACGAGCAGTATCTGCTCCCGGGAGACCGTGTCCGAGGCACTTTCAGCCGCCGCGCTGCCGACCAGCGCCTCAAGCGTTTCAAGAATGTCGAAGTCTCCATCGCCGCCCGCAGGTTCGAAGTCGGAAAAATTCCGGAACAGCGCCCCGCGCACCTTCTGGCGCCGAAACCAGTCCATCGTCGCGTTCGACAAAATGCGCTGAAACAGCGGGGCCAACTCGGCCGACGGGCGATCTGCGTACTTCTCTGACAGCTTGATCATCGCTTCTTGCACGATGTCGAGTGCGGCATCATCGTCACGCACGGCATAGACCGCTCGCTTGAAGGCGCGCTTCTCGACGCTTTTGAGAAAGTCGGACAGTTCTTGTTCGGAAGCCAAGGCAAAAAGCGCCTCATCACGGGGCGAGTCGAGCAACCGCCGAGTATCTCACCGCACCAGTCTGGGCAGCACGCCGCACGCCACCGATTTCAACCGGGTGCCATAATCGCGGGTTGCACAACCGACGGATCACACCCGGTGCGCTCGACCTGAGCCACCAGCCGGGTGACCCCGCAGGCGCCACACCCGCTCCACAAGAGTGCGGAAAGGCGTACCGATGGTTTTTCGTTAGAGAAAATCGCAAAGGTTCACCATGGACATGTCTGACGCTGAAATCAAGCGCGCCGCCTCGGCGCCGACTGCACCGCTCTCCCCCGCCGCCGATCCGAATGGCTCCGAGATCCTGGTTCGCTGCCTGCAGGCGGAGAACGTGAAGTATCTGTGGGGCTATCCGGGCGGTGCCGTGCTGTACATCTATGACGCGCTGTACAAGCAAAATACCATTGAGCATGTGTTAGTGCGCCACGAGCAGGCGGCCGTGCATGCTGCCGATGGCTATGCGCGCGCCACCGGTGAGGTCGGCGTGGCCCTGGTCACCTCCGGCCCCGGCGTCACCAATGCGATCACCGGGATCGCGACGGCCTACATGGACAGCATCCCGATGGTGATCATCACCGGGCAGGTTCCAACGCCAGCGATCGGCCTCGATGCCTTCCAGGAATGCGACACCGTCGGCATCACGCGCCCGATCGTGAAGCACAACTTTTTGGTCAAGGACGTGCGCGATCTGGCGCTGACCTTGAAGAAGGCGTTTCACATCGCGCGCACCGGACGACCGGGCCCGGTGGTGGTCGACATTCCGAAAGACGTGTCGCAGAAAACAACGCCGTTTTCGTACCCGGCCACGTTGGAAATGCGCTCGTACAGCCCAGTTCGCAAGGGCCACGCCGGACAAATCCGCAAGGCCGTTCATCTGCTGCTGGCGGCGAAGCGCCCCTACATCTACAGCGGCGGCGGCGTGATTCTGGGCAACGCATCGGCCGAGTTGCGAGAGCTGGTCAATCTGCTCGGCTTCCCCTGCACCAACACGTTGATGGGCTTGGGCGCTTATCCGTCGAGCGATCCGAAGTTTCTCGGCATGCTGGGCATGCACGGCACCTACGAAGCCAACATGACGATGCAGAACTGCGACGTGTTGTTGGCGGTCGGCGCGCGGTTCGACGACCGCGTGATCGGCAACCCGGCGCACTTCGCGTCGGTCGAACGCAAGATCGTCCATATCGACATCGACCCGTCGTCGATCTCGAAGCGCGTCAAGGTCGACATCCCGATCGTCGGTGATGTGAAGGAAGTGCTGCAGGAATTGATCGCGCAGATCAAGGAAGCGCAGGCCCGCCCGGACGCCAACGCGCTCGGAGCCTGGTGGTCGCAGATCGCCGACTGGCGCAAGCGCGAGTGCCTGAAGTACACCCACAGCGACGTCGTCATCAAGCCGCAGTACGTGATCGAAAAACTGTGGGAACTGACCAAGGACAGCGACGCATACATCACCTCCGACGTCGGCCAGCACCAGATGTGGGCCGCGCAGTACTACCGCTTCGAGGAGCCGCGTCGCTGGATCAATTCGGGCGGGCTCGGCACGATGGGAGTCGGCCTGCCGTATGCGATGGGCATCAAGCTGGCGAAACCCGACGCCGATGTGTTCTGCGTCACCGGCGAAGGTTCGATCCAGATGTGCATCCAGGAGCTGTCGACCTGCCTGCAATACAACACGGCGGTCAAGGTGATCTCGCTGAACAACCGGTACCTCGGCATGGTGCGGCAGTGGCAGCAGCTCGATTACGGCGGCCGCTATTCGCACAGCTACATGGACGCGCTGCCCGATTTCGTGAAGCTGGCCGAGGCCTACGGACACGTCGGCATCAAGGTCGAGAAGCCGTCTGACGTGGAAGGCGCGCTGCGCGAAGCCATCCGTTTGAAAGATCGAACGGTGTTCCTCGACATCCGCACCGATCAGGAAGAAAACGTCTGGCCGATGGTCAAGGCCGGCAAGGGCATCAGCGAGATGCTGCTGGGATCGGAAGACCTGTGACGCGCTGAACGCCGACGCGACGCTGGCGTTACCGCGCCAGCCGACACGCGGACGAACGACGCCTTGCATCCGCATCCCACGCCATTCCGAAACTACATCAGGTTTCGCCGAGGCCCCTGGCTGCCACCGCTGCCTGGCACCCGACAGCGAGCCGACACCGCACATGAAACACATCATTGCCTTGCTGCTCGAAAACGAGGCCGGCGCACTCTCTCGGGTGGTGGGTCTCTTTTCGGCCCGCGGCTACAACATCGAAAGCCTGACGGTCGCCACCACCGAAGACCCGTCGCTGTCGCGCATGACCATCGTCACCACCGGCTCGGACGACGTGATCGAGCAGATCACCAAGCATCTGAACCGCCTGATCGAGGTCGTGAAGGTGGTCGATCTGACCGAAGGCGCCTACACCGAGCGCGAACTGATGCTCATCAAAGTGCGAGCGGTCGGCAAGG
>JANMTL010000263.1:0-3923 GCA_031390425.1 Rhizobacter sp.
TGCACTCGCACATCGGTGGCGGCAAGGTCAACCTGGCGCGCATGCTGCTGCCCGAGGACCACCGCATCCACCGCACACCGCAGCAATGGCTGGAGACCACGGCCGCGCACGCCGGCCCTGCGCTGGACCTGGCCTCCTGCGGCCACTGCGCGCCCGGCACGCTGGCCACCGGCTACCGCTACGTAGAGATGGGCTACACGGCCGCGTTCGAGCCCGCGATGGTGTCGGCCAACGCGCGGCACGCCCACATGGAAATGGGCGACGTACCGATCCTCGACCACGGCGCCTACGTGATGCTGGGCAACGACGAGCTGTTTTTGCAGATGTTGGCCGAAGGGCGCGACCACCAGCAGATCCGCGACTACATGGGCTGGACGATTCACGCGTCGAAGGCGCTGGGCGTCAAGGTGGTCAACCCGGCCGGCATCTCGGCCTTCAAGTTCAACCAGCGCAAGCTCGATGTCAACGAGCCGCACACCCACTGGCAGGTGACGCCGCGCCAGGTCGTGCACACCTTGGCTCGGGCCTTGGGCGAGCTCGGCGTGCCGCACCCGCTGCACATCCACGGCAGCAACCTCGGCGTGGCGGGCAACATCCAGTCCACGCTCGACACCATCGCCGCGCTCGACGGCTTGCCGGGCCACCTGACGCACATCCAGTTCCACGCCTACGGCACCGAGGGGCCGAAGAAGTTTTCGTCGGCGGCACTGCAGTTGGCCGAGGCCGTCAACGCCAACAAGAACATCAGCATCGACGTCGGCCAGATCATGTTCGGCCAGACCGTCACCGCGTCGGGCGACACGATGCGCCAGCACGCGAACGCCGACCTGGGCACGCCGCGCAAGTGGATCGGCGCCGACATCGAATGCGATGCCGGCTGCGGTGTCGTGCCGTTCAAGTACCGCGAGCAAAGCTACGTCAACGCGCTGCAGTGGTCGCTGGGGCTGGAGATTTTTTTGCTGGTCGACGACCCGTGGCGTGTCGTGCTGACCACCGATCACCCGAACGGCGGGCCGTTCACCTGCTACCCGCACCTGATCCGGCTGCTGATGGACCGCAGTTTCCGCGACGAGCAGGTGGCAAAGCTGCATCCCGATATCGCGGCGGGCTCGGCGCTGCGCTCGATCACGCGCGAGTTGTCGCTCTTCGAGATCGCGGTGATGACACGGGCCGGCCCGGCGCGGCTGCTGGGCATGCGGGATCGCGGGCACCTCGGCGCGGGCGCGGCGGCCGACATCGCGGTGTATCGCGATAACGCCGACCGCGAGGCAATGTTCACCACGCCCGAGTACGTGTTCAAGGACGGCACGCTGGTCTCGCGCGCCGGTCGCATCGTCGCGGTGCCGACCGGCGGCACGCACTTCGTCGAGCCCGACTACGACCGCAGCATCGAGAAGACCTTGCGCAAGCACCTCGCGGCGCACGGCTCGGTCAACTTCGACCACCTGACGATCAGCCACGACGAACTGTGCAGCTGCTGCAACGGCGGGCGGCTGTTGCCGGTCGAGTGCTTCGAAGGGGCCACGACGTGAGCGCGCCTGCGGTCGACACCGCGAAGGCTCCGTCCGTCATCAACGGCGTGACCATCGATGACACCTTCGCCGAAGCCTTTGCGATGAAGGCCACCCGCATCGTCATCACCGCGCACAACCTCACCTGGGCGCGCCATGCAGCGGCGGCCACCACCGGCTTCGCCACCTCGGTGATCGGCTGCGGCTGCGAGGCCGGTGTCGAGCGCGAACTCGACGCCAGCGAAACGCCCGATGGCCGACCCGGCGTCAGCGTGCTGCTGTTCTCGATGTCGGGCAAGGAACTCGCCAAGCAGCTCGAACGGCGCGTCGGCCAGTGCGTGCTGACCTGCCCGACGACGGCCGTCTACGCGGGCATCGCTGACGGCCCCGACGTGATCGACCGCATTGCGCTCGGCAAGAACCTGCGCTTCTTCGGCGACGGCTGGCAGATATCGAAAATGATCGCTGGTGCCCGTTTCTGGCGGATCCCGGTGATGGACGGCGAGTTCGTCGCGCAGGAAACCACCTGCGTGACCAAGGCGGTCGGCGGTGGCAACCTGCTGCTGCTGGCGCGCGACACCGATGCCGCGCTGGCGGTGGCCGAGGCCGCCGTGCTCGCGATGAAGCAGCTGCCCGACGTGATCATGCCGTTCCCCGGCGGCGTGGTTCGCTCGGGCTCGAAGGTCGGCAGCAAGTACCCGGCGCTCAGCGCGTCGACCAATGATGCGTTCTGCCCGAGCCTGGTCGGCCTCGCCGCGAAAACCGAGTTGACCCCGGAGACGCGCTGCGTGATGGAGATCGTGATCGACGGCTTGACCGACACGGCAGTCGGCGCGGCGATGCGTGCGGGCATGGATGCGGCCATCGCGATAGGCGCGGCCGGTGGCCTGCTGCGCATCTCGGCCGGCAATTACGGCGGCAAGCTCGGGCCGTATCACTTTCATCTGCACAAGCTGTTGGGGCAGGGCGCGGAAGGCGCCACGCCATGAGCGGCGTCATCACGCTGACGTTGAAGCAGGCGCCCGCGCTGCGGGTCGATCTGCGTGGCATCACTCCGACTGTGCTGGCCGCGCTGTCGGTGGCCGAGATTGAACGGCTGACGGTTGCGCATGGCACCCGAATCGTGCCTTTGGCCGAGTTGTTCAAGGTGGCTCGTTCTGACTCCCTCTCCCCAAAGGCGCGAGGCAGCGTCCAGTTGATCGGCGACCTGTCGCGCTTCGACCGCATCGGCTGGCAGATGAGCGGCGGAACCATTCGCGTCGATGGCAATGTGGGCGACTACGCCGGCGGCGCAATGAGCGCAGGTGACATACACGTCGCGGGCAGCGCCGGTGCATTGGCAGCGTGCGAGATGTCGGGCGGGTTGTTGACGATCGCCGGTGATGTCGGCGATTTCGCTGCCAGCACCTTGCCGGGCAGCATGGACGGCATGCGCGGCGGCACCTTCGTCGTCCGCGGCAACGCCGGTGCGCGCTTCGGCGACCGCATGCGGCGCGGCAGCGCGCTGGTGTTCGGCGATGCGGGCGACTTTCTTGCGTCGCGCATGGTCGCGGGCACCATTGCCATCGGCGGCTCGGCGGGCCGGCACGTCGGCTACGGCATGCGGCGCGGCAGCGTGGTGTTTGCGAAAACCAATGCGGCTCCCGACGTTTCCAGCACCTTCGTCCCGGCCACGGCCGACGCGCTGGTCTTGTGGCAACTGCTGTCGCGCGATCTGGCCCGTCACGGCGGGCCGTTTGCCGACCTGCCTGCACGCGCGATCCGCCGCCAATTCGGTGATCTCGCCGCCGGTGGCAAGGGCGAGCTGATCTGCACCACCTGAACCCCATTCACTTTGGAATCCAAGCCATGAGCAAGAACTATCTGTTTCACGCCGGTGAAGCCACCGTCCTCGCCGCCGACGGCCAGTTCACCGACGCGATGCCCGAAATTCTGATCGGCCGCACCGACGGCCCCGTGGGCCAAGCCTTCGCGAACATGATGGCGCAGAGCAAGGGCCACACTGCGATGTTCGCGATCCGCGCCTGCAACCAGCTCGTGCGCCCGGCGACCATCGTCGTGCCCAAGGTGACGCTGAAGGACAGCGCCAACATCGACCTGTTCGGCGGCGTGGTTCAGAGCGCGACCGCCGATGCGGTGGTCGATTGCCTGATCGACGGCACGATCCCGAAGGACATCGCCAACGAGCTGTGCATCATCAGCCTGGTCTGGATCGATCCGCGTTGCGCGAAAGACCCGAACCTCGACCGCAAGGACATGTACCGCACCAACCACGAAGCCACGATGCTGGCGATCAAGCGGGCGCTGAGCAACGAGCCGTCGGTCGATGAGCTGATCGCCAACCGGGTCGCCTCATGGTTCGTTCGGTACATGTCCTTTTTGTCGAGGTGGGTGTCCTTCGCGCAGCGGGGA
>JANMTL010000285.1:0-2244 GCA_031390425.1 Rhizobacter sp.
CTTCACCGCCAGCCCGTTGCTCGGCACGCCGCAGGGGCTGTCGGTCTATCAAGACGGCGTGCGCATCAACGAGCCGTTCGGCGACACCGTCAACTGGGACCTGATCCCGAAAGCCGCGCTGGCCAACATCACGCTGCTGCCCGGCTCGAACCCGCTGTTCGGGCTGAACACGCTCGGCGGCGCGCTGTCGCTGCAAACCAAGAGCGGCGACACCCATCCCGGCACCGAGATCGAGGTGCAAGCGGGATCGTTCGGGCGCCGCAGCATCGACTTGGCGCACGGGCAGACCTTCGGCGATGACGCGGGCGGCAAAGTCAGCCACGCGTTCATCGCAGGCAGTGCTTTCGATGAAGACGGCTGGCGCGACAGCTCGCCGTCGAAAGTGCGGCAGCTGTTCGCCAAGTTCGGTCAGCGCGACCAGCATGCCTCGTGGGATGCGAGCCTGAGCTCGGCCGACAACCGGATGATCGGCAACGGGTTGCTGCCCGAGTCGCTGCTCGAGCAAGACCGCAAAGGCAGCTACACCCGCCCCGATGTGACGCGTAACAAATTGACGATGTTCACGCTGAACGCCACCGCGCGCATCGGCGCCCAGCAGCAGCTCGCATTCACCGCCTACAGCCGCCGCAACCGCACCTCGACCCTGAACGGCGACTTGAACGACGATTTCGAGTTCGGAGTGGACGACGCGGACGAGGCCGGCGTCGAGAACCGCACCCGCACCCGCCAGCGCGGTGAAGGCGTCGCGCTGCAATGGACGCTCGAGCGTGACCTGCATCGTCTGACGCTCGGTGCGTCATACGACCGCGCACGCACCCGCTTCGCGCAGACCGAGGCCGAGGGCGCCCTCAGCGACTCGCGCAGCGTGATTCCGCTCGAAACAGCAGAACTCGACGCGCTGATTGCAGGCCGCACCCGCACCGCCAGCGTCTACTTCACCGACCTGATCGACCTGCGCCCGGACGTGCAGCTCACGCTGTCGGGCCGCTACAACGACACCCGCGTGCGCACCAAGGACCTGGGACGGCTGCTCGAGGTCGAGCCGACCGACACCGATCTCGACGGCAAGGGCCGCTACAAAAAATTCAACCCCGCCGCCGGTCTGACCTGGCAGGTCTCGCCCGTGCTGACCGCCTACGGCAGCTACAGCCAGGGCAACCGCGCGCCGAGCCCGATCGAGCTGGGCTGCTCGGACCCCGAAAACGCCTGCGTGCTGCCGAATGCGCTGCAATCCGACCCGCCGCTCGATCAGGTGGTTTCGCGCACCGTCGAGGCCGGGCTGCGCGGCAGCCTGCGTGGCGTCTTCGGTGGCGACCTGCGCTGGAATGCATCGATCTTCCGCACCGAGAACAAGGACGACTTGCTGTTCATCAGCACCGGGGCGGCCACCGGCTACTTCTCCAATTTCGGACGTACCTTGCGCCAGGGTGCCGAGTTGGGGGTGTCGCAGCAGATCGGTACGGTGAACTGGTCGGCCTCGTACAGCTACCTGCGCGCCACCTACGACTCGTCGGCCTGCATCGTGGCCGAGGCCAACAGCACCGCCGAGACCCGCGCCAACTGCGGCGGCGACGACGAGATCGAGGTGCGCTCGGGCGACCGCATCCCCGGCCTGCCGAAGCACAACCTCAAGCTCAACGCCGACTGGCGCGTGTTGCCGCAGTGGATGGTCGGGGCGCAGCTCAGCGCGTACTCCAGCCAATTCGTTCGAGGCAACGAGAACAACGAGCACCGCCCCGACGGCGACGAGTTCAACGGCAGCGGCAAGATCGGTGGCTACGCGCTGCTCAACCTGACCACCAGCCTGACGGTGGGCCGGGGCTGGGAGCTGTTCGCCAAGGTGACCAACGTGTTCGACCGCGAGGTGGCATCGGCCGGGGCGCTTGGGGAGAATTCCTTCACCGGCAACGGCAACCAGTTGCAGCAAGCGGTGACCGAACAGTTCGTCGGCCCGAATGCACCGCGCGCGGGCTGGATCGGCGTGCGCTTGAAGTTCGACGCCTTCGGCGGCTGAGGACGCGCGATCCACCGCCCAGCCCCTGCACAGCCCCCTGGTTAGACTGCATGCGGCGCCGCAAGGTGGCCACTCGCATTTACTGGCGAGCCTTTGCTGGGGTTTGAACTGGGTGTCGCATGGACCGAAACGATGCGTTACTGACCGACTGGCGGCAGCGGGCGCTGGCCCTCGAAGTCGAGGTCGGCAAGGCGGTGATCGGGCAATTGCGGGTGATCCGGCTGATCAAC
>JANMTL010000305.1:0-21789 GCA_031390425.1 Rhizobacter sp.
CGCGTAGACCAGCAGGTTGGTATCGACCGCAATCACTGGCCACCGCCTTTGTCGTCGCTGGCGTAGATCAGCGCGCGCTTGTCGTCCCACCACAGCGTTTCATAGGCAGGCGGTAAGCCGGGCACGCCGACGCAGCAATCGGGCAACTTGAAGGGCTTGGCCTTCGCGCCTCGCTCGGCAACGACTTTGCGCAAGCCTTGCTCGACCAGCGAGCGCAGCGTGTCGCCGTCGCGCAGCGCGATTTGGCGAACCTGATGCAGCAGCGGGTCGGCGATCTCGAGGGTGGTCTTCATGAAACAAATCAGCGTTAAGTAAGGGTGCCCATATTATGCATACCAGCCACCCATTTTGCGCAAGGCGATCGACATAGCGACGATTCGGTTTGCACCCAAACACCAGCACGTGGCGCTGAAACACTACGATGCGCTGTGGTCGCCACCGGCCCGCCACCGAGACACCGATTGAATTCCCCCGAACCCATGGCTGCCCATCTTTTGGCTGCGACCCACCCGTACCCGCTGCGCCTGGCCGTCGTCGGCGCCGGGCCGGTGGGCCTGTCGCTGGCGATCCACGCGGCGCGCGCGCTGCCACAGGCGCAGATCAGCGTTTTCGACACACGGGCGCTCGACGCCGATGTGTCGGCCGATCCACGCACGCTAGCGATGTCGCTCGGCAGCGTGCAACTGCTGCAACGCCTGGGCGCCTGGCGCGACGACATGGCGCAGCCGATCACCGAGGTGCATGTGTCGCAGCAGGCACCGTCGCTGGTCGGCGTTATCGGTGGGCTGCTCGGGCGCTGGATCGGCGAGCCGCAGGTGCGCATCCGGGCTGCCGAGGTCGGGGTGCCGATGCTCGGCGCAGTGCTGTCGTACGGCACCGTCACCGCCGCCTTGCAGCAGACGTGGACGCGGGCCAGCGATGCCGAGCCGCAGCGCCTGATCAGCCGCTTTGCGACGCCGGTGCGATCGCTGAAACCACTCGATTCAGCCGAGCCCGGCGCGGCCGGTGTCGAAATCGATGCCGACATCGCCGAGCCCTTCGACCTGGCCGTGATCGCTGAAGGCGGCGTCTTCGCCGACCAGGCGCGCAAGGCGATCGCGCGCGATTACGGCCAGGTGGCCTGGGTCGGCCGCGTGACGCTCGAGGGCGCGCGCGACGGCGTCGCCTACGAGCGCTTCACGCGCCACGGCCCGGCAGCGCTGCTGCCGCTGGGCCCGGGCCGCGCGGCGTTGGTGTGGTGCGTCGACAGCAGCGACGACCCGGTCGCCGAGCTGACCGACGCGCAGCGCTGCTGCGTGCTGAACACGATCTTCCCGGCCGAAGCCGGCCGCATCACCAGCGTCTCGCCGCTGAAGCATTTCGCACTCGGCCTGAACGCCGAGCGCACGCTGACCGGCGTTGCGGTGCTCGACGGAAAGCGCGCGCCGGGCCGCGTCGTGCGCATCGGCAATGCCGCACAAACCTTGCATCCGGTGGCCGGCCAGGGCCTGAACCTCGGGCTGCGCGACGCCTTCGTGCTGGTGCGCGAACTGGCGCGCTCGGAGGGTGTCGATCAGGCGTTGCGCCGGCTGGAGTGGCAGCGCGCGCCCGACCGCTGGTCGACGATCGCCGCCACCGATTTCCTCGCGCGCAGCTTCACTTGGCAGTTGCCCGGCGCCAGCGCCGCGCGCGGGCTGGGGCTGGCAGCGCTGCAAACTTTCTCGCCGCTGAAATCGGCGCTGACACGGCAGATGATGTACGGGCGGCGCTGAGGGCTCTCATGCCCGGCCGATGCGCGTCTGCGGCGTCAGCTCTCGCCCACCGCCCGCCCTGATGCCACGGCGCGCAGGCGCTCACAGCCCATCCACACATCGTCCGATCGAAACGCCGCGTCGACCCACGACGAGAGGCGATCGCTGCGGGTTCGCAGGATGATCTGCTTGACCGAGGCGATCTGCGACGGATGCATCGAGAAGTTGCGCAGCCCCATCCCCAGCAAGACCTCGGTGAAGGCGGTGTCGCCCGCCATTTCGCCGCAGACGCTGACCTCCTTGCCCGCCGCGCGCGCCTCGCGGATCACGCCTTCGATGAGCTTGAGCACCGCCGGGTGCCAGGGGTCGTAGAGATGCGCCACCGACTCGTCGCCGCGGTCGATCGCCAGCGTGTACTGGATCAAATCGTTGGTGCCGAGCGAGACGAAGTCGAACAGGCGCAGCAGGCTGGGCAGCACCAGCGCAGCGGCGGGCACTTCGATCATCGCGCCGACTTCGACATCGACGAACGGCTTGCCGGCTTCGACCAACTGCTGCTTGGCGCGCGCGATGGCGTCCAGCGTCTGCATGGCCTCACCGACATGGGCCAGCATCGGCACCAGCAACTTCACCTTGCCGAAGGCGCTGGCGCGCAGGATGGCGCGGATCTGCTGGCGGAACATCGCGGGCTCCGACAGGCTCCAGCGGATCGCGCGCAAGCCGAGTGCCGGGTTCAATGCATGCTCGTGGCGCAGTTCGTTGACGGACAGCCGGTCGAGCGGCTTGTCGGCGCCGATGTCCACCGTGCGGATCGTCACCGGCAGGCCGTTCATCGCCAGCACGGCCGCCTTGTAGGACTCGAACTGCTCGTCTTCGCCGGGCAACTCGCCCGCGCGATTCATGAACAAGAACTCGCTGCGGAACAGGCCCACGCCGACCGCACCGGCGGCCACCGCAGCCACCGCATCGCCCGGCAGTTCGATGTTGGCCATCAGCTCGATGCGCTCGCCGTCCAGCGTCACCGCCGGGGTGTGCCGCAGCCGCGACAGGCGCTGCCGTTGGAGTTCACTTTCCCGCTGCCGGAAACGGTACTCCTCGAGCACGATGTCCGACGGGTTGACGATGACCAGCCCGGCGTCGCCGTCGACCACCACCAGATCGTCTTGCCGGATCACGCGGCTGCCCTCGCGGGCGCCCACCACGGCGGGGATGTCGAGGCTGCGCGCGACGATGGCGGTGTGCGAGGTCTTGCCGCCCACATCGGTGACGAAGCCGGCAAACACAGCGCGCTTGAACTGCAGCATGTCGGCCGGCGCGATGTCGTTGGCCACCATCACCAGCGGCTCGTTGTGCGGCGTTGCTCCGTTGGTTTGCGGGCTGTCGGTCAACACCGAGGGCGAACCGCGCGCCATGGAGCGCAGCATCCGTTCGACCACCTGCTCGACATCGGCCTTGCGCTCGCGCAGATAGTCGTCGTCCATCTCGTCGAACTGGCGCGCCAGCACTTCGAGCTGCGCCGACAAGGCCCATTCGGCGTTGTAGTGCCGCTCGGCAATCCACTGCCGGGTCGCCAGCGCCAGCGTCTCGTCGTGCAGCAGCATCAGGTGCACGTCGAGCAGCGCCGACAACTCGGCCGGTGCGTCGTCCGGCAGGTCGCGCTGCAGCGTGCTCAGCTCGGTCGCGACCGCATCGCGGGACGCCCGCAGGCGCTCGATCTCGGCGTCGACATCGGCTTCCCGGATGAAGTAATGCGCAACATCGACGCGGCTCGACGACACCAGTGCCGCGCGACCGATGGCCACGCCCCGCGACACCGGCAGGCCGAACAACTGGAAGCTCATGGGCCATGCTAGCAGTGGGGGACCGCGCGGCCGCCCCGGGTTGTCACGGGCCGTCGGGGTCTGCTGGGCGGCCGCTGCGCCATCCGCTGCGCTGGCGGCTTGAGCGTTTACTGACCTTCGCCGAACTTGTCCTGGATCAGGCTCAGCAGCGCCGCCAGGGCGGCCTGCTCATCGTCGCCCGACACGTCGATCCGAAGCTCGGTGCCCATGCCGGCCGCGAGCATCATCACGCCCATGATGCTTTTGGCGTTGACGCGGCGATCCCCGCGACTGATGAAAACCTCGCTGCGGAATCCGCTGGCGAGTTTGGTGAGCTTGGCCGAAGCACGCGCGTGCAGGCCGAGCTTATTGCTGATGGTGATGCTGGTTTGGATCATGGGGGCCGGGCTTGGTCGCCTGGTTCTGCGGCCTGGCGATCGACACCTGCATGACGCCCTGGGTGGCACCGGCCACCGCGCGCGCGACAACGGCGTCCAGCGTTTCGTGGACGTAACACAGGGACCGCCAAAGCATCGGCACGTTGACGCCGGTGACGACCTTGACCTGTCCGGGCTCGGCCAGACCGGCCAAACGCTGCGCCACGTTGCAGGGCGTGGCGCCGAACACATCGGTGAGGATCAGCGCTTGCGGGCCGCGCACCCGGGTGAGCAGATCGCGGGCCAGGGCTTCGATCTGCTCCACCGGCATGTCGGGGGGCACATCCAACGCTTCGAGCGTGGCGGCGCAGTCGGGGAAGGTATGGCAAGCCACGGTCTTCAGCGCCGAAGCCAGCGGTGCGTGCGCAATGATCAACAGTCCAAGCATGGACACCCATTATCTGCAGTTCAGTCAGCCGTTAACGCCGAACCCCCGGGTCTCGCCGACCGCTGCGCCACGAAAACCACAGTGCGGCGCACGCCCAAGGCGACGTCGTTCGGGCAGGCGCTGCGAACAGGCGGTCGGCTACCGCAGCTTCAAGGCGGCGAAGAAGGTATCGACGGCCTCGGTGTCCAGCCGGTTGCCGACGACGGAAGCCTGGTAGACCACCGCCGCTTGGGCGAAAAAGACCGCCTGGACCTCGATCGCCGACCCGTCCGGACGCTTGCCCGTCATGGCCAGGCGCTCCGCCAGGGGCTGCGGTGTCATACCCGGAACCTGCTGCGCGCCGATCACCGTGGCGGCTGCGCCGATGTTCCCGGCGGCCAGCGTGCGCAGCGCTTGCAGGACCTGACTCACCCGCTGCGCATCGCCGACATCGACGTGGCTCACGGCAAAAACGCTGCCGTCCGCCGCGCAAGAGCTCATGTGCATCGGCAGCTCAGTCCCTGCCAGCGCGACCCGCCGCACATGGGCATCCGGCTTGCACGGAAACAAGGCGTAGACCGAGCTCCCGGAAACCCGAGTTTCGCGCCAGTTCAACGCCGGAGAACAGGCCGTCAGCACGCCACCGAGAATCCAGGCGCAAGCGATGATCAGCACGCGCGCAGGTTCGTTTCGAGGGCTCATCGAGCGATTATGAAACCCGCTGCGGCCCGCCCGCGCCCGCGCTGCCCTTCGCACGGCGTGACTTTTTCACTCCCGGCTTCCAGGGACTGGCAGGTAAGCCCTCTGGCGTGATCGGCTGCAGGCGGGAACACTTCGTGCTCACGAAAAATGAACGAATGCCAACGACGGGCTCGGCTGTCGGGTGGCGACGAACCGGCCACAAACGACATGGGTTCATCTGACACCGTTGGGGATCCCGCTGCGGCGCCCCGACCGATCTCCGCAGGCAACGACGAAGGCCGCTGGCGACTCCTGATCGCCGAGCTGGGGGCCGAGGTCGCGCATCCGCTGACCGCCGCGCTGGAACGCATCCAGACGCTGACTTCGAGCGGGCGCATCGACCGCGCCGGATTGCGCGCCCTGCGCGACGAAGTCGAAGCCGCTCGCCAGATCGGGATGACCGCCCAGTTGCTGGCGCGGTTCGCCAACGAGCGGCTGGCCCAGTCGCGTGAGCGCGTGGCCTTGGCCGAGTCGCTGCAATCGGTGTTGACGCACCGCAAGCGCGAAACCGAAAACCGCGGCATCACGCTGCAGCCAGTGCTGAAGTCGGTCGATGTGATCGTCGATGCTTCGCTGGCGTTCAGCCTGCTGAACACCTTGCTCGACTGGGCGCTGGTCCACGCGCGATCGCGCATCGATTTCACGATCGAAGAGCAAAGCTGGAAATCCAAAGTTCGATTGACCTGCCGATTCGAGCAGTCGGCCCCCGACACTGCAGACGAGGGCGCCAGCGTGCCCGCGCCACGCCGGCTCGATTCCCTGACCTGGCGCCTGCTCGAACAGACGGCCTCCACGATGAATCTGGGCCTGGTGCGCTCGGTGGTCGACGCTGCCGTGGCGGTGAGCCTCGAATTCGCGGAGGCTGCCAAGACAGAGATCGCAGGCGTCCTGCGGGCAGACCTGGATGAAGGGTTCGACAGTTCAATCAATTCGAAGCCGCTGGCGGGCAGCCATGTGGTGGTGGTGGCCTCGCGCCGCGAGGTCCGCGGGCGCATTCGCGATGCGCTGCGCGACATGGGGCTGCTGGTCGATCTGGTCGGCTCGATCGAGGAAGCCGCCGATTTTTGCCGCGACGGCCTGCCTCACGCCATCATCATCGAGAGCATCCTGCACGGTGAGCGCTGCGATCGGTTTTGCGCCGAGATCCGGGCCGAGGTGCCCGGGTTTCCCTTCATCGACATCGTCGAGCAAGGCAAGGAATTCAGCGTGTCCGACACCGAACAGGGCCAGCGCGCACACGTCGGTCAGGACGCGATCGAATCGGCGCTGCCGTCGGTGCTGATGTTCGAGCTGTCGAAAACCCTGTAGGCCTGCGCTGCTCGACCGCGCAGCTGCTGGCCTTACTTCAACGAGCCAAACACCTTCTTCAGGATGTCGCTGCCGGTGCCCAACGGGTCTTTGCGGATCTTGCGTTCTTCTTCGCCGATCATCAGATAAAGGCCGTCCAACGCCTTGGCGGTGACGTACTCCTGCACGTTGGCGTCCTTTTTGTCGACCAGCCCCATGCCCGAGGCCTTGCCCGCCACCGCGTTGTACTTGTCGGCCAGCGACACCTTCTCGGTGGCCTTCGTGACGATGGGCAAGAACTTGACGCTGAGCGGCTCGCGGGTCTTCGAGGCGAAGAACTTGGTCACCGAATCGTCGCCGCCCGTCAAGATTTTTTTGCCGTCTTCCACGCTCATCGACTTGACCGCGCCGAGCAACAGCTCCTTGGCCTCGGGAACCGCCGCTTCAGCCGCACGGTTCATCGCCGTTTCCAGGTCGTTGACGGCGTCGCCCTGGCCGGTGGCCTTGAGCAGCTTGGACGCTTTTTTCAGGAAGCCGGGCAGCGGAATACGCACCTTCGGGTTGCCGAGAAAACCGTCGGACTTGCCGAGCAGGCCGACGGCAGATTCGGCGCCGCGCTCCAGCGCCGCGCGAATGCCCGAGGCCGCATCGCCGTCGCTGAGCATCGAGACGGCGTGGGCCGGTGCGGCGCCGAAACCGATCGTGATGGCGCCAGACAGTGCGCTGAGGGTGAAGGTTCTTCGATGCATGGCTGCTCCAGGTGAGATTCAAGGGACGCCGGGGTCGGGGCGCCGATTGACGAAACGCCTGCCGAGGCGACTGAGTTGACCGGGCGGAGCCCGAACAAGGCTCAGGCGGCCGAGCCGCCGGTGCCCGCAACGCCCGCCGCGTGCGCCTGCTGATCGGCGTGGTAACTGCTGCGCACCATCGCCCCGACGGCGGCATGCGTGAAGCCCATCTTCGCCGCTTCGCTCTCGAACATCTTGAAGGTGTCCGGGTGCACGTAGCGGCGCACCGGCAAATGGTGACCGCTGGGGGCGAGGTACTGGCCGATGGTCAGCATGTCGATGTGGTGCTCGCGCATGTCGCGCATGACCTGCAGGATTTCCTCGTCGGTTTCGCCCAGGCCCACCATCAGCCCGCTCTTGGTCGGCACGTCGGGGTGCAACGCCTTGAACTTCTTCAGCAGATTCAGGCTGAAGGCGTAGTCGCTGCCGGGCCGGGCTTCCTTGTACAACCGGGGCGCGGTTTCCAGGTTGTGGTTCATCACGTCGGGTGGCGCGGCCTTCAGGATCTCCAGCGCCCGGTCGTCGCGGCCGCGGAAATCGGGCACCAGCACCTCGATGCGCGTGGCCGGCGACAGCGCCCGCACCTGGCGGATGCACTCGACGAAATGACCGGCGCCGCCATCGCGCAGGTCGTCGCGGTCGACGCTGGTGATCACCACGTACTGCAGCTTCAGCGCGGCAATCGTCTTCGCCAGGTTGAGCGGCTCGTTCGCATCCAGCGGGTCGGGCCGGCCGTGGCCGACGTCGCAAAACGGGCAGCGGCGGGTGCACTTGTCGCCCATGATCATGAAGGTCGCGGTGCCCTTGCCGAAGCATTCGCCGATGTTCGGGCATGAGGCTTCTTCGCAGACGGTGTGCAACTGGTGCTCGCGCAGGATCTGCTTGATCGCGTACAAACGCGTGCTGGGCGAGCCGGCCTTGACGCGGATCCAGTCGGGCTTCTTCAGTACCTCAGCCGGCACGATCTTGATCGGAATGCGCGCCGTCTTCGCCTGCGATTTCTGCTTGGCGCTGGCGTCGTACACGGACGCATCGGAGGCAACTCGGGTCACGGAATCGGTGGGCATCGCGGGCTTTCAACAGGGGGGTCGCGGCGCTGGCGGCGTGGGGGTCAGGGGGACAAGTGCTCGGCCAACCGGGCGCCCAACTGACACGCAACCGACGCTGCGTCGGTGTGCACACCCAGTGTAGCCAGATCGACTGTGGTCAATCCGCTGTGGCCGCAGGGGTTGATGCGCAGATAAGGGCTCAGGTCCATCGCCACGTTCAGCGCCACGCCGTGGTACGCGCAGTGCCGACTCACCTTGATGCCCAGCGCGGCGATCTTGCCCAGGCCCTTGAACGGGTCGGGCGCGGCCACGCCCAGCCGCTGGTTCGGCGCCACCCGCTCCAGCGGTGCGTGCCCGAACGGGTCGTCGAGCCGCACGTAGATGCCGGGCGCACCCGGCACCCGGTGGCCGGTGACGCCGTAACTCTCGAGCGTCTTGATCACGCAGTGCTCGATGCGGTAGACGTATTCCTTGACGTAGATGCCCAGGCGCTGCAGATCGATCAGCGGGTAGGCCACCACCTGGCCGGGGCCGTGGTAGGTGATCTGGCCGCCGCGGTTGGTCTGGATCACCGGGATGTCGCCCGCATCACGCAGATGCTCCGGTTTGCCGGCCAGACCCTGGGTGTAGACCGGCCAGTGCTCGCACAGCCAGATCTCGTCGGGCGTGTCGGCCGTGCGCGCTTCGGTGAACGAGCGCATCGCTTCGAGCGTCGGCTCGCAGGCCACCCGCCCCAAAGCGCGCAAGGCAGGTGCCGTCGAACTCATCTGGCCGCGTGCCTGATCTGCGCCATCACATCCAGTCCGTTCAACCGCTTTTCGACCATCGCAAAGCGTTGTCCCGTTTGCTGCGCCCAGCGCTCGCCGACAACGCGCTTCTCGCGCGAATCGTCGTTGGTCGCAAAACCGTCGCCCTTGTACTCGACGACCAGCACGCGGCCGTCTGTCAACTCGGCAACGAAGTCCGGGTAAAAGTAGTCGGTGGCCGTCGGCAGCCAAAACGCGAACGTCGGCTGCTGCTCCAGGTTGCGCACCCAATGCAGCACCTCGGGCGCGGCGTCGAGCGCCTTGGCGCACTCGAACTCTTCGCCGACCGACTTGAGCCGGGCGATGTCGCGGTAGAAGTGCTTCCTGAACGCCCACGCGCCGCTGTAGGCCTCGCGCACCGGGTAGCGGCCATGCTCGAAGCGAAACGCATGCAGCGGGTCGTGCGCGAGGTGCGCGTCGGCGATGCCGTCGAACATCAGGCGCTGAAAGCCCTCGCTGCGCGCCTTCGCGGCGATCGTGTCGATGCGCTGCTCGATCAGTCGGGCGAGCTGAAAACGCGAGCGCAGCAAGCCCGTCAAGGTGAAGCCGCGCTCGTGCAGCAGGTGCGCCACCACGCGCTGCACGTAGGCCAGCGCTTCGGTCTGAGTGAGGCCTTCGCGGCGCACGCCGGTCTCGAGCGCGCGCACCAAATCCGACTCGATGGCGTCGGTCGGCACCCCGTCGAGCGAGCGTTGCGCCGCGTCGCCCTGCCGGGCGCGCACCCGCTCGCCGTCAAGGTAGATCTCGAACTGCTCGCTTTGCTCGACCAGGTTGAACGCTAGCAACGTCGGCCGCGGATCGGCGGCCAGCAGGTCGAACGCGATCAACTCGGCCAGCGTCTCGCGCTCGATCAGCTCCAACTGGCCTTGCCAGCGCACGCACAGGCGCGGCACCGGCGCGAACACCACGCCGCGCTCGGCTGGCGAGCGCATGGCCTGCGCGCGCACTGCGTGTTCGTCGAGTTGCCCGGCCACGTGCTCTCGCACCGCCGGTGGCAACGCTGCCAGCACCGCCGCGCGCAGTGGTTCGCTCACGTCGCCGCCCAGCCGCACGCGCACCGGCTCACCGGCCGTTGCGATGACCTGCGCGTCGGGCTGGTCCTCCAGCGCTTGCCTGAGCGCGGCGGCATCGGCGCCGGGCACTTCAATTTCCAGCACCAGCGGTCGTGGCGCAGCCAGCGACGCGCCCTCCAGCCCGGAGCCGAACAGATCGCCCTCGTCGGGCAGCAACACGCTCGCAGCGCTCAGCCGGTCGAAGCCCATGCCTTGTGTGAGCGTATCGACGAGCGCATTCGCGGCCTCCGAAAAACTGCGCGCCACCACATGCGCGTAGGCCTTGTTGAGCGCGGGGCTGCGTCGGCGTTGCGCATACGGCATGCGCAGCACACGGCCGAGCAGTTGCTCGACGGCCTGGTTGCTGCGCAGGTTCTGCAACGCGCACAGCACATAGGCGAACGGGCAATCCCAGCCCTCGCGCAGCGCGTCGACGGTGATGATGTAGCGCACCGGCCCCGGCTTCATCAGGTCGATGCCTTCGAGCTCGCGCCACGCGCCGGTGGCGCGCGCAATCTCCGCCGCGTCGATGTGATGCACCGCGATCAGGTGCTCGCGCAGCGCCTCCACCGTGGCCTCGCCGCCCTTGTCTTCGGCCTGAAACAGCACGATGGGCCTCACGTACTGCGGCTCTTGCGCCGCCTCGGCTTCGAGCTGTTTGCGGCGCAGCAGCGCATCGTTCACCGCGTCTTGCCAGCCGGTGCTGTGCTCGGCCAGCATGATCGGCAGCTTGATCATCGCCTCGGCTTCAAGCTGACGCGCCGAGACGCTGAACAGCACGTTGGTTTTCTTCGGCACCGGCGTGGCCGTCAGGTCGAGCACACAGCTGGGCCGGATGCCCTGCAGCATCGCCAGCGACAGCGGCGTCTTCGCGTTGTGCGCCTCGTCGACGATCACGATGGGTTGCTGCCAGGCGAGCCAGTTGGCCAGCGAGGTTTTCACGCGGCCCAGATCGGCGCGGGTCAAAAAGGTCTGGTCCGCGTCGAGCACATCGGACTCCATCACACACGCCAGGCCACGCTGCGCGGCGAGCTGCGGCGTGAATTGTGAGGATGCAGCCAGCGCGCGAAAGTGCGGCTCCCAGGCCTCGCTCATCGCAAACACACGGCGCCCGGCCTTGTTGGCCACGCGGAAGCTCTGGATCGTTGCGACCACGATCACCGCCTTCGCGCCGTAATCTTGCGGCGGCACGGTGGCGAGCGCATCGAGTTCGCAAACGACGAACGCTTCACCATACGCTTCGCGCAGTGCCGCCGCGTAGGCGTGCCCGGGCGTTTGCAGCGCGGCCAGCGTCTGGCTGCGGATCGCGTCACTCGGCACCAGCCACAACGCGACCGGGTGGCTGCGCTGCGCCCAGGTGCTGGCAATACGCACGATCGCATGCGACGCCAGCAGCGTCTTGCCGCCGCCGGTCGGGATGCGCAGGCACACCACCGGCGCATCGCCCAACTCGCTGTCGCGGTACGGCACCCCGCTGATGCCCTCGCGCGCCATCGCGTGCGCCCACGCTGGCTCCAACCCCATCGTCTCGGCCTGGCGCAGGAACAGGGTGAGCGCGTCGAGCGCCTGGGCCTGGTAGGTTTTGAGCGGGAAAGATGCCATCGGGCTCAGATCGAATTGATTTCGCAGAACACCGCCAATAGACAGTTAAACAATGCCAAGTGCTTAAATTTATTCATGTTTTTTCTCGACAGGCGGCCGGCAGTTGTTTATCCGGCAGCACCGAAGCTGCTCCGCTAAACAATTCTCAGGCCCCCGAAGCCTCGGCATCCGCCCGAATCGACGGGAGCTTTTCGAGCAGTTCGGGCAGCGCCGTCTGCACGGTCTCCCACACCACTTCGAGATCAATGCTGAAGTAGCCGTGGGCCACACGGTTGCGCATGCCCTTCATGCTTCGCCACGGCACTCCCGGGTGCTTGTCGAGAAACGGGCCGTTGTCTCTTAGAGCCTTGGTCGCAGCCTCGCCGAGGATGACCAGGTTCAGGATGACCGCTTGCTGCGTTCGCTTGTCGAGCAGAAAGTCTTCCTTGGTCAAACCATCGACATAGCTGCACGACAGCCGCGCCGCCTCCAGCATGTGATCGAGGTAATCGACGAGGCGGCTCTCGTTCACACCGGCCGCGCCTCCGCGAGCACCTGATCGCGGATCTTCGGCGGCAGGTCTGCCGGTGTGAGCAGGTCAACCGACACACCCAGAAGTGCTTCGAGCTCAATGTGCAGGCCACCGAGGTCGAACAGGGTCGCACCTGGCAGCGCATCCACCAGCAAGTCGAGGTCGCTGCCGTCGCGGTCGGTGCCGTGCAGCACTGAGCCGAAGATGCGCGGGTTGGCCGTGCGAAAGCGGCCTGCGGCTTCGCGCACGGCAGCGCGTTTGAGATCAAGAGCGGTGGACGGTTTCATGCAGCCTACTCATATCGGCCGGTTGTACACCACGACACCACGGGCGAAGTGCCCTCAGCGCGCTGCCAGCTCGTACGGAATCTGCCGGAACGTGACGCCCGCCGCCGCGAGCCGCTGCGGGCCGACGCGCACGGCTTCGCCGTAGACCACGAGCGCGGCACCTGCGGGCGCAGCCTCGGCGTGCAGCGCGAGCAGCGCGGCCAGCACCTCGCGCGTGAGCACGTTGCCACCGGCCGGGCGCTTGTCGCCGAGGATGCCGTTGAACAGCAGATAGTGCGCTTTGGTGCCGTCCGGCTGCACACCGAGCAGCGGCGTGCCGGCGCGGGCGAGCGCGGGGTCGTAGGCGGTGCCGGTTTCTTGCTGCCAGACGAAGGAGGCCAGCGTCGCGAAGCGCACCTCGGCGTGGATGCGGCCTTCTGCATCGAACACCGGCGCGCCGAGCCGCATGAAGCGAAAGCCGCCGCCGCCCTGCCAGCCGACGGCCTGGCTGATGCCGCCTTGCTCGCCGTCGATCACCTTCTGCAACCGCGGCAGGCAGTGCGTGGCGGCGTGCGCGCCCATCTCGATGCCGATCCAGCGACGACCCATCTTGTGCGCGACGGCGGCGGTGGTGCCGGAACCGAGGAAGGAGTCGAGGATGAGGTCGCCTTCTTCTGTGGCAATTTGAAGGAGGCGCTGGAGCAAACGCTCGGGCTTGGGCGTCGTGAATGACGCAGCATCCGGGAAAAGCGCCCTCATCTCGTTCTTGGATGTTCGGTTGCTTCCGACATCCTCCTTGCTCCAAAAGGTTCTGGGTACGAGATCGCTGACTTCTGAGAGATAACGCTTGATGCTTGGCCGCGCTTCACCCTTCGGTCCCCACCAAATGCGCCCCTCCGAATCGAGCTCACGAAGTCGGCTCTCCGCGATGCGCCAATAGCGCCCAGGCGGTGGGGCAAAGGTTCGTCCGCTGGGGCCAACTATCGAGTACAGCCCCTTCGAGTAGGGCTTGTTAGCGTACGGATCACCGGGGAGCCATAAACCGCGCTCGTCGGCGTCTGGGTTCGTGTAAATCGAGTCTGCCGCTTCCGTTCGCGGCAACTTTGTAGGCGACCAATCTGCAGCCCGTGAAAACACGTGCATGTAGTCGTGATCCGAAGAGAACTGACGCGCTGAATTTCGCGGGGAATCGGCCTTCTGCCAAATCACTGTCGCCACGAAATTCCCCCGCCCGAACACTTCATCCATCAGCACCTTCAGGTAGTGCCCCTCGTGGTCGTCGATCGTCACCCAGATCGAACCGTCCTCCCGCAGCAACTCGCGCAGCAACTGCAGCCGCGGCAGCATCATCGAAAGCCACTGCGCGTGCTCGAGGTTGTCGTCGTAGTGCTCGAACGCGCTGTTGGTGTTGTACGGCGGGTCGATGAAGATGCACTTCACTTGCCCGCGGTAGAGCGGTAACAGCGCCTTCAACGCGTCGAGGTTGTCGCCCTGGATCAGCAGGTTGCCAGTGGCCGCGTCGCCGTGCGTCGAGACCGACTCGAGCAGCCGGTACGGCACGCGGGCGGCGGTGGTGAAAGCGGCTTGGCGGTTCAGCCAATCAAGGGTGGGCATGGTGCGCTGGGGTCAGGGCGTCTTCAACTCGCAGCGGGCCTTCAGCGACGTCAAGGCATGGCCCCAGCCTATGCGTCCACGGTTCTGAAGTTGACCGACCACGATGCCGGGGTGGATGCCGAGTCGCTTGGCAAACGCCTCGACATTGGCGCGATCGAGCGGCAACACGTCGAGCGCGCCGCGCTGCGCCGCCGGCACCAACACGTCGGCAGCAAATTGATTGGCCTCTTGCTCTTCTGGCGACTGCGCCGCCGCGCCAGACGCGGCATCGTCGAGAAACACCGCGCGCTTCGGGTGCTTGAGGATGTGCGCGACTTCATGGAAGAAGCTGAACCAAAAAGTGTCGTTCCACTTGCCCAGCAACGACAGCTGTATCAGCGGCCGGTCGTTGAGCCAGCGCGCCACGCCCGACACATGAGCGCCGGGCAACGCGGGCACGAAGACGAGCACGACACCGGCTTCGGCCGTCAGCCTGAGCAGGTCCAAGCCGATCTTGTCGGCAGCGCAGACGGTCAGCGCCCGCATGGCCGGCAGCGCCGCTGTCAGCGCCTCGGCCGAATAGGCGTTCGTGGTGACTTTTTCAGCCGCAATCTCGCCCATGCGCAGCCATGCGGCGATGGCCGCGTTGTCGGTCTGCTTGGCTGGCCGGGCACGGCGAAACGCGGCCTGCACGCTGGTGTATTGCGCTCGCCAGCCATCGGGTGACGCAACGCCGAAGAAGCGCAGCACCTCATCGACCAGCTGCGACTTGTGCGCGGGCGTCAGCCGACCGGGCGTCAGCTTGCCCAGGTTTTGCAGTGCCTTGACCGGAAATGCGTCGAGCCACTGAATGTGATCTTTGCGACGCTCCACGTCGCGAAGGCGCGCCAGATACTCGCGATAGCGCGCCTCGCGGGCAAGCCAAAAGTGGGCCGGGACTTGGAGCACGCGCTCCAGTTCGAGCGCAGTCTCTTCGGTGATCTCTTTTTTGCCCGCGATGATTTCGTTGATGGCCTGCGCTGGACGCCCCAGCCGACGCGACAGCTCTGCCTGAGACAGGCTGCGCTCTTCCATCAGGTCGCGCAAGGTTTCTCCGGGCGGAGAGACCTCTTCTGGCGCGTAGGTCAGGTTGGTTTTAGTCATGGTAGTCCACCACTTCAATCACGGTCATGCTGTCGATGGCAGGCCAGTCGAGCCCACCATCCGGTTTTGCGGGCGGCGGCTGCTTGCTGGGCTTGACGATCAGGCGAAGGCCGCCGGCAAGGCGCGCGGAAAACTGGCCTGCGCGGTCACGGGCCAGCTCCTCCCACTTGCCCGGCAGGTTGCGCAGGTCCTCCATGCTGCGGGCGGCATCGAGATCGTCCAGACAACGGTTGAGCTTTTTGGCAGCTTCAGCCCCGAAGCGACGGGTTGGTTCGGACTTGGACTCGAAGAGCTTCTTGTCTCGCTCAGAAGAGAAGAGAACCTGAATTTAGTCCTTCACCGGTAAGGTGAAAGATTCTATCCGACCTGGGCGAATGGCTCAGTGACCAGTCCAGTGAAACGGAGAAAACGGATGCGATTTCTCCGTTTCACTGGACTGGTTGCCTCGCCGACTTTCACAAGGAGGACCGACTTCAAGCCTGATGAAAGTTACGGTCAGTGTTCTTTCACAAAACTTTCAGGCGAACAGTCAGGAGACCTTCTCGCGCAATGGGCAGCGTTGGCCTACAGCACCACCTTGACCAGCGGATGCGAACTCAGCGCGCGGTACAGGTCGTCGAGTTGCGCGCGGCTGGTCGCGGTGACGGTCACCGTGATCCCGAGGTACTTGTTGCCGGTGCTGGGTCGGATTTCGACGAGGCTCGCGTCGAGCAGCGGATCGAAACGCCGCGCGATCTCCAGCACCGTTTCGGTGAAGCCGTCGACGTTGCCGCCCATCACCTTGATCGGAAACTGCGACGGGTATTCGATCAGCGATTCTTCGGGCGGGATGCTTTGCATGACCGACGCGTTCACAACGGTTTGGCCGCCTTGGCCCGCTGGTACGCGGCATAGAGCTTGGCGTAGACGGGGCCGGGTTTGCCGCGCAACGCGCCGTGGCCGACCGACTCGCCGTCGAGCGTGGTCACCGGCAGCACCTCCTTGGTGGCCGAACTCAGCATCAATTCGTCGGCCGCCATCACTTCGCCTTCGGAAATGGGACGCAGGTTGAACGCGATGCCTTCTTCCTCGCACAGCTCGCGGATCAGCTCGTAGCGGATGCCTTCGAGCACATGCTCGCTTTTCGGCGCGCCGAGCAGCGCGCCTTCGTGCACCACCCACACATTGCAGGCCGCCGCCTCGGTGAGAAAACCGTCGCGGAACATGATGGTCTCGACGGCACCGTGATCGGCCGACATCTGCCGCGCCAGCACATTGCCGAGCAGCGAGATGCTCTTGATGTCGCCGCGCTCCCAGCGGAAATCGCGCGCGGTCGTGCAGGCCACGCCGCGGTGCCGCTGTTCGGCGCTCGGCTGTTTCATCGCGCTGACCATCATGAAGACGGTGGGCTCGATGTCGGGCGGCATCACGTGGTCACGCAGGGCCACGCCGCGGGTGACCTGGAGGTACAGCAACTGGTCGTCGGCGCTGTGCGACTCGATCAAGCGCCGACAGCGGGCCAGCCACTGCGCAGCGCTGTGCGGGTTGACGATGCGCACCTTGGCGAGGCTGCGGGCCAGCCGCGCCATGTGCTCGTCGAAGCGAAAGACGCTGCGGCCGTAGACCGGCACCACCTCGTAGATGCCGTCGCCGAACAGGAACCCGCGATCGAGCACCGACACCTTCGCGAGATTCAGCGGGGTGTAGTCGCCGTTGAGGTAGCACAGTGTGTCGGGTAGGTTTTGCATGGCAGGTTCTCCGGTGCCGTCGCGTTTCCTGTCTTCAGACGTCGACAAGGCTACTTGATCCACAGCCGGATGGCATCCCAGGCGCGGCCGAAAATTCCGGCGGCTTCGACCGGCGCAAGCACCACCAGCGGCACGTCGGTGACCGCCGTGCCGGCAGCGGTCGTCACCTTGATGGTGCCCACCCGCTGTCCCTGGGTCAGCGGCGCGATCAGCGGGTCGGTGCGCTCGACCTTGGTGAGCAGCTTGCCGCCCTCGCCTCGGGGCATCGTCACGAACAGCGCGCCGTTGGCGCCGAGCTGGGCCTGATCGGTCTTGCCTTTCCACACCGGCGCCGTCGTCACCGCCTTGCCTGTCTCGAACAGCCGCACCGTCTCGAACGCCTGGTAGCCCCAGTTGAGCAGCTTCTGGCTTTCGTTGGCGCGCGCCTCCATCGAGGTGGTGTTAAGCACCACGCTGAGCAGGCGACGCGGCCCGCCGCTGCTGCCCCCGGCGCCGAGGTTCGGAAACACACGCTGCGCGCTGGCGATCAGGCAGTAGCCGGCCGCTTCGGTGTAGCCGGTCTTCATGCCGTCGACGCTCGGGTCGCGGCGCAGCAGCAGGTTGCGGTTCGGCTGCGAGATGTTGTTGTACTTGTAGTCCTTCACCGAGTAGTAGGCGTACTCCTTCGGGTGGTCGCGGATGATGTGGCCGGCGATCACCGCGAGGTCGCGCGCGGTGCTTTTGTGGCCGGGCTCCGTGAGGCCGGTGACGTTCTTGAACGCGGTGTTCTTCAGGCCCCAGGCCTGACCTGGCGATTCATCATCGCGACGAACTGGTCGAGCGTGCCGCCGACCGCCTCGGCCAGTGCCACCGAGGCGTCGTTGCCCGACTGCACGATCATCCCCTGCAACAGCTCGCCCACCGTCGGCGTCATCGTGGTGTCGATGAACATCAGCGAGCCGCCACCCTTGCGCTCTTGCCATGCGCGCAACGAGACCGACACGGGCTGCTCGAGCGCCAGCTTCTTGTCGCGCAAGGCGGTGAAGACGACGTAGGCGGTCATCAGCTTGGTCAGCGATGCCGGATCGGACGGCGCATCGGCATCGCGCTCGGCCAGCGTCTGGTTGCTGGTCAGGTCGAGCAACAGGTAGCTGCGCGCAGCGATCTCGGGCGGCAGCGGCGCCTGGGCCTGGGCCGCTGTCGCGACAGCGGCGACCAGCAGCAAGCCGACAGAGAACGAACGCGACAGATCAGAAAACAGAGAAGTCATTGAGGAATCAGTCAGAAAGGAAAGTGATTGGGCGTTGGGGCGTGGCGTCGGGTCATCGATTCGCCGTTTGCAACTGCTGCACGACGACGCTCTTCAAGAGGCCGAGTTGTCCGTGGAAGAAATGCCCGACACCGGGGAACACGGTGACGGGCAGGGACTGCGGTCGCGCCCAGTCCAGCGTGGCCGACAGCGGCACCACCTCGTCGACTTCACCGTGGATGACCACCGTGTCGGCGGGCACCACTGGCATCTGATGTTTTTGCGTCGATGGACCGACCAGCACCAGGCGCCGCGGGCGTTCGGCTTCGGGCAGCCGCGCGGCCGCTTCGGCCGCCACGTAAGCGCCGAAAGAGAAGCCGGCCAGCAGCAGCGGCTGCGGCGCGCTGCGGTGCTGTGCGATCACGGCCAGCGCGTCGTCGACCTCGCCCCGGCCCTCGTCCCAGGCGCCCTCGGACTGACCGACACCGCGAAAGTTGAACCGCAGCGTGGCCCAGCCCAGTTGCCGCAGCGCCCGCGCGAGCGTCTGCACCACCTTGTTGTCCATCGTGCCGCCATGCAGCGGATGCGGATGACACACCACCGCGACACCGATGGCCGCCACCGTCGGCGCTTCGAGCGCGCATTCCAGGCGGCCGACCGGGCCGATGCAATGCGTGATCTCGGATGACGAATTCATGGAGCGGACGCTGAGGAAGCAGGCAAGGCCCGTGTCGGGCAACCCGTCACTTGCCGACCGACGGCGGCAGCAGCAAGCGTTCGACAACGCGCCCGTGCTTCAAATGGGATTCGACGATCTCGTCGATGTCGTCGTTGTCGACAAAGGTGTACCAAACGGCTTCCGGGTACACCACAGCGACCGGGCCCCCGGCACAGCGATCGAGGCAGCCCGCCTTGTTGACCCGAACCTTGCCGGCCCCCGCCAAGCCGGCTTCCTTGACGCGTGACTTGCAGCGATCGAAACCGTCCTGTGCCCCCTGCCGAGCGCAACACTCTTCACCCTTGTCGCGCTGGTTCAAGCAGAAAAAAACATGCCGCGCGTAATAGGTCATGCGCCATTCTACGAAGGCGTTATCGCTCGCCCGCAGAAGCAGCCGCAACGACCTGTGCGCTCAGGTGTCTTCACGAGCCGCCACACGACCCAGCAAGTAGGCCATTGCCGCATAGGGCCACAGCCAGCCGACCCACTGCGCGGCGCCGTGAAAGCGGATGAAACGCCCCTGCTCCCAGGCTTGCAGGCTCTGCGCGAAATAGACGTCTTCGGGCGCCTGAGCCACCAGCGACACCAGCGCAGTCAACGCCATCAAACCGAGCGCGGCCGCCGCGCGGCGCGGCGCCCAGGCCAGCAACAGCGACGCCAAACCGCCCGCGCAGAGCCCGGCCACCGCCGTTGCGGTGAGCCAGGCCATCGCATGGCCCGGCCCGAAATTGAGCGCGGTCGACAGCGTCGTCGCCGCCACCCCCGCAGCGCCGATTCCCAGCACCAGCACGCTGCGCCGCCACCCCGAGCGGCAGACCGCGAAGCCGAGCAGGCACGGCGCCATCAACCCGAGCGCGATCGTGCAGAACTCACCCGCCGGCGACAAGCCCGGGCTGAACCACTGCGCTGCCAGCACGGTCTGGCTCCAGTCGGCCAGCGGCGTGTCGTTCAGCCAACCGGCCAACGTGTCCTGCAACCGCGACAGCACCTGGCCGACGCCGAACGGCAGCGCGGTCGGAAACAGCAAGCCGGTCGGCCACAGCAGCAGCAGGGCCAAACCACCGGCGCTGGGGTCGACGAACCACCGGTCGCGCAGGCGCTGCCAGCGGTCAAGCAGGCCCACCGCATGCATCATCCCGCCCAACGCGGCACCGGCTGTCGCGCCCAGCGTGTTGAATGCCCAGTCGACATTCGACGGGACGCGAGACGGCAGGCCGTTTTGCACCAGCTCCATCGCCAGCGACAGCGCTGCGGCTGCCAGCACCGCACGCGCGAAGGCCGCGCCCGCGCGGCGGCCGCTGCGCACCTGAGCGGCAAAGGTCAGCAGGCCCAGCGGCAGGTAGCCGAGCAGATTCGCTACCAGATCGAATGCGGTCCAGTAGCGCGGCCACGGCAACATCACAAAGGCCCACGGTGAAACCGTCGGCCACCGCCACGCGGTGAACGGATACAGGCTGGCGTAGCCGATCAGGCCCACGTACAGCCATGCCAACGGCACGGCCGAGCTCTGGTGGCGCGCCATCGAACGCTGTCAACGCGCAGTCAAAACGGCTTCACCACCACCAGCACCACGATGACCACGAGCAGGATCACCGGCACTTCGTTGAAGACCCGGAACCAGCGGTCGCTGCGCTGGTTGGCGAACTGCTCGAACTGGCGCAGCAGCGAGCGGCACATGTGGTGGTAGCCGACCACCAGCACCACCAGCGCGAGCTTGGCGTGCATCCAGCCGCCGGCGTAGGTGCCCCAGTAGGCCACCCACAGCCAGACGCCCAAACCGATCGCCGGGATCATCAACAGGCTGCTGAAGCGGTAGAGCTTGCGCGCCATCAGCAGCAGGCGCTCGCGCTCGGCGTGGCTGTCGGCCGGCACCATCGCCAGGTTGACGAAGATGCGCGGCAGATAGAACAGGCCCGCGAACCAACTGGCGACGAAGACGATGTGAAAGGCTTTGATCCAGAGCATCGGCGGATTATCGCCATGCATGAACCGCCGGCGACAGGCGCGTCGAGCGCTGCTGCGCGGGCGCGAGACACCGGTTGCAGCAGCGTGCGTCTATGATGCGCCGGAGTTTTTTGCGGCCGAAAAGTGCCTGGTTCCGGCACCCCGAACGCCTTGAAAATGGCGCCCTCCACACGATTGCGTCTCGCCGTGCACACACCTCCTGCGTACCCCACCAGCCGTCCGCGTCGCCTGCGCAAAGACGAATTCAGCCGCGCGATGGTGCGCGAGCACCGGCTGCACCCCAGCGATCTGATCCTGCCTGTCTTCGTGACCGCCGGTCACGACCGCACGCAAGATGTCGCCTCGATGCCCGGCGTGCAGCGCATGACGCTGGACCGGCTGCTGCCGGTGGCCGAGCACTGCCTCCAGCTCGGCATCCCGGTGCTCGCGCTGTTCCCGGTGATCGAGACCGCGCTGAAGACCGAGGACGGCGCTGAAGCGCTGAATCCCGAGGGCCTGGTGCCGACGGTGGTGCGCGAGTTGAAGCGCCGGTTCCCCGATCTGGGCGTGCTCACCGATGTGGCGCTCGATCCGTACACCAGCCACGGCCAGGACGGGTTGCTCGACGCCACCGGCTACATCGTCAACGACAGCACGGTCGAGGTGCTGCGGCGCCAGGCGCTGGTGCATGCCGAGGCGGGCGTGGACATCGTGGCGCCCAGCGACATGATGGACGGCCGGATCGGCGCGATTCGCGCGGCGCTCGAATCGCGCGGCTTCGTCCACACCAAGATCATGGCCTACAGCGCCAAGTACGCGAGTGCCTTCTACGGCCCGTTCCGCGACGCGGTGGGCTCGGCAGGCAATCTGGGCAAGAGCAACAAGAAGGTCTACCAGATGGACCCGGGCAACAGCGACGAGGCGCTGCGCGAAGTGGCGCTCGACCTGGCCGAAGGCGCCGACATGGTGATGGTCAAGCC
>JANMTL010000042.1:0-37413 GCA_031390425.1 Rhizobacter sp.
GCATCACCGGGCCGCGCCACACGCGGCGGCCCGACATCGTGCTGTTCGTCAACGGCCTGCCGCTGATGTTGATCGAGCTGAAGAACCCGGCCGATTTGGGCGCCGACGTGTGGAAGGCCTTCCACCAGATCCAGACCTACAAGGAACAGATCGCCGGCGCGTTCCAGTACAACGAGGTGCTGGTGATCTCGGACGGCACTGACGCGTTGCTGGGCTCGCTGTCGGCCGACAGCGAGCGCTTTATGGCCTGGCGCACGATCGACGGCGCCACGCTCGACCCGCTGGGGCCGTTCAACGAGTTGCAGACGCTGGTGCGCGGCGTGCTGGCGCCGGCGTACCTGCTCGACTACCTGCGCTTCTTCGTGCTGTTCGAAGACGACGGAGGTCTGGTCAAGAAGATCGCCGGCTACCACCAGTTCCACGCGGTGCGTGCGGCCATCGCGCAGGTGATCGCGGCATCGCGTCCGAATTCGGAACCCAGCGCCAAAGGCAAGGGTGGCGTGGTGTGGCACACGCAGGGCAGCGGCAAGAGCATCACGATGACCTGCTTCGCGGCGCGCGTGATGCAGGAACCGCTGATGGCCAACCCGACCATCGTCGTCATCACCGACCGCAACGACCTCGACGGGCAGTTGTTCGGCGTGTTCTCGCTGGCGCAAGACCTGTTGCGCGAGCAGCCGGTGCAGGCCACCACGCGACAGGAGCTGCGCACGCTGCTCGGCAACCGGCCGTCGGGCGGCATCGTGTTCGCGACGATCCAGAAATTCATGCCGGGGGAGGACGAAGACAGCTTCCCGATGCTCTCGGACCGCAGCAACATCGTGGTGATCGCCGACGAGGCGCACCGCACGCAGTACGGCTTCGCGGCGAAGCTCAAGACCGTCAAGCAGCGCTCGGTGCCCAGCCTTCCGCCGACGTTGCTGACGACCGGCAGCGGTGAGCCGCCGACGATCCACGTCCAGTACGCACCAACCGTCGATCGCTACCAGGTGGGCTACGCCCAGCACCTGCGCGATGCGCTGCCGCACGCCACCTTCGTCGCCTTCACCGGCACACCGGTGTCCGGCGAGGACCGCGACACCCGCGCTGTGTTCGGCGACTACATCAGCGTCTACGACATGCAGCAGGCCAAGGAAGATGGCGCGACGGTGGCCATCTACTACGAGTCGCGGCTCGCCAAGTTGGGCCTCAAGGCCGACGAGCTGGCGACCATCGACGACGAGGTCGACGAGCTGGCCGAAGACGAAGAGGAAGGCCAGCAAGCCAAGCTCAAGAGCCGCTGGGCCGCGCTCGAAAAAGTGGTCGGTGCCGAGCCACGCATCGCCAGCGTGGCGGCCGACCTGGTGGCGCACTTCGAGGAACGCAACACCGCGCAAGCCGGCAAGGCGATGGTGGTCGGCATGAGCCGCGACATCTGCGTGCACCTGTACGACGAGATCATCAAGCTGCGGCCCGACTGGCACAGCGCCGACCCCGAACGCGGCGCGATCAAGATCGTGATGACCGGATCGGCCAGCGACAAGGCACTGCTGCGCCCGCACATCTACAGCAGCCAGGTCAAGAAGCGGCTCGAAAAGCGGTTCAAGGACCCGAGCGACTCGCTGCGCATCGTGATCGTGCGCGACATGTGGCTGACCGGCTTCGACGCGCCCTGCGTGCACACGCTGTACATCGACAAGCCGATGAAGGGACACAACCTGATGCAGGCCATCGCCCGCGTGAACCGGGTGTTCAAGGACAAGCAGGGCGGGCTGGTGGTCGACTACATCGGCATCGCCAACGAGTTGAAGTCGGCGTTGAAGGAGTACACCGCCAGCCAGGGGCGAGGTCGGCCGACCGTGGACGCGCACGAGGCGTACAGCGTGCTGGCCGAGAAGCTCGACGCGCTGCGCGGCATGCTGCATGGGTTCGACTACACAGGGTTCCTGACCGGCGGCCACAAGACGCTGGCAGGCGCAGCCAACTTCGTGCTGGGCATCCAGGATGGCAAGAAGCGGTTTGCCGACACGGCGCTCGGGATGAGCAAAGCGTTCACCTTGTGTTGCACCCTCGACGAAGCGAGAGCCGTACGCGAGGAAGTGGCGTTCTTCCAGGCGGTGAAAGTCATCCTCACCAAGCGCGACATCACGGCGCAGAAGAAGACCGACGAGGCGCGCGAGCTGGCGATCCGCCAGATCATCAGCGCGGCCGTGGTGTCCGAAGAGGTGGTCGACATCTTCGACGCGGTGGGTCTGGACAAGCCGAACATCGGCATCCTCGACGACGCCTTCCTGGCCGAGGTTCGCAACCTGCCTGAGCGCAACCTGGCGGTGGAGCTGCTGGAGCGGCTGCTCGAAGGCGAGATCGCGCTTCTACGACGCGCTGGCGAACAACGAATCGGCGGTGCGCGAACTGACCGACGAAACGCTCAAGAAGATCGCGCACGAGCTCGTGTTGCAGCAGGCGAAGGCATTGGGCGAAGCGTGGGCGTGAGTCACCGTTGTGCGCGCTGGCGTGACACCTCGCCGCGTCAGGCGGTCAGCCCCAGCATCGCGCGCCCGACCGCCTCCGCCACCTCGATCCCGTCGACCCCGGCCGACATGATCCCGCCCGCGTAGCCCGCGCCTTCGCCGGCCGGGTAGAGGCCGCGCACGTTCAGGCTCTGGTGGTCGCGGCCGCGGGTGATGCGCAGTGGCGACGAGGTGCGGGTCTCGACGCCGGTCAAGACCGCGTCGGGCATCGAGTAGCCCTTGATCTGCCGCTCGAACGCGGGCAGCGCCTCGCGGATCGCGTCGATCGCGTACAGCGGCAGGCTGCTGCGACCGCGCTGGCCCAGATCGGTCAGGTGCACGCCGGGCTGGTACGACGGCTCGACGCTGCCAAGCGCGCTCGACGCGTGGCCGCGGATGAAGTCGCCGACCAGTTGCCCGGGCGCCGCGTAGCGGCCGCCGCCCAGCTCGAAGGCGCGCGACTCCCACTGGCGCTGGAACGCCATCCCATCGAGCGGGTTCACCGGGCCGCTTGGCAATCCGTCCTGGCGATAGTCTTGCGGGCCGATGCCGACGACGATCCCCGCGTTGGCGTTGCGCTCGTTGCGCGAGTACTGGCTCATGCCGTTGGTGACCACGCGATCCACTTCCGACGTGGCCGCCACCACCGTGCCGCCGGGGCACATGCAAAAGCTGTACACCGAGCGGCCATTCTTCGCGTGGTGCACCAGCTTGTAATCGGCCGCACCGAGGATGGTGTTTCCGGCGTTGGGCCCATAGCGCGCGCGGTCGATCAGGCCCTGCGGGTGCTCGATGCGAAAGCCGATCGAGAACGGTTTGGCCTCCATGAACACGCCGCGCTCGTGCAGCATCGTGAAGGTGTCGCGTGCGCTGTGGCCGAGCGCCAGCACGACGTGGTCGGCATCGATCTGCTCGCCGCCGGCCAGCGTCACGCCGCGTATCGAACGCGACTCGCCGGTGCCGTCGATCCGTACATCGGTCACCCGTTGCTCGAACCGAATGCTGCCACCCAGCGCCTCGATCTCGGCGCGCATCTTCTCGACCACGCCGACCAGTCGGAAGGTGCCGATGTGCGGTTTGCTGACCCAGAGAATTTCCTCCGGCGCACCGGCCTTAACGAACTCGGTCAGCACCTTGCGGGTCAGGTGGCGCGGGTCGCTGATCTGGCTCCACAACTTGCCGTCGCTGAAGGTGCCGGCGCCGCCCTCGCCGAACTGCACGTTCGACTCCGGGTTCAGCACGCCCTTGCGCCACAGGCCCCAGGTGTCCTGCGTGCGTTCGCGCACGGCGCGGCCGCGCTCCAGCACGATCGGCCGCAGACCCATCTGCGCCAGCAGCAGCGCCGCGAAGATGCCGCATGGGCCGAAGCCGATCACCAGCGGGCGCGGCCGTCCGATCGCCTGGAAATCAACGGGTGCGTGGTCGATGAAGCGGTAACGCGTGTCGGGCGCCGTGCGCACCTGCGGATCGCCCACGTGGCGGGCCAGCACGCCGGGCTCGTCATCGACCGCGCAATCGACGGTGTAGGTCAGCACCACCGCAGTCTTCTTGCGCGCATCGACACCGCGCTTGACGATGGTGAGCTGTTTCAGCGCCGCATCGGCGATGCCCAGCCGGGTGACGGCGGCAGCGCGCACGGCCTCGGGCGGGTGGTCCAGCGGCAGGCGCAGTTCGTTGATTCGCAGCATCGGAGAAAGACGGGGTTGTTCAGCCGCGCGACAGCAGTTTTTCTTCGGCGCGCGCGAGCGGCTCGGGCAGGCCGGACAGCACCAGCGTGTCGCCCGCCGCCAGCAGCAGATCGTCGTCAGGCCGCGTCACCGCACCCGAGGCACGGCGCACCGACGCCACTGACACGCCCACCGCATGCAGGGCTTGATCGCCCAGCGACTGACCGAGGCAGCCGCTGGCCACCGGCAGCGTGACGCTGTGCAGGCGCATGTTGCCCAGCTCGTCGAAGGTGTCGTCGTCGGCGCCGTGGAAATAGCCGCGCAGCAGGCCGTAGCGCGCGTCGCGCTGGTCTTGCACGACGCGGATCACGCGGCGCATCGGCACGCCGACCAGAGCCAGCGCGTGGCTGGCCAGCATCAGCGAGCCCTCGATCGCCTCGGGCACGACCTCGGTCGCGCCGGCCGCTTGCAATTTTTCGAGGTCGCTGTCATCGATGGTGCGCACGATCACCGGTACCTTGGGCGCGTGCTCTTGCACCAGCCGCAGGATCTTCAGCGCCGACGGCGTGTCCTGGTAAGTGACGACCACCGCATTGGCGCGCGCCAAGCCAGCCGCCATCAGGCTCTGCAGCCGCGCGGCGTCGCCGAACACCACGCTCTGGCCGGCCGCCGCAGCCTGCCGCACGCGATCGGGGTCGAGGTCGAGCGCCATGTACGGGATGCGCTCGGCCTCCAAGATGCGCGCCAGGTTCTGCCCGCTGCGCCCGTAACCGGCGATGATGACGTGGGCCTCGGTGTTGATCGCGCGCTTGGCGATGGTCGTCATCGCGACCGACTGCATCAGCCAGTCGCTGGCGCTCAAGCGCATCACGATGCGGTCGCTGTAGTTGATGAGAAACGGCGACGCCAGCATGCTGAGCACCATGCTCGCCAGCACCGGGCTGATCCACTGCGGATCGATCAACTGCTGCTGCGCGCCCAGCGTCAGCAGCACGAAGCCGAACTCGCCCGCCTGCGCCAGGTACAGACCGGTGCGCAGCGCCACTCCCGACGGGGTGCCGAACAGCTTGGCCAGCACGGTGACCAGCACGAACTTGACCCCCACCGGCAGCAGCGACAGCAGCAGCACCAACGGCCACTGATCGAGCACCGGCCGCCAGTCGAGCTTCATGCCGATGGTGATGAAAAACAGGCCCAGCAACACGTCGTGGAACGGCCGGATGTCGGTCTCGACCTGGTGCTTGTATTCGGTTTCGGCGATCAGCATGCCGGCCAGAAAAGCGCCGAGTGCCAGCGACAAGCCGAAGTGCTCGGTCAGCCAGGCCAGCCCGAGTGTGACCAGCAGCAGGTTCAGGATGAACAGTTCTTCGCTCTTGCGGCGCGCCACCAGCGTCAGCCACCAACGCATCAGCTTTTGCCCGCCGACCAGCAGCAGCCCGAGCAGCACGGCCGCTTTCAACGCCGCCCAACCGAGTGTGACCACCAGGTCGCGGCCGTTCGAGTCGAGCGCGGGGATCAACACCAGCAGCGGCACCACGGCCAGATCCTGGAACAGCAGCACGCCCATCACGCGGCGGCCGTGCTCGCTTTCGAGTTCGAGCCGGTCGGCCATCATCTTGACCACGATGGCGGTGCTCGACATCGCCATCGCCGACGCCAGCACCACCGCGCCCTGCCACGACAACTGCCAAGGTTGCGCGGTGAACGAGAACAGCCACGCCAGTAGAAAGTGCCCCATCACCGTGCCGACGATGGTGAGCAGCACCTGCGCCAGGCCGAGCCCGAAGACCAGCTTGCGCATGCTCTTGAGCTTGGGCAGGTTGAACTCGAGCCCGATCACGAACATCAGGAACACGACACCGAACTCGGCCAGGTAGCGCACGCCGGCCGAGTCCTTGGCCAGCGCCATCGCATTCGGGCCGATGACCACGCCGACCGCCAAGTAGCCCAGCATCGGCGGCAGCTTGGCGAGCCGACACAGCACCACGCCCGCCACGGCAGCAACGAGGTAGAGCAGGGTCAGCTCGAGGGTGGATGCCATCGGTTCGGAACAGCGCCGTGCGGCGAATAGCAGGTGAGATCGGGCGCCGCCGGGGCCGTCCGGTCCATCGAACGGCATGCCTAGAATGCGGCTCCTTCGTGGTTCGATGCTAATGGACACCCCTGCCCGCGCTGTGCCAGACCCCACCAACGCAACGCCGCCCACGTATGCCGCATTCGACGCCGGGCGCGCTTTGCAACTTGCCTGCGACACCTTCGACATCGAAGCGCAGGCGTTGATCGGGTTGAAGGCCCGCCAGGGCGCCAACTTCACCCGCGCCGTGGAAATCATGCTGCGCTGCACCGGCCGCGTCGTCGTGATGGGCATGGGCAAGAGCGGCCACGTCGGCCGCAAGATCGCGGCCACGCTGGCCTCCACCGGCACGCCCGCCATGTTCGTGCATCCCGGCGAAGCCAGTCACGGCGACCTCGGCATGGTGACGTCGGGGGATGTGGTGCTGGCGATTTCCAATTCGGGCGAAAGCGACGAGATCGCTGCGTTGCTGCCCGCGTTGAAGCGCCTCGGCGTCACACTGGTCAGCATGACCGGGCGCGCCGACTCGCTGCTGGCACAGCACGCCGACATCGCGCTCGACTGCGGCGTCGATCAGGAGGCGTGCCCGCTGAACCTCGCGCCCACCGCCAGTACCACCGCGCAGATGGCACTCGGCGATGCGCTTGCCGTCGCGCTGCTCGATGCGCGTGGTTTTCGCGAAGCCGACTTCGCGCGATCGCATCCCGGCGGCAGCCTCGGCCGCAAGCTGTTGATGCACGTGCGCGACCTGATGGTGTCGGGCGATGACGTGCCGCGCGTCGCGCCGGACGCCAGCTTTGGCGAGTTGCTGCGCGAGATGACCGGCAAGGGCCTGGGCTTCACCGCGGTGGTCGATGCGCAGCAGCAGGTGCTGGGCATCTTCACCGACGGCGACCTGCGCCGCCAGATCGAGCGCGGGCAGGACCTGCGCTCGCTGACCGCGCGCGAAGTCATGCACGCCAGCCCGAAGGTGGTTCGCGACGACGCGCTGGCCGTCGATGCGGCCGGTCTGATGGAGCAGCACCGCGTGACCAGCGTCTTGGTGACCGGTGCCGACAGCCGCCTGGTCGGCGCGCTGAACCTGAATCAACTGATGCGGGCCAAGGTGCTGTGATGACAGTGGCATCACGCGAGCCCCGCCCTCTGACCCCGGTGCTGTCGTTCGCGCCCGAGCTGCTGCTGTCGGCCCAGGGCATCCGTGCTGCCATCTTCGATGTCGACGGCGTGCTGACCGATGGCGGCCTGTTCATCGGCGAGCACGGCGAGCCATTCAAGGCGTTCAACAGCCTCGACGGCCACGGCCTGAAGCTGCTGGCACAGGGCGGCATCACGCCGGTGGTGATCACCGGTCGCGATTCGCCCGCCGTGCGCCGCCGCATCGCCGACCTCGGCATCGCGCACGCCGTCTACGGCGCGCACGACAAGCTGGCGGCGGCGAACGAGGTGATGGCAGCGCTGCAACTGGGCTGGGACACGCTCGCGGTGATGGGCGACGACTGGCCCGATCTGCCGCTGATGACACGCGCCGCCTTTGCCTGCGCCCCGGCGAATGCGCACGCCGAGGTCAAGGCGGTGGCCCACCATGTCACGCAGGCGATCGGTGGTTCAGGCGCGGCGCGCGAATGCTGCGATTTGTTGTTGATCGCGGCAGGTCGCTATGCGGCGCTGTTGCAAGGCCACCTGACCACACTCGATGGCGCGCCATGACACGTCCGTTGCACCGGGGACCGAGGCCGCCTCGTTGACCTCCGCCGCCGATTCGAGCCTGATGCCGTTCGACGAGCCCGCGTCGCGGCGCGTCGTGCTGCCGTGGTACCGGCGCGCGCTGAGCGGTCTGACGGCCTACCTTCCACTCGTGTTGATGGCGCTGCTGGCGCTGGCCACCTGGTGGCTGGTCAAGAACACCCCGGTGTTTCAGAGCGACAAGCCGATGATCGCACCGCGCCACGTCCCCGACTACACGATGCGCCAGTTCACCGTGCAACGCTTCGCCGTCGATGGCAGCCTGCGGGTGCAGATCGAGGGCGATGAGTTGCGCCACTACCCGGACACCGACACGATGGAAGTCGACAACGCCCGCATCCGCTCGATCACGCCGGACGGGCACGTCACCGTGGCCTCGGCGCAAAGCGGGCTGTCGAACGGTGACGGCTCTGAGATGCAGTTGAGTGGCCGCGCCCATGTGGTGCGCGAGGCCTACACGGTGGGCAACCGCATCGAGGAAGCCGTCGATTTCAAGGGCGAGTTCTTGCATGCGTTCCTGCGCACCGAGCAGGTTCGGTCGCACTTGCCGGTGACGATCACCCGCGGTGGCACGCAACTGCAAGGCGCCTCGATGACCTACGACAACCTGACCCGCGTGGCCCAGTTCAACGGCCGCGTGAAGGCGAGCTTTCAGCCAGCGGCCCTTTCTCCAAGTCCGCCGAGTCCGTCGGCTCCGGCCCCGGCTGCGAGCAGGGCCGTGGTCAAACCAGTGGTCAAGGCGCCTCGCTGACGCTGCAAGATCATGGATTGCCAACCAGGCCGGTCGGGGTGACAGCGCCGCTGGTATTTATCACTGGCGCGTCCAGCGGGATCGGGCTGGCGCTTGCCGAGCGCTTCCAGCAGGCAGGCTATCGGCTGGCGCTGGTGGCCCGTCGCGCAGGCGAGATCACCGCCTGGGCGCATGCCTGGGAATTGGACCCTTCGCAATGCGCGGTGTACGCAGCCGACGTGCGCGACATCGACAGCATCACCGGCGCCGGGCGCGCGTGCATGGCGCGCCAGGGCTTGCCCGATGTGGTGATCGCCAACGCCGGCATCAGCATCGGCATGGACACGGGCGAGTTCGGCGACCTGGACGTGATGCGGGCCACCTACGAGACCAACAACCTCGGCCTGGCGGCGACGTTCCAGCCGTTCGTGCGCGATCTTTGCGAACGCCGACGCGGCACGCTGGTCGGCATCGCCAGCGTCGCCGGTATCCGGGGGCTGCCGGGACACGCGGCCTACTGTTCGAGCAAGGCGGCGGTGATCAGTTATTGCGAAAGCCTGCGCGGCGAATGTTGGCCGTTCGGCGTCCGGGTCGTCACGCTCAGTCCCGGGTATGTCGACACCCCGTTGACGCGTGAAAACCGGTATCCGATGCCCTTTCTGATGCGGCCCGATGCATTTGCAGATCGGGCTTTTCGAGCCATTGAGCAAGGCGCCACTCACCGCGTGATCCCGTGGCAGATGGGCATCGTGGCGAGTGTGCTGCGCCTGTTGCCGAACGCGGTACTCGATCGCGCGCTGGCAGGTCGGCCGCGCAAGCAGCGGCGAGGAGAAACCGCGCCCTGAAAGCAAAACGGCTGCACTTTTCAGTGCAGCCGTTCAGTTCGTCAGCCTGTCTGTCGGTTGCTCGACAGCTCAGTAGCCGCCGCGGCTTCCACCTCCCCCACCACCACCGTAGCCACCGCCGCCGCCGCCGGAGCGCCCACCGCTGCCGCCACCACCGCCATAGCCACCACCGCCGCCGGAGCGACCGCCGCCACCACCACCGTAGCCACCGCCGCCGCCGGAGCGACCTGCGCCGCCACCAAAGCCGCCGCCGCTGCTGCCACCACCGCCGCCGAAGCCACCGCCGCCGGAGCGACCGCCGCCACCACCGCCGAAGCCGCCCGGACGCTCTTCGCGCGGACGGGCTTCATTGACAACCAGGGCACGACCGTCCATTTGCTGACCGTTCATGCCATTGATGGCTGCCTGAGCTTCCGGATCGGAGCCCATTTCCACGAAACCGAAGCCCTTGGATCGACCGGTTTCCCGGTCCATCATGACTTTGGCTGACGAAACGGTTCCGAACTGTGCGAACGTTTGTTGAAGATCTTCGTCTCGTACGTTGTACGAAAGGTTACCGACGTAGAGTTTGTTGCCCATTTTGAGAGCGCCTTTCTTTCCAGAGAACACAGAATACCTGTGTAGCTTCAACCTATCCTGACCCATTCAAGCAAAGGCGCTGCTACCCAACACAGAATTTTCATTATCGATTAATTGATCGATCTTCCGCAAAGCCTTCTCAAAAGGGCCAACAACAAAGTGTTGTTTTGGGGATACCCAATCCCGGCCTGATCTGTTGGGGTCAGATCCCGGGGTTATCGGCGGGCGCGGGGCCTCGGGGTGGCCCTCCACAATCGGGCATGAGCGATGTCATCTACGACTACATCATTTGCGGCGCTGGCACGTCCGGCTGCCTGCTGGCAAACCGGCTGAGCGCCGACCCGACGAAGCGCGTGTTGCTGATCGAAGCCGGCGGCAACGACGATTACGCCTGGATCCACGTTCCGGTCGGCTACCTGCGCTGCATCGGCAACCCGCGCACCGACTGGATGTTTCAAACCGACGCCGAGGCGGGCCTCAACGGCCGCTCGCTGCGGTACCCGCGCGGCAAGGTGCTGGGCGGCAGCAGCAGCATCAACGGCATGATTTACATGCGCGGCCAGGCCCGCGACTACGACGCCTGGGGTGCGGGAGATGGTTTCGGGCCGAACCCCGGCTGGAGTTGGGCCGACTGCCTGCCGCACTTCCTGAAGCACGAGGATTTCCACCGGGGCGCCGATGCTTTCCATGCCGCTCCCGGGTTCGATCCCAGCGGCGAGCGCCCCGGCGGCGAGTGGCGCGTCGAGCGGCAGCGGCTGCGCTGGCCGATCCTCGACGCGTTCGCGCAGGCGGCGCAGCAAGCGGGGCTGCCGGCCTGCGACGATTTCAACCGGGGCGACAACGAAGGCGTCGGCTACTTCGACGTCAACCAGCGCAAGGGCCTGCGCTGGAATGCGACCAAAGGGTTTTTGCGGCCGATCGAGCATCGGAACAACCTGCAGTTGTGGACCGGCGCGCACGTCTCGCGCGTGCTACTCCAAGCCGACCCGAGCAGCGGCTCGTCGGAAGGTCGGCCGCGTGCTGTCGGCGTCGAGGTGTTGCCGCGTGGCAGCCGCGGCGACGAAAACCGCGGCGCTCCTTTGCAGGTGCGCGCGAGGGCCGAGGTGATCCTGTGCGCTGGCGCGATCGGCACGCCGCACTTGCTCCAGCTCTCGGGCATCGGGCCGGCAGACGTGTTGCCGCCGCTCGGCATTGCGATCAGGCACGCGCTGCCCGGCGTCGGCGAGAACCTGCAGGACCACCTGCAACTGCGCTCGGTCTACGCGGTCGAGGGTGCCGAGACGCTGAACACCCGATCGAGGTCGTGGTGGGGCCAGGCGCAGATGGCGATCGAATACGCGCTGCGGCGCTCGGGGCCGCTGAGCATGGCGCCGTCGCAGCTCGGCGCGTTCACCCGCAGCGATCCGCAGCAGGCGCACCCGAACCTCGAATACCACGTTCAGCCGCTGTCGCTCGATGCCTTCGGCGAGCCGCTGCACACCTACGATGCGATCACCGCCAGCGTGTGTCACCTGAATCCCGAGAGCCGCGGGCGGGTGCGGCTGCGCAGCCCGCATTCGACCGATGCGCCGAGCATTGCGCCGAACTACCTGAGTACCGCCGAAGACCGGCGTGTCGCGGCCGATGCCTTGCGCGTCACGCGGCGTATCGTTGCGCAGCAGGCGCTGGCGGCCTACCGTCCGCGTGAGGTGAAGCCCGGGGCGCAATTCCAGACCGATGACGAATTGAGTCGACTGGCCGGCGACATCGGCACGACGATTTTCCACCCGGTCGGCACCGCCAAGATGGGCCCGGCGAGCGACCCGCGGGCCGTGGTCGATGCCCATCTGCGCGTGCACGGCGTGAGCGGCTTGCGCATCGCCGATGCGAGCGTGATGCCGACCATCACCAGTGGCAACACCGGTGCGCCGATCTTGATGATTGCAGAGCGCGCGGCACAGTGGCTGGCACAGGAAGCGCGCGGCGCCTGAGTGCGCCTGGAATCACGACAAAAGCTGCTTGCGCGCGCGGTGCAGCCGCACGAACAGGTTGTCTTCGCTGATCGAAAGCGTGCGGCAGACGATGTCGGTGGGTTGGTCCTGCAGCACGCGCAAAAGCATCACATCGCGCAGGGCGGCCGGCAGCGCGTCGATGCGGGCCAGCGTCTGGGCCAGGAATTCGCGCTGCTCGGCCAGTTCGTCCGGGCGCGGCTGCGGGCACTCGAAGGCCATCGCGCCGTGTGCGTCGCCTTCGCCGTCGTCGCCGATGCTGTCGTTGTCGTCGAGGCTGTCGAAGCCGACGCGCTGGCGAACCAGGTCGACGATCTTGTGCTTCAGGATGCCGGTCAGCCACGAGCGCAGCGCCGAGCGCCCGGCAAACGAAGCGCGGCCGGAGAGCACCGCCTCGAACACGTCGTGCACCACGTCCTCGGCCAGCATCGGGTCGTGCAACTTGCGCTGCGCGAAGCGCACCAGGTGGCTGCGGTGGCTCACCAGATCGGCCCAGGCCACCGGGGTCGCGGTGAACGAGGCGCAATCGAGCTGGCCGGTTGAAACAGATGGGGCGCTGTGGGCGAGGGCGGTGTGCATGGGGGCTCCGGAGTCGGTGAATCGATGGAGTGACTGTGCCGACCGCACCTCGCGCCACCGTCGCCGAACCTCACAGCCAGATCACATTTCAATCAAGTGGGATGCGGCGGGGAGCGATACGACAAAGTAAGAACCCCGGACGCCGCGCGACAATTCGCTCATGCCCGCCCACATCCTCATCGCCGAAGATCAGACCGACATCCGCGACCTGCTGGTGATGAACCTGCGACAGGCCGGCTACGAGGTGACCGCGGTCGGCGATGGCGTGGCGGCGCTGGCCAGCCAGAACGAGCAGGCCAGCGATCTGCTGATCCTCGACCTGATGATGCCGGGCCTGGATGGGCTGGAGGTCTGCAAGGCGCTGCGCGCGCGCGGGCGCGGCACGCCGATCCTGATGTTGACCGCCAAGTCGACCGAGCTCGACCGCGTGCTCGGCCTCGAACTCGGCGCCGACGACTACCTGACCAAGCCGTTCTCGCTGGCCGAACTGCTGGCGCGCGTGAAGGCGCTGCTGCGGCGCGCCGAAATGTTGCGCGCAGCCCAGTCGGGCAGCGGTGCGGCGGGTCAGGCCAGCGCCAGCACGCTGCGCAACGGCGATTTGGAGATCCTGCCGGTCAAGCGCCAGGTGCGGGTGCGCGGCGCGCTGCTCGACTTCACTGCGCTGGAGTTCGATCTGCTGCTGCACTTCGCGCAGCATCCCGGCCATGTGTTCTCGCGCGGCCAATTGCTGAACGCTGTGTGGGGCTACACCCACGACGGCTACGAGCACACGGTGACGACGCACATCAACCGCCTGCGAGCCAAGCTCGAAGCCGACCCGATGCGCCCGCAATTGATCCTGACGGTGCGCGGCGCCGGCTACAAGATTCGCGAGGCGCCGCAGTGAGCCACGCTGGCCGTCGCGGGGAAGCGGCCGGGCAGCCGGTGGTGCGCTGACCGCCGCATGAGCGTTCGCTTCAAGATCGCGCTGACGATCTTCATCACCGGGGCACTGACGGCCCTCGGCGTGATCGCCACCGTGCTGTTCGCCTTCCAGCGCTTCGAGCACGAGACCACCTACTACCGCGCCAACGCGTTCCTCAAGCGCGTCGGCAGCACCTACAACGGCATGCTCGACATGCAGCAGCGGCACCCTGACGAGTTCGCCGTTTTCCTGCGCAGCCTGCTGTTCTTCGAGCCGAACAGCCAGCTGTACCTGCTGCGCGCCGACGGCTCGGTGGTCGCGTCGACCAGCGCGGTGCCGCTGTCGCCGACCTACAAGGTGGCGTTGAAGCCGGTGATGGACGCGATGGGCCCGACGCCGATGCCTTATGTGATGGGCGACGATCCGGAGCGGCCGGGCGCCGACAGCGGCGCGATCATCGCCGCGCTGCCGCTGACCAACACGGTCATTCGTCCCGATCAGCCGGTGGCGGGCTACCTGTACCTGGTGTGTCAGAAGCCGGTCGTGTCCGAAGGCCGCCTGGAGGCGTTTCGCAGCACGTTCGCGCGACCGGCGCTGGCGTCGATTCTGGCGGTGGTGGTGCTGGCGACGCTGCTCACCGCCTGGATCACCGCGTCGGTCACCCGGCCGCTGCGGCGGCTGACCGAGGCGGTCGCCGCAGTGCAGCGCGACGGGCTGACCGCCGACATCGCCGCCGATGCGTCGCTGGCGCTCGCGCCGGACCGCTTCGACTTCCAGTCGGCGCGCGACGAGTTCGGGCAGCTCGCCAGCGGCTTTCGCGCGATGCTGTCGACACTGCGCACGCAGTGGGAGGCGCTGCGCCGACTCGATCACTTCCGCCGCGAAGGCGTCAGCAACCTGTCGCACGACCTGCGCTCGCCGCTGACTGCGACCACCGCCTGCCTTGAAACGCTGGATGCACGCTGGGCCGCCGACCCGTCCCGGTACCCTCATCAACAGGCCGATCGGCAACTGGTCGAAGTGGCACTGCGCAACACCCGCAACGCGGCGCGGCTGGTGCAATCGCTGGGCGATCTGGCGCAGCTCGACGAGCCCGAGTTCAAGCTGCACCCCGAGGTGCTCGATGCCGCCGAGCTGCTCGACGACATCGCGTTGCGGTTCGCGGCGCGGGCTGATAAGCAGGGCGTCGTGCTGGTGGCCGAGCCGCCTGGAGCGCACGAGCTGCCGACGGTCGTGGCGCTCGACATCGAGCTGTTCGAGCGAGCGATTGCGAATCTGGTCGACAACGCGCTGAAGTTCTGCCCGTCCGGCGGGCGCATCACGCTGGCCGCGCGGGCGCGGCGCGCGAACGACAGCGGGGCGATGGACGCCGGGTGCGATCGGCCTGGCCAGCGCGTCGTGGTCAGCGTCAGCGACACCGGCCCCGGCATCCCGGCCGCCGACATCGCGCACCTGTTCGACCGCTTCTACCAAAGCCGACACAGCGTGGAACCGGCCTCGTCCGAAGCCGGCAAGGGGCTCGGTCTGGCGATCGTCAAACGCATCGCCGAGTTGCATGGAGGCACGGTTTCGGTGTCCAGCGAACGGGGCTTGGGCACCACGGTGACGCTGTCGCTGCCGGCCGGCTGAACCGCTGTGATGTCGTCGCACAACAGCGCAGGGAAACCCCGCATGCCCCCTGGGGGGGTCACACCTACAGTCCAGTTCTCGCGGAAGCCCCTATGGGGTGACTTCCTGATGCGGGGGTGATGAGGAGACATCATTCGCGAACGGGGGCGCATCGCCTCACCGACGCGACGACAGCGCTGCAACATCGGCCCATGTCGAAATCGGAAGGCGCCGGCAACCCCGGCGCCTTTTCTTTTCCAGGGCGGGATGCTTCGCTCGCTCGCACTGAGGCATCACCTCATCGCCGATGTTCGACACCGCGATCCTGACGCTGGCCTCCCTGTTCGCGGGCTTCGTCGACGCCATCGTCGGCGGCGGCGGTCTGGTGCTGGTGCCTGCGCTGTTCGGCGTCTACCCGGGCGCGCTGCCGGCCACGCTGCTCGGTACCAACAAGGGCGCGGCGATCTGGGGCACCGGCTGGGCCACGCTGCAGTACGCCCGGCGGGTGCGGCTCCCGTGGGACGCGTTGCTGCCGGCCGCCGGCGCCGCGCTTATCGGCAGCTTCATCGGCGCCTGGACGGTCACGCTGATCGCGCCGACCGGCCTGCGCCGCGCGCTGCCTTTTGTTTTGCTGGCGGTGCTGATCTACACGCTGGTGCACAAGGACCTCGGGCGTGCGCACGCACCGTTGCATCGCGGTCGCACCCAGGCCGCGCTGGCGAGCGCCATCGGTGCGGTGATCGGTTTCTACGACGGCTTCTTCGGTCCGGGCACCGGCAGCTTCTTCGTGTTCCTGTTCGTTCGCCTGCTGGGTTTCGACTTCCTGCACGCGAGCGCCAGCGCCAAGCTGCTCAACACCGCGACCAATCTGGCGGCGCTGGCGTTGTTTGCTTACAAGGGCCACGTGTGGTGGCATCTGGCGGCGGTGATGGCGGTGGCCAACGTCGTCGGCAGCCTGTTCGGCACCCGCCTCGCGCTGCGGCACGGGGCCGGCTTCGTGCGCGGCGCCTTCGTCTGCGTGGTGACGGCGCTGATCGTCAAGACCGCGTGGGACGGCTACATCGGCGGGGCGTGATGCGCGCCCGACCGGGCACGGCAGGCGCTGGGAATTGCGCCGTCCGGATGCCGTTGTTTGTGGCAACACCGCGCAGGCGGCTGCTTACGATCGGCTCAACCTCACAGACCGGAGCGGAAATCCCTCATGCCCGTCGATCCCGAACTGCGCGCGCTGAACATCGACATCCCGGCCCAGCCGGAATCGCTGGTGAAGCTGTCGATGCTACTCGCCGAAGAGGAAGTGAATCTGCAGCAGATCAGCGCGTTGATCGAGACCGACATGGCCCTCGCGTCCGCCGTGCTGAAGGCGGTCAACTCGTCGCTGTACGGGCTGTCGGGGCGGGTGCAAAGCGTGCACCAGGCGATCACCTACCTCGGCACCCGCGAAGTCGCCGCGGTCACCTTCGAGATGGGTCTGCGGGCGGTGTTTCCCGGCGCGCCGGAACTGATGCCCGTGTGGGAGCGCGCGGCGGTGCGCGGCCTGCTGATGGGCCGCATCGGCCAGGCGATCGGTGTCGATCCGTGGGCGGCGCACTCGGCCGGGCTGTTCGAAGAGTGCGGCAAGGCGGTGCTGTTTCGTCATGCGACGGCGCGCTACAAACCGCTGATGGCCAACGCCGCCGACGACGAAGAACTGGCCTTTCTCGAACACCAGGAATTCGGTGTCAGCCACGATGCGCTCGGCGCTGCCCTGTGCGAAAGCTGGGGCCTGGCCCCGGCGGCGGTGCACAGCGTGCGCTTTCACGTCGTCGTCAACGCAACGCGCGAGTTGCCGATTCAGGTGCAACGCCGTTCGATCTGCGTGCTGTCGGCGGTCGCGCATGCGTTGATGACAGATCCGGAAACCCTCGACGAGGTCGCCAACGCGGTAGCGCCGCAAGCGCAACTCGAACCCGAACTGGTGATGCGCGGCGCACGGCGGGTTCAGGCGCAAATCGAGAATGCGGTGGAGCGCGGCGCGTGAGCCACCGCCCACCCGCGTCGCATCGCCGGACCTTGCGGGCCTGAGCGGCAGACCGATCGATGGGCGCTTCAGACTTTCTGTCAGGCAGCGCGCCGCGATCCGGCGTCCGGGTGCTCGCCGACGCGACGCTGGTGCGCCGACCGAGCGAGCCGGACACGGCAGGCCGACGGCCGCCGGTGCTGCAACGCCACCACGGGCCGACCCAGTTGGCGCTGTTTTCGCAGTACGAACCGCGCAGCCATTGGATCGACGCCACCGAGCGTGACGCCGCCCTTGGTGACGAACCAGCGATCGGCGAGCGCCCGGGCGATCTGGCCCCCGCCGTCGACTGACGCTGTCGGTCTGCGGCGTCAGCCGATCACCGCCTCGTCGCGGCGGGAGTCGCCCCGGTTGTCGGTCCACGCGATGCCGACGGTGTCCCCGGCTTTCGCGCTTTTCAACCGGAACTGAAAAAACGGATTCGTCGACACGCCGGGCCCCCACTGCGCACGCAGCACCGGCTGACCGTTCAGCGTGGCGGTCACTTCGGTGATGTGCCAAGCCGCCACCGCGTTGTCACCGGCGTCCTTGCGCTGACCGGTTTCCATCGCGTGCGTCATCAGCACGCGCACCACGGCGCCGCTGTTTTGAACGGTGGCGCGGATGCGGCTGGCTTCTCCCATCATCGGCCCCTCAGACGCCGCAGCCGCCGAGCGTGACTTTCACGTCTTTGACGCGGTAGAGCACCCGGCCGTCGGCCAGCATCGCCACCGCGTAGACGTTCGAGCTTTCCGCCATCTTGATGCGGATCGCGACGTTGGCATCGATCGCCTCGGTGATATCGAACACCGCCAGCAGCACGGTCGGATTTTTCTCGACCAGCAACGCGAGACGTTGAACGCCGGGCAGCGAGGTCGAGACGCCGACCGGCACCGCCGCGCCGTTGTCGGCGAGGTCGGGGATGGTCAGCAGCACCTCGTCGCTCAACGTCGGTCGCGACGCACCGAGTGCATCGAGCACCGAATCGAAGGTGCGCGCGCCGAACGCCGCCGGGTTCCACGCGGACTGCGCGGCAGCGGCGGTCGGCAGCAGCCCGGCGCCGGCCAACCAGCCCGCCACGGCCAGGCTGTGCTTCAGTGCCTCGCGGCGCGTGATGGCCGTCGATGCTTTCATGTTCGATCCGTCACGGGGCCGCACGGCTCCTGCCCGACACGCGTGCATCAAGCCGCCGCACCGCGGCTACCGACATACCCGCGCGGAATGGCCCCGATCAGCCGCCGCGTGTAATCCTGCTGCGGCATATCGAGAATTTGCGCGACGCTGGCCTGCTCGACCACCTCGCCGTCCTTCATCACCAGCACCTCGTCGGCCATGAAGCGCACCACCGCGAGGTCGTGGCTGACGAAGACGTAGGCCAGGCCCAACTCGTCTTGCAAATCTTTCAGCAGGTTCAGCACCTGTGCCTGCACGCTGACGTCGAGCGCGCTGACCGCCTCGTCGAGCACCAGCACCTCGGGGTTCAAGGTCAGGCAACGCGCGATCGCGATGCGCTGGCGCTGGCCGCCGGAAAACTCGTGCGGGTAGCGCGCCATCGCCGACTCGTCCAGGCCGACCTTTTGCAGCAACGCGCGGGCGCGGGCTTCGCGGTCGTCCTGATCGCTGCCGATGCGGTGGATCGCCATCGGCTCGATCAGCGTCTGGGCGATCGTGAAGCGCGGGTTCAGGCTCGCGTAGGGGTTCTGGAAAACGACCTGCAATCGACGCCGCACCGGCAGCAATTGGCCCTTGGTGAGTGCGAGCAAATCCTGCCCATCGAAGCGCACCTCGCCGCCGACCGGCCCGCCGCTCGGCTCGTGCAGCCGCAGCAGTGCCAGGCCCAGCGTGGTTTTGCCCGAGCCCGATTCGCCGACCACCCCCAGCGTGTGGCCGCGTCGCAATTGAAAGGTCGCACCGCGACCTTCGCGGCCGACGGCCTTGAACTCGCTGCGGCCGAACAGGCCGTGCTTGATCCAGAAGCTCTTGGTCAGCGCGCGGGCTTCGAGAATCACCGGCGCGTTCGGGTCTTTGGCGACCGCTGCCTTCGCCAGCTTCGCAGCCACGCCGTCCTGCGCCGCGATGTGTTCGTCGATCACCATCAGCCGCGGCCCGCTGCGCGCCAGCGTCGGCCTGCACGCCAGCAGCGCGCGGGTGTAGGCGTCTTGCGGGTTCGCAAAGATGTCTGCCACGCCACCGCGCTCGCGCACCGTGCCCTGGCGCATCACCACCACCTGATCGGCAATCTCGCCGACCAGGCCGAGGTCATGGCTGATGAACAGCATGCTCATGCGGTGGCGCGCCTTCACGCTGGCCAGCAGCTCCATGATCTGGCGCTGGATCGTCACGTCGAGCGCGGTGGTCGGCTCGTCGGCGATCAGCAGCTTCGGCTCGCACGACAGCGCCATCGCGATCATCACCCGCTGCTGCTGGCCGCCGGACAATTCGTGCGGATACGCGCCGAGCCGCCGTTTCGGCTCGGGCAGGCCGACCTCGGCGAGCAGCGTCTCGGCACGCGCCATCGCCTGCCGGGTACTCAGGCCCAGGTGCTTCATCAGCGGTTCGCACAACTGCGCACCGACGCTGAACACCGGGTTCAGCGAACTCATCGGGTCCTGGAAAACGCAGGCGATGTCCTTGCCGCGCAGCGCCTGCAATTCGCGTCGCGTCGCCGTCAGCAGGTCGCGGCCCTGGAAGCTGATCGCGCCCTGCCGCAGGGCGTTGTCGGGCAGCAGGTTCAGGATCGCCATCGCGGTCACGCTTTTGCCTGAACCCGACTCGCCGACCAGCGCGACCGTGGTGTTTTCGGGGATGTCGAAGCTGATGCCGCGTTGTTGTCCATCCACGTTGCGTCCGACTGCTTGCGTGCGCTGCACCACACCGCCTTGCTTGCCGGTGCGAAACGACACGCGCAGGTCGCTGACGCTGAGCAGGGCGGAGGCAGCCGTTGTCATTCGAGCCCCCGCAGCTTCGGATCGAGCGCATCGCGCAACGCGTCGGTGAACAGCGAGAACGCGGTGACGAACAGCGCCATGAACACCGTCGCCGCAGCGAGTTGCCACCAATGGCCCAGCAGCAACTCGACCTGCGATTCGGCCAGCATCGTGCCCCACGACACCTGATCGATCGACACGCCCAAGCCCAGGTAGCTGAGGATCACTTCGGCCTTGATGAAGCCCACGGTCAGGATCGACAACTGCACCAGCACCACATGGCTGACGTTGGGCAGGATGTGGCGAAACATCCGCGCGGGCACGCTGGCCCCGATGGCTTCGGCCGCACGCACGTAGTCGCGCACGCTGTGCTTCAAAAATTCCGCGCGCACCAGCCGGTAGATGCCGGTCCAGCCGTTCAGCCCGAGGATCAACACCACCGTGCCGGTGCCGCGGCCGAACACCGCCGCGAACGCGAAAATCAGCAGGATGCCGGGGATCGAGGTGAACACGTTGTAGACCCACTCCAGCAGGTCGCCGATGCGCCCGCCGATGAAGCCGCTCACGGCGCCCAATGCGGTGCCGATCGCGGTGGCCAGCAAGGCCGCCAGCACGCCGACGAAGATCGAAATCTCAGCCCCCTTGATCGCCTTGGCCAGCACGTCGCGGCCGAGCCGGTCGCCGCCGAGCGGCAGCGTGTCGGCGCGCACTTCTTCATCCACCTTCAGCTTCGATGCCCGTTCGGCCCATTCGGCATAGCGCGGCGCGAGTGGGTCGATGGCCGAAATATCGACCGGCGGTCCCTTGCCTTCTTCGATCTGCGCGGCGGGCGGCGGTGGAGTCGGCCCCATGACGGTCGGGTTGGCATACGGCACGCCGACCTCGCGCTGCCAGTTCCCGGCGATCAGCCCGAGCGCCGACAGCGCGATCAGCAGCAGGAACGCGACCACGATCGCGAGCGACACCAGCCCGACGCGATCGCTGCGAAAACGCCGCCACGCGGACGACCACACGCCCTCGGAGCGGTCTGTGGCCCGCAGCATCGCGGACGATGGCAGTACGGCGCTCATTTCAGTTGCCCCACCGGGCGTTGTGCGACCCACGACCTCTGAGTCGGGCGTGCGAATTTTGCGCGCGTGCCGGAGACACTGGGTACCTCCCTCCGCGAATGTCCCCCGGCTTCGCCTCCTCGTTTATTTCGCTGCGTGAGATACCCAGCGTCCCCGGCACCGACGACGGTGTCTTGTATTTGCCGAACAGCCACGGTGCTGATGGATCGCGTCGGCGGTGTGCGCTGCGCAGCGAAATAAAGGAGGAGGCCCGGCCTTCAGGCCGACGCCGGGGGACATTCGCGGAGCAGTGCACGCCGTCGGCGTGATCGCGCGCCGCATCAACCAGCAGACCAAGAATGGGAAGGCGCGCGTTCACTTCAGCACCACCCGCGGATCGACCATTTTGTAGAGCACGTCGGTCAGCACATTGATCAACATCGTGATCGCCGCCAGGTACACCGTGACCGCCTGGATCACCGGGTAGTCGCTGCGGTTGACCGCCAGCAGCACCTCGCGCCCCAGGCCTGGGATCGAGAAAAAGACTTCGATCAAAAACGAGCCGACGAAGATGCCCGGCAGCCCGGTGCCGATGCTGGTCAGGATCGGGATCATCGCGTTGCGCAGCACATGGCGCAGCAGGATCACCCGCTCGGTCAGGCCCTTGGCGCGCGCGGTGCGCACGTAGTCCTGCTCGATCTCGTCGAGGAAGAAACTGCGGTACAGCCGCGTCTGCGGCGCCAGGCTGACCAGCACCGCCAGCAGCACCGGCAGCGGCGCGTAAGTGACCAGGTTCGTCCACACCGACCCGCTCCAGCCCTGCACCGGAAACCAGCCGAGCTTGAAGCCGAACAGCCACTGGCCGACGATCACGTAGACGAGGAACGACACCGCCAGCGCGACCGTGGTCAGCACCATCACCGCGCGGTCGGTCAGCGTGCCGCGCACCACCGCGACGGCGAGTGCCAGCGGGATCGCCAGCAGCACTTCCAGCACCAGGATCGGCACCATCACCGTGAGCGTGGCGGGCAGCCGCGTGAGGAACAGGTTCGACACCGCCTCGTTGGTGGCCCAACTGCGGCCCCAGTCGAAGGTCAGCACCTGCTTGACGAAGATCCACAGTTGAATCCACCACGGCTGATCGAGGCCGAGCTGCTGGCGGATCGCGGCGATCTGGTCCGGCTTGGCGATCTGGCCGGCCAGAATTTCCGCCGGATCGCCGCCGAAAAACTTGAACAACACGAACACCAGCAGGATCACACCGGCCAGCGTCGGGATGGTTTGCCAGAGTCGTCTGAGCAGGTAGGCGGCCATGGTGTCGAGAGTCTAGACTGCGCCCGCTCGGTGGGTCGTCTGCCAGGAGAAGCGTGAATGAAGTCAGGTCCGGTGCGTCGAGTTCCCGCGGGTGTGCTGGCATCCATCCTGTCGACGCTGCTGCTGTGGGCCGCAGGGACGGCGGTGACGCCGGCATCGGCGCAGGGTTCGGCACCGGCACAGAAGGTGTTCCGCTACGCCTTCCCGGTGGCCGAGACCGGCTTCGACCCGGTGCAGATTTCCGACCTCTACTCGGCGACCATCATCTCGAACATCATCGAGTCGCCGCTGACCTACGACTACCTGGCGCGGCCGGTCAAGCTGAAGTTGCAGACCGCGGCCGAGATGCCCGAGGTGTCCGCCGACTTCAAGACCTACACCGTGAAGATTCGGCCCGGCATCTACTTCGCCGACGACCCGGCTTTCAAGGGAAACAAGCGCGAGCTGGTGGCGGCCGACTACGTTTTCTCGTTGAAAAGAATTTTCGACCCGCGCTGGAAAAGCCCGGCCTATGCCAGCCTCGCCGACGAAAAAGTGATCGGCCTGGAGGCTCTTCGCGAGAAGGTGCTGAAAGACCGCACGCCGTTCGACTACGACACCGAAATCGAGGGCCTGCGCACGCTCGACCGCTACACCTACCGCATCACACTCGGCAAGGCGAGCCCGCGCTTCATCAACAACTTCACCGGCAGTGGCGCACTGGCCCGCGAGGTGGTCGAAGCCTATGGCGACAAGATCATGGAGCACCCGGTCGGCACGGGGCCGTATATGCTGAGCGAATGGCAGCGCTCGTCGCGGATGGTGCTGACGCGCAACCCGAATTTCCGCGAGCAGTTCTACGAAGCCGAGCCGCCCGCTGACGATCCGGCGGCGCAGGCGTTGTACGCGCGGATGAAGGGCAAGCGGCTGCCGCTGATCGACCGCGTCGAGGTGTCGGTGGTGCAGGAATCGCAGCCACGCTGGTTGGCGTTCTTGAACGCCGAGCACGACATGATCGAGCGCCTGCCGGCCGAGTTCGCCAACATCGCGATCCCGAACAACCGCATCGCCTCGAACCTCGCCACACGCGGCATCGGCATGGTGCGCACGCCGGGCTCGGACATCGCGTTCACCTACTTCAACATGCAAGACCCGCTGGTCGGCGGCTACACGCCCGAGAAGGTCGCGTTGCGCCGCGCGATCGCGCTGGCCTACGACACGGCCACCGAAATCCGCCTGGTGCGCCGCAACCAAGCGGTGCCCGCCGAGAGCACGCTGCCGCCGATGACCTTCGGCTTCGATCCGAAGTGGAAGTCCGAGATGAGCCTGTACGACCCGGCGCGCGCGAAGGCGCTGCTCGACCTGTACGGCTACGTCGACAAGAACGGCGACGGCTGGCGCGACTTGCCGGATGGCCAGGCGCTCAAGCTCATCTACAGCACCTCGCCCGACCAGACCTCGCGCCAGCTCAACGAGCTGTGGAAGAAGTACATGGACGCGGTGAACATCAAGGTCGAGTTCAAGATCGGCCAGTGGCCCGAGCAACTGAAGGCCGCGCGCGCCGGCAAGATCATGATGTGGGGGCTGGGGCAAAGCGCCTCATCGCCCGATGCCGATGGCTTCCTGGGCCTCGCCTACGGCCCGCAAAAGGGCGAAGGCAACCTGGCGTTCTTCGACCTGCCGGCCTTCAACAAGCTGTACGACGCGCAGACCGTGCTCGGCGACACGCCCGAGCGCCTGGCGCTGATGCAAGGCGCCAGCAAGCTGCTGGTGGCCTACATGCCGATGAAGGTGCACGCCCACCGCATCGCCACCGACCTCACGTTCCCGTGGGTGATCGGCTACCAGCGCCACCCGTTCATGCGCGAGTTCTGGCGCTATCTGGACATCGACGCAGTGCGAGCGGCGGCGCGGAAGTAGCGCGCCGCTCGCACTTTCGCACACGGCGATGCCGCCGAAGTGGCCGACAGGGTCGGCCCGAGGCGTCGCGCGGGGTCTGAACCAACGAGCATCGGCCCCTCGCGGACGGCGATGTTCAGGCGATGGCGGTGGCGTCGTGGGCCTGGGCTCGCCGCTGCTGATGGCTCACGGTGGCGGCCACGCCGAGCAGCCCCAACAACATCAGCGCGTACGTTTCGAGTTCGGGCACCGCCGCGATGACCGCTCCGCTGTAGATCACGGGCCCGACCGGAAAGCCGTCGGCCCCGAGCGCCGTTGCGGCGCCGAGAACGGTCAGCTGAAACGGGGTTGCAGCAGCGACAGTCGCCTGAAACGACACCAAGTCGAGCCGCCCGTCCTCAGGGAAGAAGCTGAACGTTTCGCTGCTGGTGGCGGTTGCAATCTCGGCGACGAAGAAGTTGGCCGGGCCGAACAGGCTCGACAGCGTGACGAACACGGTGCTCGCCGCAGGCAGCGCAGCGAACTCGAACGTGTCGGTGAAAAATCCGGTCGACGTCTGCGTGAAAACGGCCCCGAACAGGTTCGGGCCGACCGGGTTCAATGTCAGCTCGGAGCCGACGGCAAAAGACGCCGTGGTCGAGGCGGCGAGCGTGGCCGCGATGAGCATGTTTTTCAGTTTCATCAGAGGTTCCTCCAAGGTTCCAGAAAGCAGCCCGAGTACGCCGTGGTGCGTCCTCGCAAAACGAGAACGCACCTTGCGCGTCACTCAGGCCGGGGCGTCGGCATGCAGATCACTTGGCGCCGGGGATCGGCGTGTCCAGGTAAGGGAAGCCCGCCATCAGCGGCCGGGTCGCCTGATCGACCGCGTCGTGCAGCTTGAAGGCGGTTGTTTGCAACGGAACCACTGCAGGCGAGGAGTTGCAGGCGGCGCCGAAGCCCAGCGCGTTGGTGGTGCCGTTGGCCATGCACAGGCCGCCCATGACCGCGATCAACGAGATGTCGACGATGTCGTCTTTCGGGCGGCGACCGTTCGGATAGCCAGCCCGATCGGGACTCCCCGCCAAGATGGCGCCGACGATGCCGAGGCGGTTTTGACTCGCGAACGGCACCGCAGGAATGGCCGTGTTCAGGCGCAGCATTTCCGATCCGGTGACGGTCGCCAACTGGTTCACGCCGGCGATGCCGGTGAGGAAGGTCGTGACCAGGTCGTTGCGGCCGGGGTTGGTCGGAGCGAAAGCGCCCGGTGGCTGCGCAAAGGCGATCTCGATCAGGCTCGGCAAGGTCGGGTTCGTCACGTAGTCGATGAACTGGCCGTCGTCTTTCGGTTTGGAGCCGTTGAAGCGGTCCTTGTCCGGCAGGCCGATGACCACTTCGTTGACCAGGGGCATGCCCAGGCGTGACACCTGCACCCAGCCGCCGCCCGCTGTGACCGACATTCCATGGCCTTTGCCCGGGCTCGGCGTCAGGTACTGACCCTGGCGCAGGCTGGCGCTGGTCCAGCCGCCGATCACCGAGTTGCCGGCTGGCGCGGGGGCCGTCAAGCAACTCTTTGCCACCTCGAGCGCGAGCGTGGTCACGTTCTTGTCGGCCAGATCGTCCTTGCCTGCATTGATGAGAGACGGATCGGTGATGACGGACAAGGGCGCGTTCACCAGGTCGAAGATCACCCCCAGATTGACAGCGAATGGGTCTTTGCGCTGGCCGACGAACAACTTGGCGGGCACCGCGCAACCGGGGATGTTCACGCTGTAGACGTGCTTTGCCGCGTAGCCGGGGTAGTCGGGAATCGTCTTGGTGCCGATGTTGTCGACCGGCTTGTCGAAAGTGGCCGAACCGCCGATGGTGTTGGTGAGTGCAGCCGAGGCGCCGGTGCGGCGGTCTCCGCGAACGATGCTGACCGTGAAGCTTTCGTTCAGATTCAGCTTTTCAGCTTTTCGGTCCGACACGGTGCCGGCCTGGATCAGCGGGATCGCCACGTTCTTCTCGAAGATCGGCAGCGTGATGCCTTTCAGCGTGTTCTTGAACCTGAACTGGTAGGTGATGTCTTCCTTCGCATCGCCGGTGTTGTCGAGATGGATTTCGTAGAGCGCGTTCGGGTCGAGCGAAAAGTAGTTCGGGCCGCCGTACGGGTCTTGCAGCGGCAGGTAATTGGCGATCAGCGTGACGTACGCATCGCGACCGGCCTCATAGCTGTTGAACAGGTAGAAGTCGGTGGCATCGACCTTGGGCTGGGTGGTGATGAACGGCGCCTCGCGGTGGCTGGAGGCCTGCACGGCCGTGCTTGCGAACGCGACGAGCAGCGCGCCCAGGAGGGTCTTCAAACGCGGCTGACGGGAAAAATCATGTTGCATGCTGTGTTCCTCGAAGGGTTGTGGGGCGGCGGGCGCCATACGGCGCACCTACAAGCGAGGACGAGTGCGAACGATTCCGAAATCAGTCCCCACCAGCGTTACGCCCCTGGCCTGTGAACGGATGCACGAATCAGCCGCAGCGCCCCCCTCATTCGCGGGGGTGTCCGCAGCACGCCGCGGTGGGGCGGGGCCCGCGGGAAATCACCGGATGCCTTTCTAGAATCCGGCATGTCTGATCCCGAACCGGGCGCGCGCGAACGCGATCGTCCCTCGACGCGCGCCCCGTTTCGCTTCGACTTGGCCGCGCTGCGCCGCATGGCGGCGGTCACCTTTCTCGGCTTCGCATCGGGCCTGCCGCTGGCGCTGACCGGCCAGGCGATGCAGGCGTGGCTCAGCCTCGAAGGGCTCGATCTGGCGACGATCGGCTTTCTGAGCCTGGTCGGCCTGCCCTACACCTTCAAGTTTCTGTGGGCGCCGCTGATGGACCGCTTCGAGCTGCCGTGGCTCGGCCGACGTCGCGGCTGGCTGGTGCTGACGCAGCTCGCGCTGGCCGGTGCGCTGCTGTGGCTGGCCGACACCTCGCCGGTGCAGGCCACGCGCGCATTCGCGCTGCTGGCGGTGCTGGTGGCGTTTGTTGCGGCCTCGCAGGACGTGGTGATCGACGCCTACCGCACCGATCTGCTGGCCGCCCGCGAGCGCGGACTGGGTTCGTCGCTCAGCGTGCTGGGCTACCGGCTGGCGATGATCCTGTCGGGCGGCGTCGTGCTGATCTGGGTCGATCCGTCGAACGCCGGCGGGCCGGGCGGCTGGACTTGGCCCGAGGTCTACCGCTTCATGGCCGCGCTGATGGCCGGTGCAGCGGTGCTGTCGGCGCTGGTGCTGCCGCGCGTGAAGACGGTCGGCGACCGTTCCAGCGTAGCGCGCCAGGACCTGCTCGGTTTTCTGGCGCTGCTGGCGGCGGTGGCGGTCGGCTTCGTCGTCAGCGAACGCTTCGGCCCGCCGATCGCCCGCGCGCTGCTCGCGCCGTGGTTCGATGGCAGCCCGCTCGATAACAGTTTGAAGGGCAAATGGATCGATCTGCTGGCGCTGCTGCTCGGCCTGGCCTTCACGCTGCCGCTGGCCGCCTGGGCCGCGCGGGCGGCGAAATTTCAGACCTTGCTCGGCGGGCTCGACAGCTATTTTTCGCAGCGTGGTGCCGCCGCGTTCCTGATCTTCATCGTGCTCTACAAGCTGGGCGACGCTTTTGCGGGCTCGCTGATGACGCCGTTCCTGTTGAAGTCGATGGCCTTCAGCCCGGCCGAGGTCGGCGTCGTCAACAAGCTGATCGGCCTGTGGCTGACCATCGGTGGCGCGCTGATCGGCGGCCTGCTGATGCTGAAGCTGGGGCTGTGGCGGGCGCTGTTGTTGTTCGGCGTGTTGCAGATGGCGAGCAACCTCGGCTTCTGGTGGCTGGCCGTCAATGGCAAGGGCGCGCTGCCGGGCTTCGTGCTGCCGCCGTTCGACTGGGGTTTCGTCAAGCTGGCGCAGGCGACCGACATCGACGGCGGCCTGCTGATGGTGATTGCCGCCGAGAACCTGTCGGGCGGCATGGGCACCGCCGCGTTCGTCGCCTTCCTGATGAGCCTGTGCAACCAGCGCTTCACCGCGACGCAGTACGCTTTGCTGTCGGCCTTCGCGTCGATCGGCCGGGTGTGGGTCGGGCCGCTGGCCGGGGTGTTGGCCGAAGCGATCGGCTGGCCCACCTTCTTCATCGTGTCCACGGCGGTGGCGCTGCCGGCGTTGGGCATGCTCTGGTGGTTGCGCGACGCGGTGCGGCAACTCGAAGTCGATCCGAACGCACCCACCGCCGATGATTGACCAGCGGCCGAGACGTCCCAATTGCCATGGGTGACGAGGCCCGATGAAACGAGACCACAGCATGACCTCTGAATTCGATCCACACGCGCAGTTCGAACCCGATCCGGCCCTCGCCGCCGATTGGCATCGCTACGGATGCGATTGCGCCCGACACGCGCGTCGCCTGTTCGGCCGATCGTTGCTGGGCGTCGGCGCTGCGCTGGTGACGCCCGCTTGGGCGCGCGACGGTGTCCAGGTCGATGGTCAATCGACGCTGGCCAAGCTGGTGCCGGCCGAAGAAATCGAGAACGCCGCCGCGCAGCAGTACCAGCAGATGTTGCAAGAGGCCGCCAAGCAAAAAGCCCTGGCACCAGCCAACCACGCACAGGTGGTGCGCCTGCGGGCCATCGCGCAACGCTTGATCCCGTTCAGCAACGCGCCCAACCTGCGCAGCACCTCGCGCGCTGCGAAGTGGCAATGGGAGGTCAACCTGATCGGCAGCAAGCAGATCAACGCGTTTTGCATGCCGGGCGGCAAGATCGCGTTCTATTACGGCATTCTCGACACGCTGCAACTCAGCGACGACGAGGTGGCGCAGGTGATGGGCCACGAGATCGCCCACGCGCTGCGCGAGCACGCGCGAGAGCGCATGGGCAAGTCCGCAGCGACGCGTGGCGCGATCGAGATTGGCGCGGCGCTGCTCGGGTTGGGCGGCGGCGGGCGCTATCTCGCCGACATGGGCAGCCAGTTGCTGACGCTGAAGTTCGGCCGCGACGACGAGTCCGAGGCCGACAAGATCGGTCTCGATCTGTCCGCCCGCGCCGGTTATCTGCCGCGCGCCGGGGTGACGCTGTGGCAGAAGATGGGCGCGGCCAACAAGGGCGCGCCGCCGCAGTGGCTGTCGACCCACCCGGCCGGCGCCTCCCGCATCAAGGAGCTGGAAGCCAACATCCCGGCGGTCGAAGGGCTGTACGTCCGCGCCGACAAACCCAAGCAGCGCTTCGAGCCGCCCAAACGCAGTGCGCCCGCCGGCTGAGCCAAGCTCAGGGCGCGAGCACCTTCAACAGCCATCGATTCAGGTCGGCAATTTCCTGCGGGCACACCGAGTGCGCCATCGGGTAGTCGTGCCACTCGACCACGCAACCCAGCGCTTGCAGCGCATCGCGCGACGCCGTCGCGCGCGCCAGCGGAATCACGGTGTCGGCGCGTCCGTGCGCCAGGAAGATCGGCAGCGCGACGCTCGCTGCGCTGCGCTCGGCGGCGCTGGTGTCGGCCAGCGGCAGGTAGCCCGACAGACCGACCAGCCCGGCGAGCCGTTCGGTGTGGCGAAGGCCGGTCATCAAGGCCATGGCGCAGCCTTGCGAAAAACCCATCAGCACGATGCGCGAGGCCGGCACGCCGCGCTGGCGCTCTTTTGCGATCAACGCGTCGATCTGCAGCCGCGCTGCGCGCAGGCCGATTTCGTCTTCGCGCTTGACCAAATCGGTTTGCAACAAGTCGTACCACGCGCGCATCGCCATCCCGCCGTTGATGGTGACCGGCCGCACCGGCGCATGCGGAAACACGAAGCGCACCGGGCCGACGGCGTCCAGCCGCAGTTCTTCGGCGATCGGCACGAAGTCGTTGCCGTCGGCTCCCAGCCCGTGCAACACGATGATGCTGGCGGTCGGCTTCGGGGCAGTTTCGAATTCGATGGTTTCGAGGGACATGGGGGTGCTCGGTTCGAGGTTCGTAGCGTTGTCTGTTGTTAAATTTTGGCATGCTCGACTGGGCTTTTAGCCAACCTCAGGAGCGACAGCGACGGGCACCATGAACATCTCTTTGCCCGACACCTTGCGAGTTTTCGTCGACCAGCAGGTGGCACATGGAGGCTGGGGAACGTCGAGCGAGTGCGCGCGGAACTGATTCGCCCCGACAAGGACCGATTGCAGTTGAGGGCCTTGCCGATCGACGGTGCGCAATTGCCGGTAATCGGCGAGGCCGATGGGGCTTACGCCTCGGCGCTTCGCAGCAAGGTGTGGTTGCGGGTTCGCGTTTCGAAGCGACTCTGAGCGCACCGGGGCGGGGTTGCAACCCGAGCGGCCGGCGGATGGATCGACGTGCTCGAATGGGCGTTCGATCAACGATCGAAGCAACCCCCGCGCGTCCTTGAGAAGTAGCAGCGACTGCTGTTCGCGGATCGGCAGGGCTCGGCGCCGAATCGCTGGTAAAAAGCGCGCGTCGTCGTCGTCGATCGGGTGCGTCAACAGCGCTCGCACACCGGCCTGATCGGCGACAGTTGCTGTGCGCCGGATCGCGTCTTGCAGCATGCCGATCCCGATGCCCTGGCCCTGATGCTGCAACGACACCGCCAGCCGGGCCAGGATCACCACCGGGATGGGGTAGCTGCACATGCCTTTGCGGATGCGCTCGGGCACGTCGAGTGCGTCGGTCTGCCCCACCGTCAGGCTGAAGTAACCGGCCACCCGAGCCTGCGCTTGGTTTCCCGTCAGCATGAACAGCCGCTGATCCAGCAGTGCCTGCTCGGCGGCCGAGCTCTTCGCCCTTGATCGCTCACAGCGTGAAGTCGTAATCCACCGTCAGCGGCGCGTGGTCGCTGAAGCGCGGTTCGAGGTGGATGTCTGCGCGCCGCGCGCGGGCCGCGATGCCGGGCGTGGCCAGGTGGTAGTCGATGCGCCAGCCCACGTTCTTGGCCCAGGCTTGGCCGCGGTTGCTCCACCACGTGTAGCGCTCGGGTCTGGCGTCCAGCGTGCGGAACACATCGACCAGGCCGCAGCCTGATTCGGCGTCGAGCAGGCTCGTCATCCAGGCCCGCTCCTCCGGCAGGAAGCCGCTGTTCTTCTGGTTGCCCCGCCAGTTTTTCAGGTCGATCTCCTTGTGGGCGATGTTGATGTCGCCCAGCAGCACGAACTCGCGTTCGGCACGCAGCCGCGCCAAGTGCGGCGCGATCAGCGCCAGAAAGCGGAACTTGGCCTGCTGGCGGTCTTGGCTGCTGCTGCCGCTCGGGAAGTAACAACTGATGACGCTGAACTTTGGAAACTCCCGGCGGCTGTCGTCGTCGAAACAGACTTCGATCCAGCGCCCTTCATCGTCGAATTCGGGGTTGCCGACGCCGCTGCGCACCCGACTCGGCGCATGGCGCGTGTACACCCCGACGCCCGAGTAGCCCTTTTTCTGCGCGTAATGGAAATGCCCGCCCATGCCCGCCACCCAATCGAAGCGCCCGACCACCGTGTCGGCCTGGGCCTTGACCTCCTGCACCCCCATACAATCGGGCGCCGCAGCGACAGCCCAGGCCTCGAAGCCCTTCGTGGCTGCAGAACGAATGCCGTTCAGATTCAATGTCACCAGTCGGAGCACAGGATTTCCCAGATGAGCCCAAGCGGCTGCGTTGACGTTGACACCGACGATATCGCCCAGGACTTCGTGAAGTTTTCGCTCGAAGCCGGCGTGTTGCGATTCGGGGAGTTCAAGACCAAGGCGGGGCGCTTGTCGCCGTACTTCTTCAACGCTGGCGGCTTTGACGACGGCGCCAAGCTCGGCCGCCTTGCCGAATTCTATGCACGGCGTTTGCAGCAGGCCCGGGCCTCGGGTGCCTTGCAGTTCGGTATGTTGTTCGGGCCGGCCTACAAGGGGATCGTGCTGGCTGCGGCGGTGGCGGTCGAGCTGGCGCGTCTCGGCGTCAACCTGCCCTATGCCTACAACCGCAAGGAAGCCAAGGACCACGGCGAAGGCGGCACGCTGGTCGGCGCGCCGGTGCGTGGCCGGGTGCTGATCATCGACGACGTGATCTCGGCCGGCACCTCGGTGCGTGAGTCGATCGCGATGATCGAAGCCGCAGGCGGCACGCCGAGCGCGGTGGTGATCGCGCTCGACCGGCAGGAAAAAGCCACCGACGGTGGCGGCGATGCGCCTTGGTCGGCGGTGCAGTTCGTGCAGCAGCAGTTGGGCTTGCAGGTCACCGCGATCGCGACGCTGGCGGATCTGTTGCAGGTGCTGCAAACCACCGACGATCCGGCGCTGAAGGCGCATGCCGAACCGGTGGCCCGCTACCGGGCTCGCTATGGCGTCTGACCGCCCCGTCGCTTCGGCGCAGTGCTGGGTGCGCGCCATCGCGGGTGCGCGGGTCGCCGCATGCGGCGGTGTGTTGATCCTGATGGTTGGCCACGCCAACGCGGCGCCGTTGATTTATTCCTGCACCGACGGCAGCGGCAAGCGCCTCACCTCCGACCGGCCGATCCCCGAATGCAACGCCCGCGAGCAGCGCGTGCTCAATCCCGACGGATCGGTCCAGAAAGTGATACCGCCGAAGATGACGGCCGATGAACAGGCGGAATACGAGGCTCGCGAGCGTGCCAAGGTCGCGCGCCGCACGGCCGAAGTGGACGCGGTTCGCCGCGACCGCAATCTGCGCACCCGCTACCCGACCGAGGCGTCGCACCAAAAGGCACGCGCGGCGGCGCTCGACGATCTGGAGCGCACGCTGAAACTGTCGCAGCGTCGGCTGGAAGCGCTGGCTGTCGAACGCAAACCGCTGCTGTCGGAGGCAGAGTTCTATGTGGGTCGGCAGATGCCGACGCTGCTCAAGCAGCAACTCGACGGCATCGACGCGGCGGCCGATGCCCAGCGTTCTCTGATGCAGAACCAGCAGGACGAGACGCTGCGCATCAATGCCAGCTTCGATGCTGAGTTGGTGCGGCTGCGCGCGCTGTGGGCGGGGGCCCCGCCGGGGTCGCTGGGGCCGCTGCTGCCGCCGTCGGCCCCCAAACCGGTGCCGTCGCCGATGGTGGCACCCGCGTCCGGCCTCAGCCCAGCTTCTTCTTCAACAGCTCGGTGACCTGGGCCGGGTTGGCCTTGCCGTTGGTCGCCTTCATCGCCTGACCGACCAGCGCGTTGAAGGCCTTGTCCTTGCCCGCACGGTACTCGTCGACGGATTTCGTGTTGGCCGCGAGCAACTCGTCGAGCAGGCGGTCGAGTTCGCCGGTGTCGGTGAGCTGCTTCAGGCCTTTCGATTCGATCAACGCATCGACGTCGCCCGACTCGCCGTTCCACAGCGCATCGAAAACCTGACGCGCGCCGTTGTTCGAGACGGTGCCGTCGGCGATGCGGGCGACCAACGCCGCCAGCGTGACCGCGCCGACGCCGCAGTGTTCAAGGCTCAGGTTCTCGGCGTTCAAGCGCTTGGCCAGCTCGCCCATCATCCAGTTGGCCACCAGCTTCGGCGCGCCGCAGGCCGCAGTCGCCGCTTCGAAATAAGCCGCATGCGCCTTGCTCTGCGTCACCGCCAGCGCGTCGTAAGCCGGCAGGCCTTGCTCGCGCTGAAAGCGCTCGGCCATCGCACGCGGCAACTCCGGCAACTCGGCGCGCACCCGCTCGATCCAGTCGGGCGCAATCACCAGCGGCGGCAGGTCGGGGTCGGGGAAGTAGCGGTAATCGTGCGCTTCTTCCTTGCTGCGCATCGCGCGCGTCTCGCCGCGGCCGCCATTGCCGTTCGGGTTGAACAGCGCGGTCGCCTGCTGCACCTTGCCGCCGTCTTCGATCAGATCGATCTGCCACTGGATCTCGCAGTCGATCGCCTGCTGCAAAAACTTGAAGCTGTTCAGGTTCTTGATCTCGCGCCGCGTGCCGTAGGGTGCACCGGGCTTGCGCACCGACACGTTGGCGTCGCAGCGGAAGCTGCCTTCTTGCATGTTGCCGTCGCAGATGCCCAGCCACACCACCAGCGCGTGCAGCGTCTTCGCGTACTCGGCGGCCTCGACGCTCGATCGCATGTCGGGCTCGGTGACGATCTCGAGCAGCGGCGTGCCCGCGCGGTTCAAATCGATGCCGGTCTGGCCGGCGTAGTCCTCGTGCAGCGACTTGCCGGCGTCTTCTTCCAGGTGCGCGCGGGTCAGGTTCACCTTGTGCAGCGCGTCGCCGACCAGGAACTCGATCGTGCCGCCTTGCACCACCGGCGTCTCGTACTGGCTGATCTGGTAGCCCTTGGGCAGGTCGGGGTAGAAGTAGTTCTTGCGCGCGAAGATCGACTGCGTCGCCACCTTGGCGCCGACCGCCACGCCGAAGCGGATCGCCCGTTCGACCGCGCCGCGGTTCATCACCGGCAGCGTGCCGGGCAGCGCCAGGTCGACCGGCGACGCCTGCGTGTTGGGTTCGGCGCCGAACCGGGTCGACGAGCCGCTGAAGATCTTGCTGGCCGTCGACAACTGCGCATGGGTCTCCAAGCCGATCACGACCTCGTAGCCGCGGATCAGTTGGCTGGCTGCGGTGATGCTCATGCTGCGGCTCCCATGACCGACTCGGTCGGTGCACGCCGATGCCAGTCGGTCGCCTGCTGAAACGCGTGCGCGGCATGCAGCAGGGTGCCTTCGTGGAAATAATTGCCGATCAACTGCAAGCCCACCGGCATGCCTCGGCCTTCGCCCGACGCCGCAAATCCCGCCGGTACGCTCATGCCGGGCAGGCCGGCCAGGCTGGCGGGCAGCGTGAAGATGTCGGCCAGGTAGTTGGCGACCGGGTCACAGCCCTTGCCGCCCAGCTTCCACGCGACCGTCGGTGCGACCGGCCCGGCGATCACGTCGCACTGCTGGAAGCAGGCCTGGAAATCGTCGGCGATCATGCGGCGCAGCTTTTGCGCCTGCAGGTAATAAGCGTCGTAATAGCCGTGGCTCAGCACGTAGCAGCCGATCATGATGCGGCGCTTGACCTCGTCGCCGAAACCCTCGGAGCGGCTTTTCTTGTACATGTCCTGCAGGTCGGTGTACTTCGCGGCGCGGTGGCCGAAACGCACGCCGTCGAAGCGGCTCAGGTTCGAGCTGGCCTCGGCCGGGGCGATGATGTAGTAAACCGGAATCGACAGCTCGGTGCGCGGCAGGCTGACATCGACCAGCGTGGCGCCGAGCTTTTCCAGTTCGGCCAGCGCGGCGCGCACCGCGCCATCGACCTCAGAAGCAAGCGCGGCCGGGAAAAACTCTTTCGGCAGGCCGATGCGCAGGCCTTTCAGCGGCTGGGCGGCCGAGGCCTCTGCGCGTGGCGTGCGCATCGCGACGGCGTAATCCTGCGGCGGTCGTTGCGCGCTGGTCGCATCGCGTTCGTCGAAGCCGCTCATCGCGCCGAGCAGCAGCGCGCAGTCCTCGGCGCTGCGCGCCATCGGGCCGGCCTGGTCGAGGCTGGACGCGAACGCGATCATGCCGAAGCGCGAACACACGCCGTAGGTCGGCTTGATGCCGGTGATGCCGGAAAAGCTGGCCGGCTGGCGGATCGAGCCGCCGGTGTCGGTGCCGGTGGCTGCGGGCACCAAGCGCGCGGCCACCGCTGCGGCCGAGCCGCCCGACGAGCCGCCCGGCACGCGGGACAGATCCCACGGGTTCTTGACCACGCCGTAAGCCGAGTTCTCGTTGCTCGATCCCATCGCGAATTCGTCGCAGTTCAGCTTGCCCAGCGTCACCATGCCCGAGGCAGCCAGCCGCGACACCACGGTCGCGTCGAACGGGCTGCGGTAGCCGGCCAACATCTTCGAGCCGGCGGTGGTCGGCAGCTCGCGCGTGACGAAGATGTCCTTGTGCGCCAGCGGCACGCCGAGCAGCGGCTGCGATTGAGCTTGTCCCGGTCGAGCAGCGCGGCGCGCATCGGCGTCGCGCGCCTGCGTCAGCGCGGCGTCCGCATCGACGCAGAGCCACGCGCCGAGATGTTGGTGCGCGGCCACGCGCGACAGCAGGTGGGTGGTAACTTCGACGCTCGACACCCGCTTTTCGGCCAGGGCCGTCGCCAGTTCGGCAACGCCGAGCTCATGCAGCGCCCCGCTCATTCGACGACTCGCGGCACGAGGAACAGGCCGTCTTCGACCGCCGGTGCGCTGCGCTGGTTGAGCTCGCGCTGGTTACTTTCGGTGACCACGTCGTCGCGCAGCCGCAAGGTCACTTCGCTGACCGCAGACAAAGGCGTGTACAGCGGCTCGACGCCGCGGGTGTCCACCGCACTCATCTGCTCGACGATCGAGAAGAACGCATTGAGCTGCGTGAGCATCGCGGTCTGTTCGGCGGGCTGCAACTCCAGCCGCGCCAGGTGGGCGATGCGGCCTGCGTCTTCGGGGGTCAAAGCCATGGGAATTTCGGTCCGTTCAGAGGTTGCGGCGGGTCTTGTACCCGGGTCCATCGGGTATTATCTGCGTTGGTTGTCAACCCACCGGACGCACAGTCCATGCCGACTTCAGCGGGCGTGTCGCCTGATCGATTCGAGGGTCGCAAGCCGTTGATGTTGCGGGATTGCAGACTCGCGCGTTGTGCCCTCAATGACACCTGTTTCGCCCTTTTCCCTCTTCCCTCATTCCATGGAATCGACGGGTTCAAGCCAGGCGCCCCTTCGCTGTGCGCGCCAGCGCTGAACACCGCACACACACTATGTTCGGATCTTTTCGTCGCTACTTTTCGACGGACCTCGCCATCGACCTCGGCACCGCGAATACGCTGATCTACGTGCGCGGAAAAGGCATCGTGCTCGACGAGCCGTCGGTCGTTGCGATCCGTCACGAAGGCGGGCCCAACGGCAAGAAGACCATCCAGGCGGTCGGCGCTGAAGCCAAGGCGATGCTCGGCAAGGTGCCCGGCAACATCGAGGCCATCCGCCCGATGAAGGACGGCGTGATCGCCGACTTCACCGTCACCGAGCAGATGCTCAAGCAGTTCATCAAGATGGTTCATCCGCGCGGCATCCTGCGGCCGAGCCCGCGCATCATCATTTGCGTGCCCTGCGGCTCGACCCAGGTCGAGCGCCGCGCGATCCGCGAATCGGCGCTCGGCGCCGGCGCCAGCGAGGTCT
>JANMTL010000169.1:0-6208 GCA_031390425.1 Rhizobacter sp.
CCGCAGCGCTGAATCGGCTGATCGAAGACATTCAGGAAGTACTGGGATAGCAAGGACGACGGTGCGAGGAGCACCCCCCTGAACCGCACCCATCGCTTGCGTACGGCGAAGGTGTATGTCGTTTTCGATCGGTGGCCACGCCCACCAGGTCAAGCGCCGGGCCAGGCCGCGCCGCGGTCACGAAAAAGGGGCGACGGGGCGTGTCAGGATCAGACCCGATCAGGCCACGAACCAGGGCCGCAGTTCTTCGGGCCGCTGGCGCACGTAGGCGAGCACCTGGCGGCGTTTTTCGGGGCCGCGCTTGCCGTCTTCGTCGTTCGCCGTGTCGCCGAAGGATTCCGGCTCGACATCGCCGATGCGTTCGTAGATGCCGCGCCAGAGTTTTTTCAAACCGTGCGTGGAGACTTCGAGCACGGGCAGCAAGGCCTCGTCGATGTCGTCGAACAGCGCGTACCAAAGCAGCCGGCGCTGCGTGGCGCTGAAGCGAAATCGCGGTGGCTGGTGCTCGAAGCAGTTGCGCGCGGGCGTGCCGGGCAGGCGGCGGCGAGCGTCTTCGCGCGTCAGCGCGTACAAGGCCGGGCGCAGCGTGGGGTCGATCTCGCGCAGTTGCTCGGCGTCGGCCAGCGGGCGCAGGTCGAAGCCGCTGCTCAGCGCGATCGGCTCGGCAGCGGCACTGTTTTCGTAGTACAGCGCACGCAACTGGTAGCCGTCGTGGAAAACACGGAAGGTGTCGTTCGCGCTCGCCACCACCTTGTGCACATACGGGTCGTTCAGGTCGGTGCGCCGCATCGAGTAGTGCAGCACCATCAGCACCAGTTCGCCACGCGCGTTGTCCAGACCGATCTCGCGGTCGGTCATCGGCACGAGTTTGCCGTTGAGCAAAGCTTCGTAGACGCGGCGACAAACGTAGGCGCGCGGGGCGGTGTCGAGCGCCAAATCGCGCACCATGGCCTGCGGCAATACGATCGTCACGCCCCAGGCCTGGATGCGCTGGCCCGCGGGCAATGCGCTGTCTTCCATGACCCCGCTGATGAGCGACGGTTCATGCAACAGGCGCGCCCACAGAGCCGGCAGCGCGGCATGCTGCGCGGGGGTGAGGCCGAGGTGCGGCGGCATGAGGCCGAGGCATTCGGTCAGGTCACGCGCATGCAGCGTGCGAAAGCGCAGGCGCGGCCGGTGGTTTGGCGGCAGCGTGCTGTTCATGGTTCGGCCACCGCCACCCAGGGCCGCAGTTCTTCGGGCCGCTGGCGCACATAGGCCAGCACCTGCCGGCGCTTTTCGGGGCCGCGCTTGCCGTCTTCGTCACCTGACGTGTCGCCAAAAAAGCCGGGCTGCTGATCCTGGATGCGTTCGTAGATGCCACGCCAGAGTTTTTTCAGCCCGTGCATCGACACACCCAGCCGCTGCACCAACGCATCGTCGCTGGCGTCGAACAGCGAGAGCCACAACAACCGGCGCTGCGAAGGCGACAGCCGAAACAGCGGTGGGTGGTGCTCGAAGATGTGGCGCACGGTGTTGCCAGGTGCCGTGGCGATGGCTTCAGTGCGGGTCACTCGGTAGTACTGCGGGCACTCGCCGGGCTGCGCTGCCAGCGGCGTTCCGGCATGCGGGCGGCGCTGGAAACCGGTCGCGAGCATGTAGGGCTCTTTGAGCGCCCGGTTCTCCTGGTAGATCGCCTGTGTGTTGTAGCCCGCGCAGCAGCTCCGAAAACTCTCGGTGCCCACGATCATCAGGCTCTGCATCAGCGGGTCGCCGAAATCGTTGACCTTCATCTCGAAGTGCAACACCGCCAGGCGGATGTCGGCCGCCGCGTTGGCCAGGCCGAGCTCGCGTTCGGTCATCGGCTCGTAGCGCCGATCGAGCAAGGCGCGGTAGACGCTGCGCGCGATGAACGGCGCGGGGGCCGCGTTGAGCCCCAGCTCGGCGACCAGCGCCGGGCGCAGGCACATGCCCACGGCCCACGACACGACCCGCGCGCCGGGCGGCAGCGCCAGGTCTTCGATCACGGCGCTGATGACCGAAGGTTCGTCGACCAGCGTGGCCAGGAGTTCGGGCAGCTGCGAACGAGTGACCGCGTCGAGCCCGAGCCAGTCGGGAAGCAGCGCCATGCACTCGGCCAGATCGGCGCGCGTGCTCGGGCGGTGGCGCAGGCGCGGCGCGGGTCGCAATGCGGGTACTGCTGGGGCATCGGGGCGTGGGGTTCACGGTCGGCAGCGCCCATCGCGCCGGCCGGGACGGGAAAATGTTACCCGAACATTCCGCGCCCCAAGCGCCTTACTTGTGGGCGATGGCTGCGCTGGCGGTCTCGCCGAGCGCCATCACGTCGCTGCGCGCGAAGCCGGCGCCGCGGCACCAGGCATCGAAGTCCGACGCGCTGAAGCCGCATGCATCACCCGCGCCGAGCCGCGCATCGAGCGAGGCCAGCAGCGCGAACAGGTTGTGGCGCCGGGCGGCGTCGATCAAGGGACCGATCGCCACGATGCAGCCGCCGCCGGCCAGCGCGGCATGGCTGCGCCGGATCCATTCGAGCCGGGTTTCGGCGCTGCACGTGTGCAGCAGGCCGATCACCACGATCACGTCCACCGCTTGCCAGGGCTCGTGTAGATCGGAGGCTCGGCACGTGAGCTGCGGGTGCTGCGCGGCGAGCCGGCGGGCGAGTTCATCGGCACCCACGCCGATGCAGACCAGGCTTCGGTGGGTCGAGAAGTCGAAACGCGCGACGAAGGCGTCGAGCGCGGTGACGGGGATGGCGCTCGACTCGGCGGCGGGCGCGGCGGGCGCCGCGACGCCCGGAACGGCCTGTGCGGCCCGCAGCGCGGCGCCGAGTTCGGCCCAGCTGCCGTATGAACGCGCGTTGGCCGATTCGAGCACCGCACCGATGTAGGCCGGGCTGCGCCGGTCGAGAAAGTGGCCGGCTTCGCGCGTGTTGAGGTACACGGCCCGTTCGTCGTCGCCTTCGCGGTCGATCATGCCCATCGCGACCAGGGCGTCGAGCAGGTCGGGCGCGGCGCGTGCGTCCAGCGCCAGCGCGCGGCACAGCTGAAACGAACTGCGCGGGCCGCGGCCGAGCTCGGTGAACAGCCCGAGTTCGACCGCTGCGAGCAAGGCCTTGGCCGCTCGGAAGCCGAAGCCCGCCTGCAGCAGGCGGTCTGGCGAGAGCGTGTGCATGCCGCGCTCTCAGCCTCGCGGCACCACTTGCTGCGCCTGCCACCACGCTGCGGCCTGGCCGCGCGAGCTCGCACCGAGCTTGTCGAGCAGGTTCGCGACATGGCGCTTGACGGTGTGCGGGCTGAGTTCGAGCGAACGTGCGATCACCTTGTTGCTCTCGCCGGCGGCGATGCGCTGCAGCACCTCGTGTTCGCGCGCGCTCAAGCGCGCCGGTGCCAGTGGTGCCGCACTGGAGGCCGGCGTGGCAGCAGGCGCAACGACGCTCGCGTGCGGCGCCACCGGCTCGGCCACGAGCGCGGAGCGCATGCCCGGGTGCGACCGCAAGCGCACCAGCGTTTCGCTCAGCACCTGCCACAGCGTGGCCTGCAAGTCGGGGGCGAACTGCGGGTGGCTGGCCGCACCGAGCAGCGCGTCGGGTGCGGCAAAGGGCCACAGCGCAGCGCTGTGCGGCGTCGATTCGATGAGCCTGTCGTTCACGGCTTTACTCCTGAAGGGGTGGGGTGCTTCTCGACCCATGGCACGCATCGTAGGCAGCCGCACAGGAGCCGTCGATGCTCAAAAAGAGACTGCTCTAAAAGAGCCCCCGCTTCACCACCAGCGCGGCCGATGGAGCCATGGCACCGCGTGCCGCTGGCTCCTTTGGCCGATGCGCGGATCGGGGCCGATTTCCAGAGTTCACCGCAGTCGTTTCTCAGACCCGGTGAACGACGCCTTCCCTCCACGACACCGGGCTCGCACACCCCCCCAAGGACACGAACCATGAAATTGCACAACCCCCTTCGAAGGTCGATGCTCGGCGCCACGCTGGCGCTGCTGACCGCGCTTGCCGCCTGCGGTGGCGGCGGATCGAGCGACACCGACTCGACCCCAACCGGCACCACCCCGCCGCCCGCCACGGCGAACTTCACCCTCGCACTCTCGGCCTCGAAAGCGCTGATCCTGCAGGGCACGAGCGTCACGCTCGACGCCACCGTGACTCGCAGCGCCGGCTTCACCGGTGCCGTGGCGCTGGCAGTGACCGGCTTGCCGAACGGCGTGAGCGCGAACGCGGTCACGATCGAAAGCGGCGCCACCACGAAACAGATCACGCTGACCGCCGACGCCACCGCACCGCATTCGCTGCCGACCGCTGCAAGCGTGAAGGGCAGCTCGGGCAGCGTTTCGGCACAACAGGCGATCACGGTCACCGTGCGTGGCGTTGCGGGCGCGCTCGACACCAGCTTTGCCAGCGGCGGCAAACAGATCACCCCCGTCGGCGTGACCGACGACTACGCGAACGCCATGGTGATCCAGCCCGACGGCCGCATCCTCGTCGGCGGGTACAGCAACGGCACCAGCACCGACTTTGCGCTGGTGCGCAACCTGCGCGACGGCGGCCTGGACCCGAGCTTCGGCACGGCCGGCAAGGTCACGACCGCGATCGGCACCGGCAGCGACGTGGCCAACGCGATCGCCTTGCAGGCCGACGGCAAGATCCTGCTCGCCGGTTCGACGGTCGTGGAGGCCAAGGGCAAGAGCTTCGCCGTGGCGCGCTACAACGCCGACGGCAGCCTCGACGCCGGCTTCGGCAGTGGCGGCAAGGTGGTCACTTCGTTCGGCAGCCAGTCCGACGAGGCCTTTGCCATGGCCGTGCAGCCCGACGGCAAGATCGTGGTCGGCGGCCACACCAGCGGCTTCGGCCGCGGGGTGGACTTCGCGCTCGCCCGCTACAACAGCGACGGCAGCCTGGACGCCGGCTTCGGCAACGGCGGCAAGGTCGTCACCGCGATCGTCGGGCTCGACGGGCGCGACTCGGTCTACGCGCTGGCACTGCAGACGATCGCCGGCCAGACCCACATCGTGGCCGTCGGCGGCGAAGGCGACTTCATCGTCACGCGCTACAAGCCCAACGGCGATGTCGACCCGGCCTTCGGCATCGGCGCGCGGCTCGACGGCTTCTTCGATTCGATCATCGGCGCGGCGCGTGCCGTGATCGTCACGCCCGACAACAAGATCGTGATCGCCGGCCACACGATGCACGACCACGCCGTGGTGCAGCTCACCGAATCGGGCCAGCGCGACCCGGCCTTCGGTGGTGGCACCGGCTACGTGGTCACCCGCGTCAGAACCAACAACTGGAACGAAGCGACCGCGGTCACGCAACAGGCCGACGGCAAGCTCGTCGTCGGTGGCTGGGTCTATGCGGGCAAGGGTTCGAGCGGCGACTTCGTGCTGATGCGCCTGGGCAGCGACGGCGTGCTCGATGCCGGCTTCGGCAACGCCGGCATCGTCATCACCGCCGTGGCGCCGGGCCTGAAGGACGACGGCGCCCGGGCCCTTGCGCTGCAGATCGACGACCGCATTCCAACCGTGCGCAGCATCCTGGCCGGCTCAGCCAACGACGCCAACTACGACTTCGCACTGACGAGGTACTGGCACTGAGCCGACCGAAGTGGCCCGCTGGAACGCGGGCCCAGGGTCCGTCAGGCGATGCCACGAACGAGCCTTTCACGGAACACTGAACGACATGCCGCCTTTGCCGCGACAAACCCTGCGAACCCCATCGAAAGGACCTTTGAAATGAACACCACCGCCGCCGCCGCGACAACCAGCGTCGCCCCGATCCAAACCCACGCCAGCACGGCCGACCGCCCCAACCTCTACGTTCCGATCCACAAGGCGCTGCGCAGCCTGATGTGCGATACGCTGTGCCGTGTCGGCCGGATCGACGTGTTCGACATCGACGAGATGCTCGGCACGCTGAACGGGGTCGAAACCCTGCTGGCGATGTGCCTCGATCACATCGAGCGCGAAAACGAGTTCATGCACACCGCGATCGACGCACGGCTGCCGGCCGGTGCGGCGCGCACCGGCGCCGACCATGTCGAACACGTCGAGACCATCGGCGCATTGCGCGAGGAAGTGGCGGCGCTGGCCGCGGCGGGCAGCGAGGAGCGCCCGAACCTGGCGCTGCGCCTGTACCGCCACCTCACGCTGTTCGTGGCCGAGAACTTTCAGCACATGCACATCGAGGAGACCGTCAACTCCAGCGCGCGGTGGG
>JANMTL010000200.1:0-7961 GCA_031390425.1 Rhizobacter sp.
GGGATGAAGATTTCGTTCGTCTCGTTGCGCTTCTGGTACTCGACGTCCGACAGTTCTTCGAAGCGGGCCAGCCGCGCCTTGCTCTTCGCCTGGCGGCCTTTCGGGTTCTGGCGCACCCACTCCAATTCCTTCTTCATCGCCTTGGTGCGTGCGTCTTCGGTCTTTTGCTCCTGCTCGATCCGTGCTTCTTTCTGTTCGAGCCAGGTGCTGTAGTTCCCTTTGTACGGAATGCCCGATCCGCGGTCGAGTTCGAGAATCCATTCGGCCGCGTTGTCTAGGAAGTACCGGTCGTGGGTGATCGCGACCACGGTGCCCGAGAAGCGGCTGAGGAATTGTTCCAGCCAGTCGACCGACTCGGCGTCCAGGTGGTTGGTCGGCTCGTCGAGCAACAGCATGTCTGGCTTGCTCAACAACAAGCGGCACAGCGCGACACGCCGCTTCTCGCCGCCCGACAGCTTGCCCACGACCGCTTCCCACGGCGGCAGGCGCAGCGCATCGGCGGCCAATTCCAACTGCAGGTCGGTGTTCTCGGAACCGGCCGACGAAATGATCGCTTCCAGCTCGGCCTGCTCGGCCGCCAGCGCGTCGAAGTCGGCGTTCTCTTCGGCGTATTCGGCATACACCTCATCAAGCCGCTTCTTGGCCGCCAGCACGCCGCCGATGCCTTCTTCGACCGACTCGCGCACCGTCTGGTCGGGGTTCATCACCGGCTCCTGCGGCAGGTAGCCGATCTTCAAGCCCGGCATCGGCGTCGCTTCGCCCTCGATGTCCTTGTCGACCCCGGCCATGATCTTCAGCAGCGTCGACTTGCCCGAGCCGTTCAGGCCCAACATGCCGATCTTGGCGCCAGGGAAAAAGCTCAGCGAGATGTTCTTGAGAATCTGACGCTTCGGCGGAACGATCTTGCCGACGCGGTTCATCGTAAATACGTACTGAGCCATTCGAATGCCTTGAGAGAGAGGGATGGGCTGAAAAAGCGCGGCCGCGAGCGGTTGCTATTGTCGTCGCTCGCTTGCGCATTCCACTGATGGCAGGACAATACCTGTGGCAACGCTTCACCTGTCCCCGCCATGCGCGTTCGAGTCCAAAACCCAGTGAGTTGTGCGCCAACGTTGCGCGTCGTGTGCCCGAAGGCACACGCAAGCGACTTGGTGCGGAAATCGCCCGTTTTGGGTCGAACCCCTGAAACAGGAACGCAGTTCCTGCCGTCTGCTGCTGGGGCGGGCCTTTGCGGGCCGTTTTCTTGCGTGAATAAGGCTTCGCGCCTTGCGCCTCATCCCGCAAAGACTCCGCCGCGCACGGCGCGGACTTGTTCTGCGGTGGCTTAATAGCAAAACACCACGCCAAAATCAGCCATGCCGACGATCAGCGCTTTCTACGGCATCGTGGTGCGGATGTATTTCTTCGATGCGGAACGTCACCATCTGCCGCACATTCACGCGCAGTACCAGGGACAGCAGGCGCAGTTTGCGATCGACAGCGGTGAGTTGCTCAGTGGCACGTTGCCGCGTGCGCAAACACGATTGGTACAAGCCTGGATCGAGATTCACCAGGACGAACTGACAGCCGCATGGCAGATGGCCGTCAACGGCTTCCGACCCGGCAGAATCGCCCCGTTGCAATGATGAAAAGTGATGAAAGAGTTTGCGTCATGAACCCTCGCGTCACCCACCTCACGCCGCAAACCGACCACCGTTTGCTGCTCGATTTCGACAACGGCGAGACTCGCGTGTTCGATCTGACGCCGTGGCTCGACAAGGGTGTGTTTCGCATGTTGCGCGACAGCCCTGAATTCGCGCAGGCGCGCGTAGTCGATGGTTCGGTCGAATGGCCGGGCGAAATTGACTTGAGTTACGACACGTTGTATGCGCGCAGCGTGTTGGTGAAACAAACCACTTCCGCATAAAAGCGGCGCCGGTGGCAGTCGTCACGCTGCCAATTACCCCGCCTTCACCCACCTGATCGCCGGCCGAATCAGGGATAACCCGTTAAACTCACGGCAACCAACGCGGCACCCAGTCACTGCGCTGATGTCATCCTGACCGGGCCCCCGCGCCCCTCACACCCCTCTGCCTGCGACTGGCGCTCGCGATGCGAGCGACAGGCCGATCCGCTGTTTGGAATCTCCCATGTCTTTTGAATCTCTCGGCCTCGCCGAGCCCTTGTTGCGTGCGGTCGCCGAGTACGGCTACACCACGCCCACCCCCATCCAGCTGCAGGCGATCCCGGTCGTGCTGTCGGGCAGCGATTTGCTCGGCGGCGCGCAGACCGGCACCGGCAAGACCGCCGGCTTCACGCTGCCGATGCTGCACCGGTTGATGGAAAAGCCTGCGGTGCGCGATGCCAAAGGCAAGCTGCCGATCCGCGCGCTGATCCTGACGCCCACCCGCGAACTGGCCGCCCAGGTCGAGGAAAGCGTGCGCACCTACGGCAAGTACAGCAAGCTCACCAGCATGGTGATGTTCGGCGGCGTCGGCATGCAGCCGCAGATCGACAAGCTGCGTCGCGGTGTCGACATCCTGGTCGCCACGCCCGGCCGCTTGCTGGACCACCACCAGCAGCGCACGCTCGACCTCAGTCATGTCGAGATCTTCGTGCTCGACGAAGCCGACCGCATGCTCGACATGGGCTTCATTCACGACATCAAGAAGGTGCTGGCGATCGTGCCGGCGCAAAAGCAAAGTCTGCTGTTCAGTGCGACCTTCAGCGACGAGATCAAGGCGCTGGCCGACCGCCTGCTGAACAAGCCGGCGCTGATCGAAGTGGCGCGCCGCAACCAGACCGCCGACACCATCGCGCAAAAGGTCCACCCGGTGGGCCGCGAGATGAAGAAAGACCTGCTCGCGCACCTGATCAAATCGAACGATTGGGACCAGGTGCTGGTCTTCACGCGAATGAAGAGCGGCGCCAACAAGCTGGTCGAGTTCCTCGAAAAGCAGGGCATCAGCGCGATGGCGATCCACGGCAACAAGAGCCAGGCCGCGCGCACCAAGGCACTGGCCGAATTCAAGACCGGCGACCTGACGGTGTTGGTGGCCACCGACATCGCCGCGCGCGGCATCGACATCGACATGCTGCCGCACGTCGTCAACTACGAGATGCCGAACGTGCCCGAAGACTATGTGCACCGCATCGGCCGCACCGGCCGCGCAGGCGCGCAAGGCGAGGCGATCTCGCTGGTCTGCCCCGACGAGAACGGCTTCCTGCGCGACATCGAGCGGCTGATCAAACGCGAGATCCCGAAGGAGATCATCGAAGGCTTTGCGCCGCCGGTGGGCGAAAAGGCCGAGCCGATCGTGCTCGGCCGCATGGTGATCGGTGAAGGCGCCGGGCGCGGTGGATTTCGCACCAGTGGCGGTGGCGGGCGCAGCGGTGGCGGCGGTGGTGGTCATGCCGGACGCGGTCGCAACGACGGTCGCTCGGCACCGGCGCGTTCAGGCGGCGGTGGTGGCGGTTACGGCGGCGCGGCGCCCGCGCGATCGGGTTCGGGCGGTGGCGGTCAAGCGCCCCGCGCCCCGGCACGCGACGGCAACGCCCCGCAAGCCGGCCGTGCTGCCGCGCCCGCCGCCCGGCCCTCTGGACCGCGGCCCGAGCCGCGACGTGAAGGCGGCGCGATGTTCGCTCCGCGTTCGACCACGCCCAAGCGCTGACCCGGGGCGCGCCACGCGGCGCGCTTGCTGACACACGGGCTTGCAACTGAGTCGCACTGTCACGACCAAAACGTTCGTGGTGGGCCTACCCTCCTTGGTTTTCGCAATCGACGAGAGGGGTTCACGCATGGCCGTCCGCTGGCACACGCTATGGCAAGGCAGAGACATCGTCGTGTTCCGCGACGATGTCGAGGCCGACCGCTTCGCCGCCGACCACATCGAGCGCATCGTGTTCGTGCACCGGGGCCGAGGCGACCTGCCGACCGACCTGGTCTTCACGGTGGTCGAACTCGGTGACGACGGCCTGTTGTTCCCCGTTGAAACCGGCTTTGCCGGCCGCGTCAATTTCGAGCGTCAGGCGTACTGGGCTGAACGCGACTGTGTTTACTGGGCGCCGCATTCACGCGCCTCACTGCCCTCCAGCGTGCGCCGCACCCAGTGGTGGAAACCGTGGTGCGGGCTCACGCTGTCGCCGGGTTTCATGCGGGTGCCGCGTGCGGACCTGGCCGCCACCATGCAGCGCTGGCCGCTCACCGGTCCGCAGACCTGGGACCAGCGAAAATGGCAGCGTATCGAGCGCAGCCAGCCGTTCTCCAACGTCGACGCTGCCTGACACCGACGGCGCGGCGCGCTGGGTCACTCGAAGCGCCGCTCCCGCAGCCATTTGGTCGCCACCCATTTCTCGCCGTCGAGCACCGGCGCTCCGCCGTGCAGCGAGTGCGTCATCGGGTGTGGTCGGTCGTAGCTGAAGAAGACCGCATTGCCCTTCACCGGCGCGACGTTGAACCCGATGTCGGGAAACACCGTCGCACCGCCGCGCGTCGGTGTGTTCAGGTACATCACCAGACTCGCGACGCGCTGTCCGCCGCGCGCCAGCAGAGCCGGTGTGCCCGAATGCTGAGGGTCGAAGTAGTCGTAGTGCGGCTTGTACTCGGCACCCGGGGCGTAGTGCAGGATCTGCAAGCCTTCGCCGTGATCCAGCGGCCAGCGCAGCAGATCTGCAATGCGCTGTTCGATGCGTGCGCACAGGGAGTTTTCTTCGCGCCCGAAGAACATGCCTTCGCTGGTGCGCGCTTCGTTGACCTGGCTGCCGCCGGTACTCGATTCGACCGTCTCGGATCGCGCCAGTCGCGCCGCTGCCAGCGCCACCAGTTCGTCGCATTCGTTGCCAGACAGCAGCCCGCCGAAAACCACGATGCGCGGCTTCATCACGCTGCTCAGTACCTGCACCTGGCGCACCGCCGCGCTTGAAGCTGCGGTCAGCGCGATGGACAGGCTGCCGTCGTCGTGCAGCGGCTCGGGCACACGAACCTTCGGCGGCAAGGCCAGGGCCAGTGCCAGGGCCTGGGGGTGCTCGACCAGGTGACCACGCAGCGTGTCTTCGAGCGCTTGTTCCGCCACGTCGGCGGCCCAGCCGCTGTCACGCATCGCCTTCAGCACCGCCTCGGGAGGCTGGCCGGCCTTCGCCTGATCGACGATCCAGCGTTGCAACTCCGGGGTGACCTGCTGGGCGGTGGACATCTCAGTACCGCCCGGCCGTTCCGAAGGTACTGAGCGCCCCCTCGGGGGGCAGCGAACGCAGTGAGCGTGGTGGTCTCATTTCAATCGATCACATCCTGCGTCGGTAGACCAACCGGTGCGGCTCGGACGCTGCCGCATCGTGTACGTAGCCTTCGCTGTCGAACGCTTGCAAACCCTGCGGCGTCGCGATGCGGTGGGTGATCGCGTAACGCGCCATCAGGCCGCGTGCGCGTTTGGCGAAGAAGCTGATGACCTTGTACTGACCGTTCTTCCAGTCCTCGAACACGCACTCGACGACTCGGGGCTTGAGCCATTGGCTGCGCGGCGTCGGTTGCACCGCCTTGAAGTATTCCTGCGATGCCAGGTTCACGATCACCGGTGACGCATCGGACTTCAGCCGCTGGTTGATGTGACGGGCCAGCGTGTCGCCCCAGTACGCGTACAGGTTCTTGCCTTGCGTGGTTTCGAGCGCGGTGCCCATCTCCAGCCGATAAGGTTGCATCCGGTCGAGCGGCCGCAGCACGCCGTACAGGCCCGACAGGATCAGCAGGTGCTGCTGTGCCCAATCGAGATCGTCGGTGCCGAGCGACGGCGCATCGAGGCCTTCGTACACATCGCCGTGAAAGGCCAGCACCGCTGGCTTGCTGTTCTTCGCGGTGAAGCGCGGGCTCCACACGCCGTAGCGGCCGACGTTCAAGGCTGCGAGCGGCTGCGACAAATCCATCAACGCCGCGATATCGGCGGTGCTCTTGGTTTTCAGGAGGTTGATCAGTTCAGCCGACTGCGACACGAACTGCGGTGTCGTCGGGTGTTCGACGCGAGCGGGGGTGTCGTAGTCGAGCGTCTTGGCGGGGGACAAAAGAAACAGCATGGATCGTGCGCGAGAGCAGCGGGAGGGGAACCGCACTCTAGCGAAAGATTCATGCCGCATTGCGGGTCATCCCCGGTGCTCGTCGTCATGCTGTCGGTCCGTGCGCGACGGTGCGCGATGAAATGTGCAGCAAAGGCTATTTCTTCGCGTCGTCGACAGCGTCTTTGACCTTGTCGCCGGCTTTCTCGATCTGTTCGCCGGCTTTTTGCGCGGCGTTGTCGACAGACTTGCCGGCTCGCTCGGCGGGGCCTTCGGCAGGCTGACACGCGGCAATGACGAGTGCAGCGAGTGCAATGGCTGGGTACAACGCGGTCTTGGTCATTGGAAATCCTCCTGAGGCGTGTGTCACCGGTTCATAGCCGATGGCATCGTGAATTTATGCACAAACTGTAGGCAGGAGGTGGCCGCGTGTGGGCGGGAAACTGTGACGCTTTGTTGTGCGCCTCTTCCTACGCCGCTCACGTTTGGTCACACGGGGAGGCTGATCGACCCGCGTCGACGGTCAACGGAAATCGCGGCTGCGCATCACCAGGCCGTGCAGCAGCGCGGTGTGGTCGATCAGGCGCGTGGCCAGCAGATGCATCACTGCATGCTCGCCGTTCGCATCGGTGTTGCGTTGCCATTGGCCGTACACCGTCAGCAAGGTCGCGGCCAGCAGCGGCTGTCGCTGCGCCTTCGCCACCGCAGGCCAGACGATCACGTTGACCGTGCCGGTGTCGTCTTCCAGCGTGACGAACACCGTGCCCTTGGCGGTGCCCGGCCGCTGGCGGTGCGTGACCAGGCCGCTGGCGCGCGCAATGCGGCCATCGGGGTAGCTGCGCAGCACGGCAGCGGTTTGGATTCTGAAGGCATCGAGCTGCGGTCGCAGCAGCGCCAGCGGATGGCGGTTCAACGTCAGACCCAGGCTGCGGTAATCGGCGCGCATGTCTTCGGCGGCGCTCGGCGCGGCCAGCGTGAGCGGGTGTGCATCGACGGCCGCCTCATCGGTGCGCATGTCGTGCAGCAAGGCGGTCGGCCGGGTGTCGATGGCCGCCACCGCCCACGCGGCCTGGTGGCGGTGACCGATGGTGGAGGGTGAGGGTGACGAGGCCGATGACAGCGGCGTCGATGCGGCCGCCGACCCGCCGACCAGACCGCGCAGCGCATCCGCATCGGCCAGCAGCTTCAAGTCGCGCGCATTGAGCGCCGCACGGCGGGTCAGGTCTTCGAGGTCGCGGAACGCGCCTTGTGAGGCGCGCGCCTGCAGGATGCGCTCGGCGGCGGCTTGCGGCAGGCCGCTGATGCGGTTCAGGCCCAGGTGAACGGGCAGGGGTGTGATGTCGGCCAGTGGGTCATCTATCGAGACTGCGCCCTCACCCCAGTCCTCTCCCACGGGGAGAGGGAGTGAATAGACGTACTCAGACAATAAAGGCGTCTGGGCTCGTCGGCACACTGCGTTGCGGTTTGCTCCCTCTCCCTCTGGGAGAGGGCTGGGGTGAGAGCCGCAATGGCAGAGTCCAAATCCCTCCAAGCCACTGTCCCAGCCGCTGAACCGCACATCCACCGGCAGCACCTCTACGCCGTGCTCGCGCGCATCGCGCACCAATTGTGCCGGGGCATAAAAGCCCATCGGCTGGCTGTTCAGCAGCGCGGCCAAAAATGCATCCGGGTGGCGGCACTTGACCCAACTGCTGGCGTACACCAGCAGCGCAAAACTGGCCGCGTGGCTTTCGGGGAAGCCGTACTCGCCGAAGCCTTGTATCTGCTTGAAGATGCTCTCGGCGTAGTCGCGCTCGTAACCCTTTTCGACCATGCGGCCGACCAGTCGTTCGTGGAACGGGCCCAGCCCGCCCTTGCGCTTCCAGGCCGCCATCGCGCGGCGCAGGCTGTCGGCTTCGCCGGGCGTGAAGTCGGCGGCCAACACCGCGAGCTGCATCACC
>JANMTL010000202.1:0-18216 GCA_031390425.1 Rhizobacter sp.
GCCGCCGGCTGCGACATCCAACTGGTGGTGGGCGATGGCCTGTCATCGCTCGCCATCAGCCGCCACGCACTGCCGCTGATCGAGCAGGTTCGCGCCCAGGCCCCAGCCGGCTGGCGCTTCGGCCCCATCGTGGTGGCACAACAAGCACGTGTGGCCCTGGGCGACCCGGTGGGCGAGCTGATGCGCGCCAAGCTGGTGGTGGTGTTGATCGGCGAGCGCCCGGGCCTGAGCTCACCCGACAGCCTGGGCCTCTACCTCACCTGGGCACCGCGCAGCGGCTGCCACGATGCGCAGCGCAACTGCATCTCGAACGTGCGCCCCGAGGGCCTGGGCTATCACGATGCGGCAGCGCGGCTGGTCTACCTGCTGCACCAGGCCCGCAGCCGCCAGCTCACTGGGGTGGGGCTGAAAGACGAAAGCGGTGCGGCTGCCGAATCGATCGCCGCTCAGTCCGATTTCTTGCTGGGCGAGCGTTGACCGAGGCGATGTCGCACACCGAACAGCGCCAGGCCGGTCGCCCACAGCAGGACGCTGGTGGGCTCGGGCACTGCGGCGGCAAAGGGCTGCGTCCAATCGATGCCGCTCGCCGACGTCAATGTGTACGGCACCGCAATGCCGCCGACTGAGACCGCGCTGATCCCGGCCCAGGTGATGGTGTTCGAGAAATCAACGGTCGCCTCGCTCGGAACGGTCACCGGCCCGGTGCTCGCGACGCCGACAAGGGCGCGTGCAAACACGCCCAGCTCGAATGCGGTGCCGAGCGTGATGTCGGTGGTGAAAGTAACGATCTGATTGACGGTCTCGTTGTAGGGAAAACCGAGTTGACCTTGGCCCTGCACAGAGAATTCGGATTCGGGGCCCGGCGCAAACGACGCGTCGTTCAGATACGGTTTGACGCCGAATCGGGCCAGTGAGTTGAAGCTGTCGGTGGTGACTTGCCCCGCCAATGTGCCCCCCACGTCGATCGTGAAGCTGAAGCTGGCGATCTGGCCGATCAGAGACACATTGACAGGGTTCAGCGTCAGGTTATCGACCCAGCCACCGGTGGCTGCGGCAGCCGCGAACCCGACGGTGTCATGACGCGCCTTGAAGTGCGCATAAAGATGAGTCTGGCCCATCGCGCTTTGACCGCTCGCATCGGTCTGGACGAGGATCGGCGATTCGTCATACGTCGCGGCTGCGGCCACGGTGACGTTCGGCAGTGCCGTCTGCGCAGCGTCGCAACTGAACCGGCCGGGCAATCCGGTCACGCGGTCGCCGACGGCACCACCGAAGGACATGCCGCCACAGGTGGAAACCAAGGCGCCCGGGGCGGCGAGGTCCAGCCGACCCAGTTCGGCCGCCGACGTGGCACCGGCAGCGGTGAGGATCCATGCTGCGCAGGGAATGAAAAGCAGTTTCATGAGCTTGCTCCAGTGGTCGGCGTCTGTCGATCTCACGCCTGCTGTGACTGGCAGCCGATGACCGGGACCAGCAGGTCGCAAAACTGAGTTCAGAACGGGTTGAACCTACGCCCGTTGGCGCTTGCGGGCAAGCCCTCGGACCCCCCTAGTTTGTTTAGCGTTGCCTCAGCGCAGCGTCAACCCCACCGGCCCGTCGGTCACCTCGCCGATCACCGCCGCCTGCGCAAAGCCTTGCTCGCGGAAGATGGCCAGCACTTGATGCACTGCGTCGGCGCTGCACGACACCAGCAAACCGCCGCTGGTTTGCGGGTCGTTGAGCAGCGCGATGTCGAGGTCGGTGAAGCCGGCCGGCAGGCTGGTGTGCGGGCCGTGCCCGATCCAGTTGCGGCCCGAGGCGCCGGTCACCAGGCCTAGCGCCGCCAGCTCGCGCACCCCCGCCAGCAACGGCACCTGCGCCCAATCGATGTGTGCGCGCAGCTTGGCGCCACGCGCCAGTTCGAGCGTGTGCCCGGCCAGGCCGAAGCCGGTGATGTCGGTCAACGCATGCACGCCATCGAGTTTGGCCAACGCGATGCCCGGCTTGTTGAGCTGGGTGGTGCAAGCGATCATGCGGGCGTAGCCGTCGGCGTCGAGCGCGTTTTGCTTCAACGCTGCCGACAGCACGCCGACGCCGATCGGCTTGCCCAGCACCAGCTTGTCGCCGGGCCGCGCATCGGCATTGCGCTTGACGCGGCTGGGGTGCACCAGACCCAGCACCACCAGCCCGTAGATCGGCTCGACCGAGTCGATGGTGTGGCCGCCCGCGATCGGGATGCCAGCTTCGGCGCACACGCTTTCACCGCCTTGCAGGATCGCGGCGATCGTGTCGAGCGGCAGCACGTTGATCGGCATGCCGACCAGCGCCAGCGCGAAGATCGGCGTGCCGCCCATCGCGTAGACGTCGCTGATGGCGTTGGTGGCGGCGATGCGGCCGAAGTCGCGCGGGTCGTCGACGATCGGCATGAAGAAGTCGGTGGTCGCGATCAGCGCCTGCTCGTCGTTCAGTTGATACACGGCGGCGTCGTCGGCGGTCTCGATGCCGACCAGCAGCTCCTTGGGCATCGGGAAGCCCGAGGTCTTCTTCAAAATCTGCGACAGCACGCCGGGCGCGATCTTGCAGCCGCAACCGCCGCCGTGGGCGAGCGAGGTCAGGCGCGGAATGGCCGCCGGGGAGACTGGTAGGTCGGTGTGTGCATTCATGGTCAAGTGTTCCGTGGTGGGGTGTGGCGCCAACCCGTCTCGCGCAGCGCCGAGGTGATCAGTTCATGCAACCGCCGCTGCTCGGTGGCAGGTGCAAACAGCGCCGAGCGTTGCTCGCCCTGCGCGCGCAGCCGCGCCAGAAACGGCGCGTCGTCGCGGGCCCGTTCGATCAGCTCGGCCAACCCTGCATCATCGCCCAGCTCGAAATAGCCCTCGTGCGCCGGGCCCAGCATGCCCACATTGCCATCGATGCGCGAGGCCAGCACGGCGCATCCGCTTTGCACCGCCTCCAGCACCACGTGCGCGCCGCCCTCCATCTGGCTGCTGTTGACCAGCAGGTGCGCGCGCTGGATGCGCTGTCGCGTTTCGGCGTGCGGCCGGCCGCCCAGCCAGCGAAGCTGCGGCAAGGCGGCTTGTGCGCCGCGGGCCGCATCGGCCAGGGTCGCGTCGAGCCCGGCGCCGATCAAGTCGATGCGGATGTCGCGCCGGTGGGCGAGCCGTGCGGCGGCACGCAGCACGGTCAGCGGGTCTTTCTCGGCCCGCAGGTGCCCGACGGCGATCGCATGCAGCACGCGCTGCGGCGGCGCTGCGGGCCGTCGCGGCGCCGCCGACTGAAAGATCACACGGGCCTTGCTGCGCAGCCCGGCGGGCAGCGCCGCCAAGCCCTGTTCCTGCAACACCACCAGGTGCGTGGCGCTGCTCAGCGACGCCTGCGCGGAAGCGTCATCGAGGATGTCGCGGTACAGGTCGGTGCCGGTCAGCACGACGATGCAGGGGCGCGTCGGGTGCGCGGCGGTGAAGGCCGCGACGGCGTCGGCGGAACGTCGGGCGTGCAGCGCGATCAACAGATCGGCCGACTCACCGTGCCAGCCGTCGATCACGCGGGTGTGAAAATCAGCCTGCAGCCAGCGGGCCCAGCGCGACGCGGTTTGCCAGTTGCCGTTGTTGGCCGCCGCCAGCGCGGGGCTCGCGATCAGCACGGTGTGCCGGTGGCTCGATGTGATCACGTTGGACGGGCCAGATGCAGAGGGTGAGTTGGACAAAGACCTGAGCAAAAACGCGCCGCAGCCGCCCGCATCCAGCGGGCACGATGCGAATTCACCACTGCTGCGCACCGCTGGCAAAGACCTGCTGTCGCTGGCGCTGATCGACGCCAGAAATCATACGTTGCGCTGGCTGTCCGTCTACGAGGCCGGCCTCGCCGCGATCGACTGGCGCGTGCCGATGCTGCCCGAGCTGAACCCGCCGCTGTGGGAGGCCGGCCACATCGGCTGGTTTCAGGAGCACTGGATCGGTCGCCATGTGCAGCGCCAGCGCGGCACCGCCTGCGACCCCACCGGCATCCGGCTCGCATCGATGCTGCCGCAGGCCGACGCGTGGTACGACTCGTCGGCGGTGTCGCACGAGAGCCGTTGGTCGCTCGGCCTGCCCGGCCTGCAGCACACCAAAAACTACCTGGCCGAGACGGTGGAGATCACGCTCGACCTGCTGGAGTCCACCGATGACGCGGGTGCCGACCCGGATGCCGCGCTTTACTTCTATCGCCTCGCTTTGTTCCACGAAGACATGCACGGCGAAGCCTTCGCGACGATGGCGCAGACGCTGGGCATGCGCGTGGACCCAGGCGACCGCCTCGCGCGCGATCTGTTGGGGCCCGCCGCCAGTCGGCGCAGCGCGGTGCAGCGCCCGCCGCTGACGTTTTTGCCGATGCGCTGGACACTCGGGCTGGCGCGCGGTCACGGCTTCGTGTTCGACAACGAGGTCTCGGCGCACGAGGTCGCGCTGCCCGAGTTCGAAATCGACTCGCAGGCCGTCACCTGGGCGCAGTACGCCGAGTTCGTCGAAGACGGCGGCTACGACGATGCGCGCTGGTGGTCGCCCGCAGGTTGGCAGTGGGTAGAGCGCGAGGGCCGACGCGTGCCGCGCCACGTCGATCGACTGCGCCAAGGCGTGTTGCAGCGGCGCTTCGGTGAACAGGTGCATCTCGCCATGCACCAGCCGGTGGTGCACGTCAGTTGGTACGAAGCCGACGCCTGGTGCCGCTGGGCCGGACGGCGACTGCCGACCGAGGTCGAGTGGGAAGCGGCAGCACACGTCGGCGCCATGCGCGGATTTCGCTGGGGCGATGTGTGGGAATGGACGGCCAGCACCTTTCGCGCGTATCCGGGCTTCGACACCGACCCGTACCGCGACTACTCGCAGCCGTGGTTCGGCACCCACAAGGTGCTGCGCGGCGCGTCGTTCGCCACGCCGAACCGACTGCGTCATCCGAAATTCCGCAACTTCTACCGGCCCGAACGCGATGACATGTTCTGCGGATTTCGGAGCTGCGCCGCGTGAGGCGCCGCGCCGCCTGCCCCTTCGTGGGGGGGTGGTTTGCGCTTCGCTGAGGTATTCTGCGGCGCAGTGTTCGGCGTGGAACCAGGGGCGCTCGCAGGCCCCGAACCAAGGCCTCGTGGGCCCCACCGTCGGACGGCGCTGAAACCAGCGAGGCCCCGTCATGAGAGTCCGTTGCCCGCCGCGTCGAATCCCGTTTGCAGCCCTCGCGATGGCGTGGTGCGGGGTCTGGGCACTGGTGCTGGGTGCACCGACGGCGGCCTGCGGCCAAGCCGCTGACACCCCGGCAGCGGCCGGCGCGTGGTTCCACCGCATCGTCCAGGGCGACACGTTGATCGGCATTGCGGATGAGTACCTGGCTCGCCCCGCCGATTGGCCGCGCCTGCAACGCCTGAACCAAATCGCCGACCCGCGGCGCCTCGTGCCGGGCCGCGAAGTGCGCATCCCCGCAGCGTGGTTGCGCCAGACCGCCACCGTGGCCGAGGCGGTGTTCGTGCGCGGCGAAGTGACGCTTCAGCGTGCGCCTTCCGAGCCCGCCGTGGCGGTGCAGACGGGTGGCACGCTGCGCGCTGGCGATGTGGTGCGGACGGCGGCCGATTCATCGCTGACGCTGCGCTTCGCCGACGGTTCGCGGCTGCTGGTCGTGGCCGACAGCGAGGTTGCGATCGTGGAACTGCTCGCGGTCGGTCGGGCCGCCCGGCCGAGCCTGCGGGTGCGGCTGGCACGCGGCAGTGCCGACGCGCAGGTGCTGCCGCGCCCGGGTCGCGACACGCGCTTTGAGATCAGCACCCCCGCCGTCAACCTGGGCGTGCGCGGCACCGAATTTCGCGCTCGGGTCGACCCACAGCATCCGGTGACGCGCACCGAGGTGCTGGTCGGCAGCGTGAGGGCCGACGGCTCGGCGCAGGCGAGCAGCAGCAAGCGCGGAAACGGCGTCGCCGTCGATGCCGGGCTGGGGGTCGTGGCGGAGGCGGGTCGGCCGATCCCCGCGCCGCAGCGGTTGATCGGCGCGCCCGACCTGAGCGGCGTGGCACGGTTGATCGAACGCGTTCCGTTGCGGCTCGGGTGGGCGCCGCTGCCCGGGGCCCAGGCGTATCGCGCGCAGGTCTACGCCGCCGACTCGGCCGACCAGTTGCTGCTCGACGGCGTGTTCGCCGACGCCTCGGCGCGCTGGGCCGATCTGCCCGACGGGCGCTATCGGCTGCGGGCTCGGGCACTCGATGCGCAGTCGCTCGAAGGGCTGGATGCCTATGCGGACTTCGTGCTCAACGCGCGGCCCGAACCGCCGTTCACCAGCGCGCCGGCCAACGGCGGCATCACTTATGGCGCAGCCACCGAACTGCGCTGGGCGCGCTCGACCGCCGCCGTTCGCTACCGGCTGCAGGTGGCGGCCAGCGCCGATTTCAAGACGCCGCTGCTCGACACCGACGACCTCACCGCGACCGCACGCAGCGTGCCGCTGCCGCCCGGCACGTACCACTGGCGCGTCGCCAGCATCGCGGCCGACGGCGATCTCGGGCCGTTCAGCGATGCGCAGTCGTACACGCAGAAGCCCGAGCCGCCCAGCCCGTTGCTCGAGCCACCGCAACCGGGGGCAGACGGGCTGCTGTTCCGCTGGAAAGCACCGGCGCCTGGCCAGAGGGTCCGCTTCCAGGTCGCCACCGACAGCGCCTTCGAAAAGATCGTCCTCGACGAGACGACCGATGGCGCGCAGGCGGTGTTGAAAGACCCGGCCCCGGGCGCCTATTTCTTGCGCGCCCAAACCATCGAGGCGGATGGTTTCAAAGGCCCGTTCGGTGCGGCGCAACAGGTCGACGTGCCGCGTTCGCCCTGGTGGTGGCTGGTGCCCGGTGGTGCGCTGCTGCTGCTGTTGCTGCTCTGAGTGTCGACGCAGCCATGGCGACCCCTCCCGCGACGACAGCCCCCGGCCGGCCCGACATCGACCCCAGGTATCGACTGGCCTGGGTGCCGGTCGCCGCGCTGCTGCTCGCTGGCCTGGCGGCGCAAAGCCCGTTGCACGACCGACTCGCCGAGGCGATCGGCGACGTGGGCGTGCGCTGGGTCGCACCCACGGCGCAGTTCAACGAGCTGGTCGTGGTCGACATCGACGATGCGTCGCTGCAGGCGATGGCGCCGCAGCTCGGCGATTGGCCGTTCCGGCGCGACACCTACGCACTGCTGCTGGGTTTCTTGCGCGACGCCGGGGCGACCACGGTCGTGTTCGACATCGTGTTCGTTGGGCCCCGGCAGGGCGACGACGTGCTGACGAAGGCGATCGCCAAACGTGCCGACGTGGTGCTGGCAGCGTCCGGCATGAAGCAGACGATCGAGGACAGCTCGGCGGCCCGCCTCGACATCGACCGCCTGTCGATGACGGCGACACCGGACAGCGGCGTGACGCGTTGGCCGGCGATGTCGATGCCGTCGCAGCCGCTGCTGTCGGCGCTCGATCGACCCGGCTCGCTGGGTGTCATCAGCACGCCGCTCGATGCCGACGGTCGGCTGCGTCGGCTGCCGCTGGTGCAGCAGGTCGATGCGCGCGTGCTGCCCACGTTGCCTGTCGCGGCGCTGCTGGTCGGGATGGACGAGAACGCGCGCGTGTTCAGCCACACGCGCAGCGAAGTGCGGGTCGGTGCGCACCGCTGGCCGGTGGATGCGCAAGGCATGGCCCGTGTGGTGCTGCCGACCAACGCCGACGCGGTGCGAACGGTGAGTTTCGAGGCGGTGATGCGAACCGCTCTCGGCGCCGAAGACGATCCGAAGCTGCGCACTGCGCTCGCTGGACGCACGGTCTACGTCGGCAGCAGCGCCTTCCTCGGCGACGACGTGGTCACGCCGCACGGGCTGCGCTCGGGAACCGCGCTGCTCGCGATGGCCCACGGCGCCCTGGCGCGTGACCAGGTTCTCAAACCAATCAACGCGTGGGCGCAGGCGCTGTTGATCGGGGTGGCGCTGCTGCCGTGTGTTGCGTTGTGCCGTCGGGGTCGGCCTGCGCTGGCCCGCGACGCCATCGCGGCGCTGCTGGCCCTCGCAGCCATCACGATCATCAGCCTGCTCTGGTTGACGCGCGGGTGGCAGTGGATCGATGTCGTGACGCCGGTCTGCGTCGTGTTGCTGGGCTTCATCTTGACTGCGGCAACGCAGTTGCGGTGGACGATGCGGGCCAATCGCCAGTTGGTGCACGAGCGTGCCGTGGCCGAAGCCGCCAACCGGGCCAAGAGCGAGTTCCTCGCCAGCGTCAGCCACGAGATCCGCACGCCACTGAACGCGGTGCTCGGCATGGCCGAGGTGCTGTCGCGCACCGACCTGTCGGCCGAGCAGCGTCGCTACGTCGATGTGTTTCGAAGTTCGGGGACGACCCTGTGCAACCTGATCAACGACCTGCTCGACCTGTCGAAAATCGAGGCCGGCAAGCTCCAACTCGACAGCTCGGTGTTTTCGCTGCACGCGCTGCTGGCCGAGCAGATGACGCTGCTGCTGCCGCAGGCCGAAGTCCGACAGATCGCGCTGACCTGGCACATCGACGACAACGTCGGCGCGCTTGTCGAGACCGATCGCCTGCGACTCTCGCAGGCGATCGTCAACCTGGTCGGCAACGCGATCAAGTTCACGCAGCAGGGGGGCGTGTCGATCGCCGTGAAGCGCGAAGCGTCCGGGCAACTCGACTTCGAGGTCAGCGACACCGGGATCGGCATCGCGAGCAGCAAGTTCGAGCTGATCTTCCAGCCGTTCACGCAGGCCGACGGCGGCGTGACGCGTTCGTATGGCGGCACCGGCCTCGGACTGTCGATCACCAAGAGCCTGGTCGAACTGATGGGCGGGCGCATCGGCGTCGAAAGCCAGCCGGGGCTGGGCTCGACGTTCCGCTTCACGATCGATGCCCCGCAGGTGTTCGGGCCCGACACCGCGCCTGTCGGCGCCCGTGCGGATGTCGAGGGCGCCCTGCCGCCAGTGCGACCGCAGATGGCGCTGGCGATCCACGATGTCGACGAAGATGTCTCGAAACTGCCAATCCTGCTGGTCGACGACAACGACGTGAACCTCATCGTGACCGAGGCGCTGCTGCGCGACACCGGCTATCGGGTCGACGTGGCGCACAGCGGCGAAGCGGCGATCGGCAAGTTCAGCAGCGGCCGCTACAGCCTGGTGATGATGGACGTGCAGATGCCCGGCATGGACGGACTGTCCGCCACGCGCGAGATTCGCCGAATCGAAGCCGACCAGAACCGAGCGCGCACCCCCGTCGTGGCGCTCACCGCGAACGCCTTCGACAGCGACGAACGGCGCAGCTTCGAAGCCGGGTGCGATGCCCATCTGACCAAACCACTGCATCGACAGCGACTGATCGATGTCGTTGCGGAGCACGCCCGCCGCCCGGGCCATCGGCGTTCGACCATCGCGGCGGCAGGGCAGGGCGGGCTTGCCGTTTCCCCCACCGCCGACTCGGCCGATGAGGCCCTGATCGCGCTGAACGGCGATGCTGCGCTGTATCAACGTTTGCTGGCCCACGCCACCGTGTTCATGGGTACCTGGAACCGCGATTTCTCTGCGGCTATGAACGCCTCCGACGCAAGCTCGGCGCTTCGCTTGGCACACGACCTTCAGTCCATTGCCGCTCGCATCGGCAAGCATGCGCTCGCCGATGCCGCGGCGTCGCTGGATGCGGCGTTGCGATTCGGTGATGTCGAAGGCGTGGATCGCGCTCGCGCGGTGGTATCACAGCAGGTGCAGGCCGCGCTGATCTCGTCAGCCGTGACGGCAGACCGCCGTCCCGTCGACGGCGCTGCTCCCCATCGACCCATTTAGGGCCGCGCGTCGACTCAAACGGCGGCCTTCGGCTTGCGGTACGTCCACCACGGCAGCACCGAACGCAGTGAGAGCACCTCGCCGCTGCCGACCGCCGTGTAGCCGGGGATGGCTTCGATGATCGACTGCCATTCGGGCGCTCGCAGCGCGCGCAGCAGCGCGGCGACGTGCGGGTGGTCGAGTTGCGCGGCCAGCGCAACGAGGAAGTAGTTCTCACGCGCCAACGTCACGAAGTCGAGCCCGTTGTCCAACGCCGCGACCTCGATGCCGAAAGCAGCATCGGCGTTGCCGCTGGCCACCACCACCGCCGCCGCCTGGTGCGAGGGCTCGGTGCGATCGAAGCTGCCGATCTGCCCCGGCTTCAGCCGCTGCGCCGCCAGCAGCTCTTCCAGCACGACCCGCGTGCCGGTGCCGCGCGGGCGGTGCACGAAGCGCAGCCCGGGGCGCGTCAGGTCGTGCAGCGAGCGGATGTTCAGCGGGTTGCCCGCCGCCACCATCAGCCCCTGGTTGCGCTGCGCGAAGCCGATCAGCTTGTGTCGGCCCGGCTTGAACATCGGCCGGTACACCGTGGCCGTCGGCGATCGCAGAGGCGCGGCCGTCAGCGCATGGAAACCGGCGAGCAGGCAGCGGCCTTCATTGAGCGCGGCCAGCGCGTCGACGCTCCCGGTGAACTGGATGTCTAGATGGAGCCGATGCTGCGTCTGCACCCACTCGCGCAGACGTGGCAGCGCGTGGTCGTGGCTGGCGTAGATCGGGATCACGCCGGCGCTGTCGTCGAAGGCGATCGCGAAGGCGCGCTGCAACTCGACGCGCATCGCTTCGATTTGCGGCGCCAGGCGCGCCTGTGCATGCCGCTCGGCCCACAACAGCTTGGCGCCGAACGGCGACAGCGTGGCCGGTTGCCCCTTGACCCACACGACCAGCGTGTCGCCGAGCTCGATCTCCCAGCGCTTGAGCTCGCCCCAGATGTGGCGGTACGACAGTTGGAGCGTGCGTGCCGCGCCCGAGATCGACCCGCTGCGATGGATCGCGTCGAGCATCGTCATCAGCGGGTGATGCAGGTCCGACGCGCTGCTGTCGGTGCCTGCCGAGGCGGATGCCGACGATGGGCTGCGGTCGCCGACCAGCGCGTAGTTGAGCGAAATCTTATGCATTGGACTTCATAGGCTTGGGCGAGCCATTGAGACCTAGGATAAGGGTCGCGTTGTGCGACGTTGCCACGCTGGCGCCCGCTTCATTTTCGAGTCCCGCTTTCACCCCGACCGATGACCGCGTTCTTCGACAGCCTGCTCGGCATCCTGCAACTGGTGAGCAGTGGCGACCCCAAGTTGTGGCGCATCGTCGGCCTGTCGCTCGGCGTCAGCGCCGCCGCCTGCGTCATCGCGACCACGGTCGGCCTGCTGATCGGTGCGGCCGTGGCGGTGGGACAGTTTCGCGGTCGCCGCGCGGTGCTGGTGCTGATGAACACGCTGCTTGCGCTGCCGTCGGTGGTGGTCGGGCTGATGGTCTACCTGCTGCTGTCGCGCGCCGGGCCGCTGGGCGCGATGGGCATCTTGTTCACACCGTCGGCGATGGTGGTGGCGCAGGCGATTTTGGTCACGCCGATCGTTGCAGCGCTGGCGCGCCAGACCATCGAGGACGCGATGCGCGATCACGGCGAACAACTGCAATCGCTGGGTGCCAGCCGCTTCGGCTGCGCGCTGATCATTGCGTGGGACGAGCGCAGGGTGCTGTTCACGCTGGCGCTGGTGGCGTTCGGGCGCGCGGTGTCCGAGGTCGGCGCAGTGATGATCGTCGGCGGCAACATCGACGGCGTGACGCGGGTGATGACCACCGCGATCGCGCTCGAGACCAGCAAGGGCGATCTGCCGCTGGCGCTGGCGCTCGGCTTCGTGCTGCTGACCGTGGTTCTGCTGATGAACGTGCTGGTCGCGTTGCTGCGCGAGGGGCGCGTCGATGCCGATGTGCGGGTCGCTGCATGAGTGCGCTGCTGGCTGGCGCGTCGTTTGCGACGCTGACCGGTGCGCCACTGGTTGAGTTGAGCGGCGCCTCGGTGCAACTGGCGGGTCGAGGCGTGCTCGACCGCATCGATCTTGCGGTGCGGCCGGGCGAGCGGGTCGCGCTGGTGGGTGCCAACGGTGCAGGCAAGACCACCTTGCTGCGCGCACTGCACGGGCTGGTGCCGCTGTCAGCGGGACGCCGCGCTGCGGCAGGCGATCCACGCATCGCGATGGTGTTTCAGCGGCCGTTCATGCTGCGCTGCAGCCTGCTCGCCAACATCGAACTCGGTCTGCGGTTGCAAGGGCTGCGGGCGGCAGACCGTCGCGAGGTCGCCATGCACGCACTGGAACAAGTCGGTCTGGCCGCGCAAGCGCAGCGGCCCGGCCGCGTGCTGTCGGGCGGTCAGCAGCAGCGCGCCGCGTTGGCCCGGGCCTGGGCCCTGAGGCCGCACTTGCTGTTGCTCGACGAGCCGACCGCCAGCCTCGACCCGAGCGCCAAGCGCGAGGTCGAAGACCTGATCGCCGGCTTCGCGCAGCAAGGCATCACCGTCGTGATGAGCTCGCACAACCTGGGCCAGGTCAAGCGTCTGAGCCAGCGTGTGCTCTACCTCGAAGCCGGCCGCGTGCTGGCCGATGTACCTACCGATCACTTCTTCCACGGCACGCTGCCGGCGGAAGCCGCGTTGTTTTTAAAAGGAGAACTTCCATGGGTTTGAAAAACATTCACCGCCGCATTTTTCTCAGCACAGTCGTCGGCGCCTGCGTTGCCGTCAGCGGCCTCGCCGCGAGCGCCCAAGAGCGCAGCATCGTGATGGCATCGACCACCAGCACCGAGCAGTCGGGGCTGTTCGCGCACCTGCTGCCCGCGTTCAAGGCAGCGCGCAACATCGATGTGAAGGTGGTTGCACTCGGCACCGGCCAGGCACTCGACATGGGCCGCCGCGGCGATGCCGATGTGCTGTTCGTGCACGACCAGGTCGCCGAAGAGAAGTTCGTGGCCGAAGGTTTCGGACTCAAGCGAACGGCGGTGATGTACAACGATTTCATCGTCGTCGGGCCGAAGGACGATCCCGCCGGCGTCAAGGGCAAGGACGTGGCCGAAGCGCTGCGCAAGTTGTCGACAGCCGCCAGCGCCTCGTTCGTGTCGCGTGGCGACAAGAGCGGCACCCACTCCGCCGAGCTGCGCTTTTGGAAAACGGTCGGCATCGACCCGCCTGCGGGCAAGGTGCCCGGCTACAAGGAATGCGGCTGCGGCATGGGCCCAGCGCTCAACATCGCGTCGTCGACGAATGCCTATGCGCTGACCGACCGCGGCACCTGGCTCAACTTCAAGAACCGCGGTGAGCTGGCGATCCTGGTCGAGGGCGACACCAAGCTGTTCAACCAGTACGGCGTGATCGTGGTCAACGCGGCCAAGCACCCGCATGTGAAGACCGAGCTGGCGCAGGCGTTTGCCGACTGGATCGTTTCTGCCGACGGGCAGGGGGCGATTGCTGCCTATCGGATTGGTGGGGAGCAGTTGTTCTTTCCGAATGCCGATCGGCGGCCTTGACGGTGCCGGGTTTCGACCTGACGGGCGGGGTTGTTTGCGTTGCACCGGGTTGGGTTTCGGCCCTCGTCGGCGAGAGTTTCCTTTGGTGGAGACCGCGCCGGGTCTCGGCCCGGCGGCCGAGTAACTTTCTTCTGCTGGCACAGAAGAAAGTCACCAAAGAAGAGTGCCCCAACACCAGACATTGGAGTGTCACGCTGCGGCTGCACACCTCCGGCCGAGGCTCTGGCATGAGAACGGTCACCGGACCACGGCCTCGCTTACCTCGCTAATGTCAATCCGCTTGTTGTCGTTTCGGCTCGACCCTAGCGGGTCATCGCCAGGATGACCCGCAAGGGTCGAGGCGCAGCGAGCTGGAGCGGCTGGATATGAGCGAGGCAACCGGGGCAGTAGCTCGGCGACTGTTCTCGTGCCAGAGCCGTTGACGTGGGTGTGCAGCCGCAGCGCGATCACCAAATGTCTGGTGTTCGGGGCCTCTTTTTGGTTACTTTTTCTGGCCCCGCAGAAAAAGTAACTCGGCGGCCGGGCCGAGACCCGGCGGGCTGCCAGCACGGCAAACCCTCCCGCCAGCGCGCGACCCTGCGCTGTCTGCGCAAGACAATCAGTCCGTAAAAGCAACCATCGCCAGCTCGCGATAGACGGTATTGCGCGCCAAGCCCAGCCGCCGCGCTGCGGAATTCGGTGGATCCGGGGCCGCAGATTCATCGGGCGAGGCTTTTGGCAGCGTTGATTTCGCCGAGGCGTGTTCACCATTGGCGCAGTGAGGTGCGAGCTTTCGCAACCCGCCCGCAATCGGTAGTGGTTACCCCCAGGTTCTCACGGTCCGGCCCTAGGCAGATGATTTCATAAGATAGCCGGTTGCTGTCCCGTGTTTCGCGCCCTGCGCCCGCACCTCCATCCGCCCCCGAAAGGCCGTCATGCAGAAAACCCTCCACATCAACCCGGACAAGTGCACCGGCTGTCTGCAGTGCGAAATGGCCTGTTCGTTCGAGAACTACGCCACCTTCACGCCGAGCAAGTCGCGCATCAAGGTGTTCGACTTTCATCACACCGGACGCAAGGTGCCCTACACCTGCACCCAGTGCGACGAAGCCTGGTGCTTGCACGCCTGCCCGGTCGAGGCGATCACGATCGATCTGATGACCGGCGCCAAGGTGGTCAACGAATCGACCTGCGTCGGCTGCAAGGTCTGCACGATCGCCTGCCCGTTCGGCACCGTCAACTACGTGCAGGAAACCGGCAAGGTACAAAAGTGCGACCTGTGCGGCGGCGACCCCGCCTGCGCCACGGCCTGCCCGACCGGCGCGATCACCTACGTCGATGCCAACTGGACCGGCTTGTCGAAGATGCAGGCCTGGGCCGATAAATTGGGAAATCAGCAAACCGCGCAACCCGGCGCCGCCGCCTGATTGCCCGCACCGAACACACAGGAGTCATCACATGTCTTGGACCGGAAAAATTCTCAGAGTGAACCTCTCGGCGGGCACGGTGCAATCCGAACCGCTGAACATGACGTGGGCGAAGCAGTACCTCGGCTCGCGCGGGCTCGCCACCAAGTACCTGGTCGAAGAGATCGACGCCACCGTCGACCCGCTGTCGATCGACAACAAAATCATCTGGGCCACCGGTCCGCTGACCGGCACGATGGCCTCGACCGGCGGCCGTTACACCGTGGTCACCAAAGGCCCGCTGACCGGCGCAATCGCTTGCTCGAACTCGGGCGGCTACTGGGGTGCCGAGTTGAAGTTCGCCGGCTGGGACATGGTGATCTTCGAGGGCAAGTCGCCGAAGCCGGTGTACCTGTCGATCAACGACGGCACCGCCGAGCTGCGCGACGCGGCCCACCTGTGGGGCAAGACCGTCTGGGAAACCGAAGAGACGCTGAAGAAGCAGTTGCAAGACCCGCTGGTGCGCGTCTCCAGTATCGGCGGCGCCGGCGAGAACGGCGTGCTGTACGCGGCGGTCGTCAACGACCTGCACCGAGCGGCCGGACGCTCGGGCGTCGGCGCGGTGATGGGCTCGAAGAACCTGAAGGCGATCGCGGTGCGCGGCACGCTGGGCGTCGGCAACCTGGCGAACCCGAAGGAGTTCATGCGCGTCACCTACGAGAAGAAAAAAATCCTCGCCGACAACGCCGTCACCGGTCAGGGCCTGCCGACCTACGGCACCCAGGTGCTGATGAACGTGATCAACGAGGTCGGCGCACTGCCCACCCGCAACCACCGCGATGTGCAGTTCGAAGGCGCGAAAGACATCTCGGCCGAGGCGATGCACACGCCGAGATCGGCCCCGGGCAGCGACGGCAAGAAGCCGCTGGTGACCAATCAGGCCTGCTTCGGCTGCACCATCGCCTGCGGTCGCATCCAGAAGATGGACCCGTCGCACTTCACCGTGCAGAACAAGCCGCAGTATTGGGGCGCGTCCGGCGGGCTGGAGTACGAAGCGGCGTGGGCACTCGGCGCGGCCAACGGTGTGAACGACATGGACGCCCTGCAGTACGCCAACTTGCTGTGCAACGAGCACGGCATGGACCCGATCACCTTCGGCGCCACCATAGGCGCGGTGATGGAGCTGTACGAAATGGGCGTGTTGACCAAGGAGCAGATCGGCATCGACGCCAAGTTCGGCTCGGCCGCAGCGCTGGCGCACTTCGCCGAGATCACCGCGCACGGCGTCGGCTTCGGCATCGAGATCGGCCTGGGCAGCAAGCGGCTGACCGCCAAATACGGCCACCCCGAACTCAGCATGAGCGTCAAGGGGCAGGAGTTCCCGGCCTACGACGCGCGCGGCATCCAGGGCATGGGCCTGGGCTACGCCACCAGCAACCGCGGCGCCTGCCACCTGCGCGGCTACACCGTGGCATCAGAAATCCTCGGCATCCCGGTCAAGACCGATCCGCTGGTGACCGAAGGCAAGCCGGGCCTGGTCAAGGCGTTTCAGGACGCGACCGCCACCTTCGACGCGGCCGGCATCTGCATCTTCACCAGCTTTGCGTGGACGTTGGCCGATGTGCAGCCGCAGGTGGCTGCCGCGTGCGGCGAGGAGTTCACGCTCGACAACCTGAACCTGATCGGCGAGCGCATCTGGAACATGGAGCGCGACTTCAACAACCGCGCGGGCTTCACGTCGAAAGACGACACGCTGCCGCCACGGCTGCTGAACGATCCCGCGAAGACCGGTGGCGCCAAAGGCCACGTCAATCGCCTCGGCGAGATGCTGCCCGAGTACTACGAGTTGCGCGGCTGGGATGCCGATGGACAGCTGAAGACCGACACGCGGGCGCGGTTGGGCTTGTGATCGGCGGCCGGACATGAAACACCTGATCCTGGGCGCGGGCCCCGCCGGCGTGATCGCCGCCGAGGCGATCCGCAAGTACGCGCCGCACGACGAGATCACCATCGTCGGCGACGAGCCCGAGCCGCCGTATTCGCGGATGGCGATTCCGTATCTGCTGATCGGCAACGTCGGCGAAAGCGGCACGCACCTGCGCCACACCGCCGGGCACTTCGAGTCGCTGCGCATCGAGATGCGCAGTGGCCGTGCCCGTTCGCTCGACGGCGCGGCGCGCACGGTGACGCTGGAAGACGGCAGCGTGCTGCCCTTCGACCGGCTGCTGATCGCCACCGGCTCCAGCCCGATGCGCCCGCCGATCCCGGGCATCGACAGCCCTGGCGTGCACCCGTGCTGGACGCTCGAAGATGCACGCGCGATTCAACTGCGTGCGGTGCAGGGCGCCCGCGTACTGCAGATGGGCGCCGGCTTCATCGGCTGCATCATCATGGAAGCGCTGGCCGCACGTGGCGTGCAGCTCACCGTCGTCGAGATGGGCGACCGCATGGTGCCGCGCATGATGGGCCCGACCGCTGGCGGCATGATCAAGGACTGGTGCCAGACGAAGGGCGTGCGCGTGCACACCGGCACCAAGGTCGAGGCCATCGAGCCGGTGGGCGGTGCCAGCAGCGCGCTGAAGGTGCGCCTGTCCGACGGCGACACGCTCGAAGTCGACCTGGTCATCAGCGCCACCGGCGTCAAGCCGAACATCGGCTTTTTGCAAGGCTCGGGCGTCGCGACGAAGCTCGGCGTGCTGACCGATGTGCACCTGCAAAGCAACCTGCCCGGCGTCTATGCGGCGGGCGACTGCGCCGAAGCCTTCGACAAGACCAGCGGCAAAACCATCGTCAGCGCGATCCAGCCGAACGCGGCCGACCAGGCCTATGTGGCCGCAATGAACATGATCGGCCGGCCGACCGAGTTGAAGCAGGTGACGCAGATCAACGTGCTGGATACGCTGGGCCTGATTTCGACCAGCTTCGGTGATTGGGAAGGCGACCCCGAGGGCCAGCAAGTCGAGCTGACCGACCGCGTGGCAGGCCGCCACCTGAGCCTGCAATTCAAGGGCGACGTGATGATCGGCTGCAACAGCATCGGCTGGACGAATCACGTCGGCGTGATGCGCGGGCTGGTCGAAGGCCGTATCCCGTTGGGCCCGTGGAAAGACACGCTGCTGCACGACCCGACGCAACTGATGTCGGCCTACCTGGCACGGGCGCAGGCGCAGGATCAGCGCGGCCTGGTGGCGGCCTGACGATGGCGGTCGCCCGCGGCAGCACCCACATGACGCGGCTGAAGCGCGCGGCATGAACATCACCTTCAAGCTCTACGCCAGCCTGACCGAGTACCTGCCGCCCGCGCTGCGCACCAGCAACCGGATGACGCTCGACGTGAGTGCAGGCGCGTCGATCGCGCAGATCATCGAGCCCTTCGGCCTGCCCGAAAAACTGGTGCACCTGGTGATCGTCAACGGCGTCTACGTCGAGCCCGCGCAGCGGCTGACGCGCGTGTTGAACGACGGCGACGTGCTGGCCATCTGGCCGCCGATTGC
>JANMTL010000251.1:0-20984 GCA_031390425.1 Rhizobacter sp.
CGCAAACAGGGCGCTGCGGCGCAAAGAATCGGCTCAGAGCGAGCGAAATCGTGCCCGTCGTGCGCAGCAATTGCGCTGCGTGAGCATCGATTTATGGAATCGGCGGATTTGGTGGGTTGTTCAGCGTTGCCTTAAGCGGGCGACAACGGCAGGACGCCAGGCCCGGGCTGGCGAAAATGTACTGTGTACCGCCAGACCGGGCCTGGTGGCCTGCCGTTGTTGCTCCGCTTGAACGAGGGGCCTCACGGTTTTATGCCAATTTGCGCGACTATGTAGTCAGCGAGAACCTTTGTTCCCAGTGCTACGACGACAGAGCCAATTGCTTTTAACCATGAGAGTCTGTTTGAAGCGCTCATATCCTTAAAGGCTATCTCGTCGCCGCGGGTTAGGTTGATGTATGACTTGCACTGCACGCGCTTTATTGCTTCAGCCGCGACTGAGCCTAACTTTCCGCTGACAATAGACATTAAGTACATCCCGCCGAAGGTTACCGTCGCTGCGGCGAAGAGTGCGACCTGACTTGTGACCGCCTTTGCCAAGGCATCGATGAAGTAGCTGTAGCAGGCAAGCAAAAATGCCGTTACTAGAGCTAGGCGAAATGCAACGATGTAGTAGCCAGTTAGCTTTTTGAGTGGTTTTATCAGCCAACCAGACTCCAGTTCTGGCAAGGCTTTAAACCAGCCGTCGATTGCCCCCTGAAAGTTTCTCGCAACCGTATAGTCAATGTGCTCAATCTCGACATGCGCAGTGTTTGGTGAGAAGAACTCATAAAACATCATGTTCCGCGCGCCGGTATCTCCGTTTGCGCGCTTAACTAGCGCGGCGCGGGAGTGAATATTCATTTCGATTTTGTATGACTGTGGCTTCCGCATCTGCGGAAGGACAATCAAATAGTGGTACTCAAGTCGAACATTCTCGACCGGGCTAAGCGTTGTTCGGTCGAACAGCTTGAATCTCTCGAAAGAGCTAAATGTCTGCTTCTGGTCGTCAAGATGGAAAAGTGTTACCGAGCAGTTCTTGGAGACAATGTTGTACTGCTCTTGTAGTTGTGAGATTTTGGCGTCAAGCTGACAAAGATCTTCAAACCCGATTGAATGATTGTTCTTGTATGTGCGCTCAAGAGATTCCGTCCGCCCGGTGATCTCTGCGTAAATTTGCTTTCATGCTGACAAGTTGACCGCTTCCGAGGTCGACCGTAGCGCTATCGTTCGGCAGGCCAGAATCGATGATGTCTTTGTTCATGGGGCAAATAGTTGAGGAAGTTGCTTGTGAGGCCTAACGAATGAAAGGGACTTCCCCGTCCCTAGCCAGTCGCAAAGCGGCGACTGGCACAGCAGTGCCACGATGGGAGGTTCGAACTTTCATCAATTCACTCGGAAGGGGAAGTAATGTCCATTGTCTTCGTTGGAATCGATCTCGCCGAGAACGTCTTTGCACTGCATGGTGTGAGCGCCACCGGGGCGGTGCAGTTGCGCCAACCCAAAGTCGCACGCGCCAAGCTCAACGAATTGGTGGCCGCCTTGCCGGTGTGCACCATCGGCATCGAAGCCTGCTCAGGTGCCCACCACTGGGCCCGGCTGTTTGCAACCCACTGGCCTGAGGCACGCACCATGAACACGAACATCAGCTTGCGCTTGGCTCACCGACTGAGCCAGTCGCCGTAGTCAAAATAGTTTCTCCACCGCGTGACGACGTGCAGCGTTGATGAGTAAAGGTTGGACCTGCGCGGGGAATGACCGGTTAACTCAAGGAGCCCCTGGCGTGCTGGCAACGGCACGGCAAACTCGGCTAACGAATGGGTCCTCCGCGCGCGTCTTTCATCAGGGTCCGCAGTCCGCCAAGTGACAACACGAAGCGGCCGCATCAATGACCGGTTGTAGTTTCTCCAGTCCGCACCCTTTGCCGCAGTTTCAACGCCATCGAAATCAATCCGGTGGATCCACGTTCAGTCGACAGACCCCATCGACGAATCGCTCCGCAATTCGTCGTGGCTTGATATCGCTTGACAGATGGGGAAGCCCTTGTAGCAAAGCTAAGCGGTGGCGTAGCCGTCCGCTTGAGCGCCGGGTTAGCGAGCATTTCGCTCACTTGAGTTTGAATTTTTTAGTGTCACTGTGAATTCATTACGCATGATTTTGAAAGGAGCTTTGTCTTGTGAATGAAGAATGACAAACTGAAAATGCTTGTCAGTGTTTTCAAACACGCTATCGAATTCGACCGCCGCATAGAGGCCTGGAAGGGGAGCGTTGGTCGGGTTGTCGTACCACACAACGCCACGAAGCTTACGTGATAGACGTTTTCCTGCCTTAACGTTCCTTTCTGTGACCGAATCACGCCATGCCTCGGGGGTAAGGTTCCGTTGGAAAATCGAAGTGAGCCTCTCGTACGACTGTTTATCGTTGCCGCTCTCGACAAGATCAAGCCAGTCGGATGCGGCATTAATGGCCTCTGATTCACGCGGATGCGGAATGAAAGGGTCTGTCGCCTGTGTTATTGCGGGCTGCGACACAATCATAAGAAACGCTATCAATAGATGGAGGAAATGGCGCATTGATGCTCGCTAACCAAATATATGGCGCAAGAATGCGCCCGTATCAGGATAGCAGCGCAAATCTGCGCCCATACCCGTATACGAGCGCAGCGGGCGGGGATCAGCGGGCGCGTGAATCTGCCGACACGCCGCTATTTCAAAGCGTGCCAGCCAGCCCCAGCCGCACTCGTTCCATGGCGTGGGCCACCGCCTGCTTCAGCACCTTGGGTTGGAGGTCGAGCTTGTCCAGGCAGTTGCCGTTCATCACGCCGGCCAGGCCGTGTACGGTGGACCAGATGAACAAGGCGTCCAGTTCCACCCGCTCGCGCATCGCGGCGGATTCACCATGGATGCGGCGCAGCACCTTGCGCAGGATGTCGAACGCGTGGACCGCGTCGTGCACCAGGTCCGGGTGCTCGGCCGATTCGGGCCAGGGCGTGCTGAACATCAGGCGGTACTCGAGCGGGTGCTTCTGCGCAAAATCCAAGTACTGCAGGCCGAGTGAATTCAGGTCTTGCGCGGGGTGGTCGAAATGCGCCCGCGCATCCAGATGTGCGGCGAAGCGCTCGAAGCAGCGGCGCATCACTTCGGCCAGCAGGTGGTCGCGGCTGGGGTAGTGCTTGTAAGGCGCCTGGTGTGAAACGCCCAGCTTGCGCGCCACATCGCGAAGGCTCAGGTTCTCGATGCCGCGCTCGGCGATCACCTCCTGCGCCGCGACGATGCAGGCTTCTCGCAGTTCCAGCGGTGGCGGGGTGTCTGCTTTCTTCTTGGGCATTCGGTCGGGTCGCGCTGGGTGGGGCTGACGGGAAACCACCACGGGCAACAGCCCAGTGGCGAGCCTGTATTTTGCGCCTGATGTTGACACCGTCAACAGCGATGGGCACACTGGTAGACACCGTCAACAATGCATCCGATGAACAAGCATATGCATCGCCTGGGACTGCTGACCGCGCTGCTGGCCGGCTGCGCCACGCAGGCCCCGCCGTCGGCACCGAATCTGGCGGACTTGTCGGCGCCTGCCTTTCGCCAGGCGGGGGCCGACAGCGCCGCCATCGATATCAACACCTGGCGCGGGTTCGGCGACGCGGCGCTCGATGGGTTGATCGCGCGCGCGCGGGCGGCCAATCACGACGTGCTGATCGCCGTGCAGCGCGTTCGACAAGCACGCGCCGGCAGCACGGCTGCGGCATCGCGCCTGCTGCCCACGGTGGCTTTGACCGGGTCGGTGTCGGATCAGCGCAGCGGTCTGCCCGACGAGGTCAAGCTCTTTTCGCCCGACACTCGCGCGCTGCGCGGTGCGATCGACCTGGGCTGGGAGCTCGACTTGTTCGGTGCCGCCCGCGCTGCGGCCGATGCAGCCGAGTTGCAGGCGCTGGCTGCCGACGCGGGCGTTGAATCCGCGCAATTGCTGGTCGGCACCGAAGTGGCACGCCAGTACATCGTGTGGCAAGGAACGCGGCTGCGGCTGCAACAGCTCGAAGCCTTGCTGCGCACGCAGCAGGACACCGAGCGCCTGACGCGCAGCCGGCACGCGGCCGGCCTGGCCAGCCGCTTCGATGTCGCCCGCACCGCCGGCGAAGTGCAGGTGCTGGCTGCGCAATTGCCGCCGTTGCGCACGCTGGTGGCGGTCAGCGAACAGCAGATCGCGGTGCTGCTGGGCGACAGCCCCAGCCAGCCGGTGGCCGCGCTGGACAGCGCCGCCGCACCGAACCTGCCCGAGGTGCCGCCGCTGGCGCCGGGCCAGCCGATCGGGCTGCTGACGCGGCGGCCCGATCTGCGCGCCGCCGAGCACCAGTTGAAGGCCGAAGCGGCGCGCCTGCGCGAAAGCCAGGCCGACCTGTGGCCGAAGCTGTTTCTGTCGGCCGTGCTGGGCGGGCAGGACCTGCGGCTCAACGCGCTGAACCTGACGCCGGTGCGCTACAGCAACGTCGCGCTGGCGTTCAGCGCGCCGCTGTTCAACGGGGGGCGCTTGCGTGCCGCCGTCGAGCGCCAATCGGCCGTGGAGCGCACGGCCACGTTGCAGTACGAACAGGCGGTGCTCGGTGCTTTGCAAGATGTAGAAAGCAGCCTGGTCGCGCTGGCCCAGGAGCGCGAGCGCGGCACGGCGCTGACGGCTGCCATGGCAGCGCGGCGCGACGGCCTGCGGCACGCGCAATCGCTGCACCGCGAAGGCCAGATCGACCTGCTGCAACTGCTGGACGCGCAGCGCGGGGTGATCGCGGCCGAGCTCGCCGTCACCGACGGCCGCACGCGAATGGCGCTGGGCGCGGTGCAGCTCGTCAAGGCGCTGGGCGGCGGTTGGCAGGTGCCGGCCGACAGTGCGCCCGCTGTGTCGTCATCAGTGTCATCGCCGATGTCGGCATCCCTGTCGCCGCGTGCCTCGGGGTCAGTCTCCTCTCCCATGAGCAAACCATGAGATCACCCCCGACTCGCGCACCTCGGGCGTGTGCCCTCGCAGGCTTGCTGGCCGCAGCGGCGCTGTTGACCGCCTGCGCGCCGCCGCCCGCCCCTGCGCCCGTCGTGCCTGCTGTCTACGTGACGCCGGTGCGCAACGACAGCGGCAGCGCCGATCGCGTGCTGTCTGCCACCCTGCGCCCGCGGGTGGAAAGCGAGATCGCATTTCGCACCGGCGGCAAGGTCACCGCGCGGCTGGTCGAGCTGGGCCAGACGGTGCGCGCCGGGCAAGCGCTGGCGCGCATCGACGCGGTCGATTACCAGCTCGCCGTGCAAGCCGCCGCCCAGCAGCAACGCGCGGCCGAGGTCGATGCGGTGCAGTCGGCCAGCGATGCGGCGCGTTTCCAGCGGCTGTTGGACGACGGCTCGGTGGGCGCGGCCGATGCCGAACGCCAGCAGGCGCGCGCGGACGCCGCTGCGGCGCGGCTGACGCAGGCACGCACCCAGCTCGACCTGGCGCGCAACCGGGCGGGCTACGCGGTGCTGGCCGCGCCGTTCGACGGTGTGATCACCGCACTGCGCTTCGAGCCCGGCCAGGTGGTCGCCGAGGGCCAGTCGGTGCTGAGCCTGGCCCGGCCAGGCGAACTGGAGGTGCAGGCCGACGTGCCCGAGGCGCTGGCGCCAGCGCTCAAGGACTGGCAGGCCAGCGTCCGCATGGGCCCTGTCGGCCGGAAGGGTAGTGACAGCAACATCATCAACTTGCCGCTGCGACTGCGTGAACTGGCGCCCAGCGCGTCGGCATCGACGCGAACCTACCGCGCCCGCTACACGATTGCGGCGCCTGCTCCCGGCACCAGCACGGCTCGAATGGACATGCGCATCGGCATGACAGCCGAGCTGCGCCTGGCCCAGCCCCGCCGCGTGTCGGCGGCCGAGTTGCCGTTGAGCGCGCTGCTGATGACCGGGGCAACTCTGGACGGGAAAGCCAACGCCCAGCCCGCCGTCTGGCTGGCCGACGCAAATACAGGCGCGCTGACGCGTCAACCGGTGACGCTGCTGTCGCAGACCACCGAGACGGTGCGGGTGGGCGGCCTGATCGACGGCGCGCTGGTGGTGTCGGTGGGGGCGCAAAAGCTCGATGGCGGCATGAAGGTGCGGCCGGTGGCGCGCCCGCTGGCAGCGCTGGCCGCTGAGCCGCTGCGCTGAAGAGGTGTCGAACAAGCGATGAAGTCCTTCAACCTCTCCGAGTGGGCGGTCACGCACCGCACGATGGTGCTGTTTTTGATCATCGGCACGCTGCTGGTCGGCGCGTTCTCGTTCACCCGCCTCGGCCGGCTCGAAGACCCGATCTTCAATGCGCCGGTGATGACGGCGGTGGTGGCCTGGCCCGGCGGCACGGCGCAGCAGTTGCAGGACCAGGTGCTCAACCGCATGGAGCGCGAGCTGCAGCAGATCGAGGGCATCGACTACGTCCGCACCTTCTCGCGCCAGGGCTATGGCGGCCTGAATTTCTGGATGCACGGCGGCACCCCGAAGGCCGAACTGGACCGGGCCTGGTACGCGGCGCGCAAGAAAATCGCCGACGTGCGCCATCAGTTTCCCGAGGGCGTGCGCGGGCCGTTTTACAACGACGAGTTCAGCGATGTCTACAGCGTGCTCTACGGCTTCAGCGCACCCGAGCTGAGCTGGCCTGAGCTGCAGGTGCTGGTCGAAGACATCAAGCGGCAGTTGCAGGCCGTGCCCGGCGTCAACAAGGTGGACGTGTTCGGCCGCCAGGGCGAGCGCGTGTACGTCGAGTTTTCCAGCCCGCGGCTCGCCGCGCTGGGCATCAGCCCGCAGACGCTGGCCGACGCGCTGGCGCGCCAGAACCTGCTCAGCCCGGCAGGCAGCACCGAAGGCGCCACAGACCGTGTTTTCGTGCGCGTCGGCGGCGCGCTGCAAGACGCGCGCGACGTGGCCGACGTGTCGATCGAAGCCGGTGGCCGGCTGCTCAAGCTGTCGGATGTGGCGCGGGTTTACAGCGGCCTGGAAGACCCGCCGTCGTTCACCGTGCGCCACGACGGAAAGCCGGTGCTGATGCTCGGCATCACCTTCGCGCGCAGCGGCAACGTGCTGACGCTCGGCCAGTCTCTCGATGCACGCATGGCCGCGCTGCAAGCCACCTTGCCGCTGGGCGTCGCGGTGGACAAGGTGGCCGATCAGCCGCGTGTGGTCGATGAGTCGGTGTGGGAGTTCGAGAAGTCCTTTCTCGAAGCGCTGGCGATCGTGCTGGCGGTGTGCTTCCTGTTTCTCGGCTGGCGCACCGGCATCGTGGTGGCGGCCTCGGTGCCGCTGGTGCTGGCGCTGGTCGCGACCGTGATGCTCGCGATGGGCTGGAACCTCGACCGCATCTCGCTGGGCGCGCTGATCATTGCGCTGGGCCTGCTGGTCGACGACGCGATTATCGCGGTCGAGATGATGGTCGTGAAGATCGAGCAGGGCTGGGACCGCGTTCGCGCCGCCACCTACGCTTACACCACCACGGCCGTGCCGATGCTCACCGGCACGCTAATCACGGTGGCCGGCTTCATGCCGGTGGGCTTCGCCCGATCGATCAGCGGCGAATACGCCGGCGGCATCTTCTGGGTGGTGGGCGTGGCGCTGATCGCCTCGTGGTTCGTCGCGGTGGTGTTCACGCCGTACCTCGGCGTGATGCTGTTGCCCAAAACCATCCAGCCGCACGCCAGTGGCAAGGCCTGTGCGAGCCCGATGTACCAGCGGCTGCGCCGCGCCGTGCGCTGGTGCGTCGGACACCGGGTGCTGGTGTTGGTGGCCACCGTGCTCGCCTTCGGCGCGTCGATCGCCGGCATGGGGCTGGTGCAGCAGCAGTTCTTCCCGACCGCGTCGCGGCTGGAGCTGATCGTCGAGCTGCGCATGCGCGAGGGTGCTTCGTTCAACGCCACCGAAATCCAGGTCAAGCGGCTGGAGCAGGTGTTGAAGCGCGACCCGCAAATCACCCATTACACCGCCTACACCGGCGCCGGCGCGCCGCGCTTCTTTCTGTCGCTGACGGCCGATCTGCCCAACCCGGGGTTCGCGCAGATCATCGTCAACACCGCCAGCACCCTGGACCGCGAAGCGGTGCGAAAGCGGCTGCTCGACTTGTTCGCCGCAGAGCAGGAATTTCCGGAACTGCGCGGCCGGGTCACGCGCTTCGAGTTCGGCCCACCGGTCGGCTTTCCGGTGCAGTTTCGGGTGATCGGGCCCGACACCGCCCAGGTGCGCGAGATCGCCTACCGCGTGCGCGATATCGTGCGGCGAAGCCCGCTGGTGCGCGACACCCAGCTCGACTGGAATGAGCAGGTGCGCACGCTGCGCGTGCAGCTCGATCAGGACCAGGCGCGGCTGCTCGGCATCACCAGCGCCGACGTGTCGGCAATGATGCAGACGGTGCTGTCGGGCACGCCGGTGACGCAGATCCGCCGCGGCGAAGACCTGATCGACGTGACGCTGCGCGCCGCCCCCGACGAGCGCCTGGCGCTGGAGCGGCTGGGCGACGTGAGCCTGTTCACTCGCAGCGGCAGCGTCGTTCCGCTGTCGCAGATCGCCACGCTGACGCCGACCTTCGAAGAGCCGGTGCTGTGGCGGCGCAACCGCGACATGGCGCTGACAGTTCGCAGCGAGGTGATGGACGACGTGCAAGGCCCGACGGCCACGTTGAAGATCTGGCCGTCGCTGCAACCGGTGATTGCCAGCCTGCCGCCGGGCTACCGCATCAAACAGGGCGGCGCCATCGAAGAAAGCGACAAGTCCAACCGCGCGCTGTTTGCGGTGTTTCCGCTGATGTTCGTCGTGATGCTGCTGTTCCTGATGGTGCAGTTGCAGAGCTTCTCGCGCATGTGGATGGTTTTCCTCACCGCGCCGCTGGGGCTGATCGGCGTGGTGCCGGCGCTGCTGCTCTTCAACGCGCCGTTCGGCTTCGTGGCGCTGCTGGGGGTCATCGCGCTCGGCGGCATGATCATGCGCAACGCGGTCATCCTGGTCGACCAGATCGACCGCGACATCGAAGGCGGCGCGCAGCCTGCCGACGCCATCATCGAAGCCACCGTGCGCCGCTCGCGGCCGGTGGTGTTGACGGCAGCAGCTGCCGTGCTGGCGATGGTGCCGCTGACCGGCAGCGTGTTCTGGGGGCCGATGGCGATGTCGATCATGGGCGGTCTGATCGCAGGCACGGCACTCACGCTGGCTTTCGTGCCCGCGATGTACGCCGCGTGGTTCCGCGTGCGGCCGGCACCGGTGGGCGCCCTCGCCGCGTCAGGCTGACACTGGCTTTTCTCCCCCGCGATCGGCGAGCAATTTCAGTTGCTCGCGCTGCAAGTCCAGCAGTTCTTGCCACTGCGTCTCGCGCAGCAGATCGATCTTTTCGTGCAGCAGCATGATTTCGAGCTCGGCCTTCAGGTTGACCTCGTAGTCGTGCTCGACGCCGATGCGGTCCTTCTCGGCTTGGCGGTTCTGCGACATCAGGATGATCGGCGCCTGGATCGCGGCCAGCATCGACAGGAACAGGTTGAGCAGGATGAACGGGTACGGGTCGAAGGTCGTCCCCCGGTAGATCAGCAGCATCACGTTGACGCCCACCCACACCAGCATCGTGATGGCGAACAGCCCGACGAATGTCCACGAGCCCCCGAATCTCGCCACCGCGTCTGCCGCGCGCTGCCCGGCGCTGGGCGGGGGGCCCGAATCGCGCGAGAGATTGCGCGCGATGTGGGTGCGTCCCGCGACGTGCCGCGCGACCTTCTGGGTTCGCTCGTCCAGCGTCTCGTAAGGCGCACCCAGCAGTTTCGTGGCGATGTCTTCGGGGTGGCGCATGGCGGCAGATTGTGCGCGGCCGGACTCGCTTCGTTGGTGCGGCAGCGAACAGACGGTGGGCAGGCCGGGCGCGCAGGATCGATTCGACGTGGCGTCACCGCGTCGAACCGAAGGAGCCGTTGATGCACCCCTTGACCCGCCTTTTCTCGCGCCCGCTGCGGACCGTGCTGTTGATCGACGCCGTGCTGGCCGTCACGTGCGTGCTGGCTGCTGCTCCGAAGGTCGAGACGCCGGCTGCCGCGCTGCATCGGCAAGAGCGCGCGGTCTGCCTCGGCGATCGGTCGAACCAGGATCGGGCGACGTGCCTGCGCGAGGCCGACGCCGCATTCGCCGAAGCCCGGCGCGGGGGCCTGGCGGTGGACGCTCTGCCCTTTTCAGACAACGCCCGTCGGCGCTGCGATCCATTGCCCGAGGTACAGCGCCAGGCCTGCCATGCGCGCATGCAGGGCCAAGGCAGCACCAGCGGCAGCGCCGCGACCGGCGGAATCTACCGCGAGCTGACGACGCTGGAGACGGACGTGCCCGCGAAGTGATCCATGCAGTTCAAGGACTATTACGCCGCGCTCGGCGTCGAGAAAACGGCGACGCCCGCCGACATCAAGCGCGCCTACCGCAAGTTGGCGCGCAAGTACCACCCAGACGTGAGCAAAGAGCCCGATGCAGAAGCCCGCTTCAAGGAGGTGGCTGAAGCCTATGAAGCGCTGTCCGACACCGAAAAACGCGCGGCCTACGACGACGTCGGCGCGCGCCAGCGCGACGGTCAAGCGTTCACACCACCGCCGGGCTGGGACAGCGGTTTCGAGTACAGCGGGCGCGGCGACAGCGACGCCGCCGCCGATCACAGCGACTTCTTCGAGACGCTGTTCGGGCGCCAGGCTGCGGGTGCGCGCGGTCCGCGCGGCAGCGGCCCGATGGCCGGCGGCGATCATCACGCCAAGGTGCAGATCGATCTGGAAGACGCCTACCGAGGCGGGCGCCGCACGATCACGCTGCGGGTGCCGCAAATCGACGACCGGGGCCGCGTCTCGCTGCAGACGCGGCAGCTCGACGTCGACATCGCGCGCGGCGTGCGCAGCGGGCAGCACCTGCGGCTGGCGGGCCAGGGCGGTGCCGGCATGGGCAACGGTCCGGCCGGCGACCTCTACCTCGAAATTCAGTTGGCGCCGCACGCGCGCTTTCGGGTCGACGACCGCGACGTCTACCTCGAGCTGCCGGTGGCCCCCTGGGAAGCCGCACTCGGCGCCAGCGTGACTGTGCCGACCCCCGACGGCAGCGTGCAGTTGACGGTGCCGCCCGGCTCGGCCTCCGGACGGCGGCTGCGCCTCAAAGCCAAAGGCATTCCGAGCCAGCCGCCGGGCGATTTGTACGTGGTGCTGTCGATCGCGCTGCCGCCTTCGGACACCGAGGCGGCGCAAGCTGCCTACCGCGCGCTGGCGCAGACTTTTGCCGACTTCAACCCGCGCCGAGCGCTGCAGGCCTGATGCCATGAGTACACACGGCAGCGTCACCATCACGCACGGTGTGCTGGTCGATGAGCAGGTCGAGTTCACTCTGATCGAGTTGAGCCGCGCCTGCCAGGTCGACAGCGAGCAGTTGATCGCGCTGGTCGACGAAGGCGTTTTGGTGCCGCTGGGCGCGGATGCGCTGAGCTGGCGCTTCGAAGGCCCGGTGCTCAAGCGGGCACGGGCCGCGTTGCGCCTGATGCACGACCTGGAGTTGAACGCGGCGGGCGCGGCACTGGTGCTCGATCTGCTCGACCAAATCGACGCACTCCAGTCGCGGCTGTGGCGCTTCGGTCCGCATTGATTCACACACCGCACGATTCACCCGCCACCCCCGATCGGAGAACAGCATGCCCATCACCCAGATCGCCGTCATCGTCGGCAGCCTGCGTCGCGACTCGTTCAACCGCAAGCTGGCCGACACCATGGCCAAGCTGGCACCGACCGACTTCTCGTTCAAGTCGGTGCCCATCGGTGACCTGCCGCTCTACAACCAGGACGACGACGCCGATCCGCCAGAGTCCGTGCATCGGCTCAAGGCCGCCATCGTCGCGGCGCACGGCGTCCTTTTCTTCACGCCCGAGTACAACCGCTCCATCCCCGGGGTGCTGAAAAACGCGCTCGATCACGCATCGCGTCCCTACGGCCAAAGCGCTTGGGCCGGCAAGCCTGCGGGGGTGCTGGGGGTGTCGGTCGGCACCACAGGCACCGCGGTGGCGCAACAGCACTTGCGCAACATCCTGGCGTATCTGGACATGCCCACCCTCGGACAGCCCGAAGCGTTCATCCACGCGAAAGAAGGCCTGTTCGACGACAGCGGCAACCTCAACGAAGGCAGCCAGAAGTTCCTACAAGGCTGGATGGACCGTTACGTCGCCTGGGTGAAGCAGCATGTGGCGTGACGAACCCGCCAGCCCGTCCGACGCCGAATGGGAGCAGCTTCGCGGTCGAGTCATCGCCCTGGAACAGTTGCTCATCACCTTGCTGGCGCAAAGCAACGACCGGCAGCTCGAACAGGTGCGCGAGAAGGTGCGTGACATGGCCACCTACATCTCGCCACGCATCGGCTGCACCGACCACCCGCTGACGCTTCATGCGGCGGCACAGATGCTGCGAATGGTCGAGCGATCGCGTTTTTTTCGAGCTTCACCCGACTGCTGAGGACGCACCGCCATGAACTCGACCGTGACCCTCACCCACCCCACGATCATCCCGACGCTGCGCTATCGCGACGGGCTCGCCGCCATCGACTGGCTGTGTCAGGCGTTCGGCTTCATGCCGCAACTCGTGGTGCCCGGTGCGAACGGCACCGTCGCCCACGCGCAGCTCGTTTTCGGCAACTCGATGATCATGCTGGGCTCGGCGAACGACAACGAATTTCACACGCTGGTGAAGTCACCCATCGAAAGCGGCGGCATCGGCTCGCAAAGCGTCTACATCATCGTCGGCGATGTCGATGCGCACCACCGAATCGCCATCGCCGCAGGCGCGGTGATCGTGCTGGAAATCAAAGACCAAGACTACGGTGGGCGCGCCTACTCGTGCCGCGACCCCGAAGGCCACGTCTGGAATTTCGGCAGCTACGACCCGTGGGCCCGGTGACCTCGTGTTGCACTGCGCCGCGATCCCGGCCCGCGATCCGCCTGCCGGACAACCGCAACCCCCAGCGCGCCGATGCTCCAACTCGCGCAGTCTTTCGCTACCTTCGCTGCGACGCTGTTCGCGGGTGCAACGGTCTGCATCAACTCGGTCGAGCACCCTGCGCGAATGGGCGAAGGTCTCGACCGCCCTGGCCCTGGGCCTGGGCCCGTGCGCCCAGGCACGGACCACTTTGCCCCGCTGCAACGAAGTGAGTGGATCGCTTCGATGACCAAGGCGTTCCTCGAAGCACCGATGCCGCAACCGAAGCTGAAGCCGACCCGGTGACGGCGGTGAGGCTCGTATGTAAGCAGGCGAGCGGACGACAGGCCTCTTGAACCGCTAGAAACGAGTGATCGGCTCCTCAGGGAGACGACCGCACCACCCCCAACCCAACTTCTTTGAAAGTCCATCATGCACAAGCAAATCTTCGTCAATCTCGCAGTCAGCGACCTGCCGCGATCAAAGGCGTTCTTCGAAAGCCTCGGGTTGCACTTCGACCCGAAGTTCACCAACGACCAAGGTGCCGGCCTGATCGTCGGCGAAAACATCTACGCGATGCTGCTCGTCAAGGACTTCTTCAAGACCTTTACGAGCAAGCCCTTGAGCGACCCGAGCAAGTCCACCGAAGTCCTGGTGTGCCTCTCCTGCGAGAGTCGCGCGGAAGTGGACGACGTCGTCGCCAAGGCGCTGGCTGCCGGAGGCACGGCCCCGCGTGCAGCCAAGGACCAAGGTTTCATGTACGGGCACGGCTTCGAGGACCTCGACGGGCACATCTGGGAACTGATCCACATGGACCCGGATGCGAAACCAATGCATTGAATTCCGTGCGCGCCGCGCGGAATTGTCTGAAGGAGCATTGAACATGACAACTGACGTGATGCATCAGTCGCGTGTCGCATTGAGTACGACCAGCCGGATCAACTGCGCAGTTCGTATTCGCGCGCCTGCGCAACCAAGAGCCGCCCTTCAGGCGAATGAATTGCAAGGCAAAGCTGACAGGTTCAAGCGCCCAAGGTCACGCTGGCATCGACTTCAACGATTTTGCATACGGCAGCTTTCAGCTGACCAGCTCAGACGCCGACGATGCGACTTGTCGCTGGAACACGAAGCAGGTGGCACATCACTCTTGTCCCGTTTGCGGGTGCGGCACGTTCACCGACAGCCCGGCGTTCGAGCCCGACGGCAGCTGGGACAAGATCACCCGCCGCATCGGTGTCAACGCACGTTTGTTCGACAACTTTGTGGCGGCTGACGCGCCTGTCGAGGTGATCGACGGCAAGAACCTTGGGTAGCCGAAATGAAGCACAGGCGGGGCAGCGAATCAACGGCACTTGGCTGAATGAACGCTGCGAGCCGAACAGCGAACAACCTGCTGCGCGTCATGCCCGCTTCCGAACCGCCGGTTTGGGCGCGGCTTTCTTCGCCGCGCCTGCATCCCCGTCGCTGCAGCCGCCGGCCGATTTGCGCTTGACGAGGCTCTGCGCCAGCAACGCTGTCAGGTCAACGACATTGGCGGTGCCTGCTCCGGTCGGCGCGTCTTCCAACGACGCGACGGTTTCGGTTTCTCCGGCGGTGACCTTTTTGCTGACCAGTGCCCGTATCGCGTCGCCGAACCTGTCGCTGTAGTCGCCTGATTTCCATGGCTGCGTCATGTCGCTGATGAGCTGCGCTGCCATCTTCAGCTCGCTCGGCTTCAAGCCCGAAGCAGCCTTGCCTTCAGCGGGCAACTTGAGATCGGACAGCGGACGAATCTCGCTGGCCCAGCGGATGGTGTTGAGCACCAGGGCCGCGCCTGACGGGACCAGCGCGGCAAGGTGCTCCTTGGTGTGCATCACGACGCGCGCAATGCCGATCACGCCGGCCTCGGCCATCGCCTCGCGCAGCAACGCATAAACCTTGTCGCCTTTGCCGACGGGCTCCAGGTAGTACGGCGTGTCGAGCAGGGTGAACGCAATCTCGCTGGCTTGCACGAACGATTCGATCTCGATCGTTTGTGTGGATTGGGGATACGCAGCCTTGATCTGTTCTTCGCTCAGGATCACGTAGTCGCCGTCGTCTTGTTTGATGCCCTTGACGATGTTGTCGGCCTCGATGTCCTTGCCGGTGCGCTTGTTCACTCGCTTGTAGCCCACCGGATCCATCGACCGTTTGTCGAGCCAGTCGAAATCGATACCCACTTCTTGCGAAGCCGGGTACAGGGCCACGGGCACATGCACCAAACCGAAAGTGATGGCGCCTTTCCAAATCACGCGGGGCATAAAAACTCCTTGTTCGGCTGAAGGCCGTTGACGGACAGCAGAAAACAGCAGCGCAGTGACCGATCAACCCTGGGGCTGCACCAAGCCCAACGCATCGATCGCAGTGCCGAGCCCGCGCGCCGCTTTGCCACACCCGGCCCAGGGCGTGTTTCCCACGGCGAGCCGCTGGTGGACGTTGTCGACCGTCCAGTGATCGCCACCGCGCAACAACGGCAACTCGCTCCAATCCACCGGCACCGAAATGCCCAGGCCAGGCCGCGACCGCGCCGACCATGCGCACACTGTGGTGGCACCCAGGCGGTTGCGCAGGTAGTCGATAAAGATTCTGCCGACGCGGTTTTTCGGCCCGCTGCGGGCAACGAAGCGCTGTGGAATCGTCTTTGCCATGTGCAGCACCACGGCTTCGGAAAATCCCTCCACCGCGTCCCAGTCGTGCAAGCGCCGCAAAGGCACCACCACATGCAGGCCCTTGCCGCCGCTGGTTTTCAGGAACGACGCCAGACCGAGCTGTGTCAAAAACGAATGCACGAGTTGCGCGGCTTCTTGCACCTGAGGCCACCGCACACCTTCGCCAGGGTCGAGATCGAACACCACGCGGTCGGGGTGCGCAAACGACGTGCTGACGGCGTTCATCGTGTGGAATTCGATGACATTCCACTGCGCCGCAGACAACACACCGCGCTTGCCGACGATCGCCATCAGCGGAGGATGACCCACCGACAGCGATGGGTCCAGTTGCCGCATGCCGGGCAGCTTCGCCGTGTCGGCGTGCTTCTGGAAAAAGACCGTTCCGTCGACGCCGTCGGGCGCGCGCAGCAGCGACACCGGGCGGCCCGCCAAGTGCGTCAGCATCAACGCGCCGACCAGGTCGTAGTAGCGAATCAGATCGATCTTCGTCGTGCCGGTGCGGGTGTCGATCACGCGCTGCGGGTTCGACACCTTCAGCCGCGTCGACAGCGAAGGGGATTGGCGCGGCGCCGTCGCTGTTGTTGCTGGCTGATCTTCGGCAGGCCGCTTTTCGGTCGCTGCAGGCTGCTCGATTTCACGCACGACGGTGTTGGCTGCCTTGTCGGATCGCAGCCCGCGAAACACCGCGTGGCGTATGCGCCCGGCGCGCGTCCATTGGCCAAAGCTCACTTCGACCACCAATGCGGGGGTGACCCAGTGCACTTTGCCGCGAATCCGAGGCGCGATGCCGGCCGTCGATTCGGCAGCGAAGGGGCTGGTTTTTCGCGAACTCGCGTCCAGCTTTTTCTTGAGGTCGATCAGCGTCTTCTGGCTGAAACCGGCTCCGACATCCCCTGCGTACTGCAGCACGCCGTGCGCATCGTGCGCGCCCACACACAACGCGCCCAGGCCCACGCGCGATCCTTGTGGTTCGGTGTAGCCACCGATCACAAACTCCTGCCGTTGGCTGCATTTCAGCTTGACCCAGTCTGCGGATCGGGCCGACCGGTAAGGAGCATTTCGCCGCTTGGCGATCACGCCTTCCAGCCCCAGTTTGCAGGCCGAGGCGAGCATGCTGTCGGGCGCCGCATCGAACGCTTCGCTGAAACGGATATGTGCTGAGGCCGCGTTCGAGATCAGCCCTTTGAGCACCGCCCGCCGCCCATCGAGCGACGCGCTGCGCAAATCGTGCCCAGCAACGTACGGCAAATCGAAGAGATAGAGAACGACCGCATCCGTGCGTTGGTTTTCGATGGCTTGCTGCAAAGCACCGAAGTCAGGAATGCCCGCGTCGTTCGGCACGACGATCTCGCCGTCGTACCACCCGGGGGGCAGACTCAGATGCTCCAACTCGCACAGCAGCGGCTGAAATTTGGAGGTCCAGTCGAGCCCGTTGCGGGTCAACAAACGCGCGCCCGAGGCGTCATTTCGCAACAGCATTCGATAGCCGTCGAATTTGATCTCGCAGAGCCACGCGGCGGGATCGGGCGGCACACCGGCCGCCAGCGTGGCCAGTTGAGGCGACAGCGTGGGCGGCAACGGCGATGGCACGGCCTCGGGCGGCAAGTCGGACACTGAAACTGATCGGTCAACGGCATTGGCCGTGGTGGCGGCCTTGGCAACGAAGTCGGCTTTCGCAACGCGCACCGGGCGCATGTACTTTACGCTGGCGGGCAGTTCATCGACCACGCTGTACTCAGCGGCCGCGCGGGCGAACGCGTCTTTTTCCTTGATCAGCAACCAGGGCGCTTGCTTTTCGCCGTGGCCTTTCATGCGCACCAGCACCCACTTGCCGTGCAGCTTGTGGCCATGCAGTTCGAACTTCAAGTTGCCGTTGCGAACACCTTGGTGCGCGTCGTGCAGCGCGGTCCAGGTGCCCGCATCCCACACGATGACCTGGCCCGCGCCGTACTGCTTGGCGGGCACGGTTCCCTCGAAGCTCGCGTAGGACAGCGGGTGGTCTTCGACCTGAACTGCCATGCGCTTGACCGTCGGATCGAAGCTCGGCCCCTTGGGCACCGCCCAGCTTTTCATCACGCCGTCGAGTTCCAGCCTGAAGTCGTAGTGCAGGCTGCTGGCCCAGTGCTTTTGAACCACGAAAGTCAGCTCGCAGACACCCACCGCCGCGTTTGCTCCCACAACGCGTTTCGCTCCATCGGCGGGTTCCGGCGTGAGCGCGAAATCACGCTTCGATTTGTAGATGCCGAGCGGATCGCCTTGCGGCTGCAGCGACGGTACGCGTTGGCCGCTCATGTGCCGACCTGTCGACGCTTGTCGCGGCACACCGCAGTTCCAGCCAGTGCGATGCAAACGCACGCCACCGAGACAGTGCGATGAGTATCGGGAAGCGGGAATGCGTTCATCAGCGCCATGGAAGCATCGTAGGCATGCAGCCTGCGTCCGCAACCCGCCGCACAGCGTGGGCCTGCGACGCACGTCGGTGTAGGCGTTCGCCGGTGCCCATCTCCGGGCTCGGCGATGGCGCCGCGCTGTCGTCGGTGGGCCCAGCGCTGCACATCCCGGGCCACTCGGCATGCGTTCCTACGCCGATGCGGCGCTGACTGCCATAGCCAGCGGGTTCGGCGCGAGCAAAAGTGACGCTCAAATAAACCGATCCCAACCGCATTTCAACCGTCCAGGAGAGCCGACATGCTCAGCGACATCAACGCCATCGCCACTGTTGCAGTCAAAGATTTGAAAGCCGCCGCAGGGTTCTACGGCGGGACGCTCGAACTGGAAGAAGTATCCCGAGAAGGCCAGGAGGTGATCACCTACCGATGCGGCAGCTCGGTGCTCAACGTTTACCGCTCAGAGCACGCCGGAACCAACCACGCCACGGCGGTGACCTGGGCGCTTGGGGAGGGCATCAAAGAGATGGTGCGCGCGCTCAAAACCAAAGGCGTCGTGTTTGAACACTACGACATGCCGGACATGCGGCTCGACGGCGACGTGTACGTCGGCGGCGACCTGCAGGTCGCGTGGTTCAAAGACCCGGACGGAAACATCCTCAATCTCGCCAGCCGTTAGGGCAACGCTTCACCTGTCCCCGCCATGCGCGTTCGAGTCCAAAACGGAGTGAGTTGTACGCCAACGTTGCGCGTCGTGTGCCCGAAGGCACACGCAAGCGACTTGGTGCGCAAATCGCCCGTTTTGGGCCGAACCCCTGAAACAGGAACGCAGTTCCTGCCGTCTGCTGCTGGGGCGGGCCTTTGCGGGCCGTTTTCTTGCGTGAACAAGGCTTCGTTCCGAAGCCGGGGGCGGGCAGAGAGCCCGACCCCGGCTTCGCGCCTTGCGCCTCATCCCCCAAAGACTCCGCCGCGCACGGCGCGGACAGGTGAAGCGTTGCCGTAGCTTCTGAAGTGCCGAGGCGAGCCGACGCATCACGCAAAGCCCATCACAGCACCCGATCAACAAAGGAAATCATCATGAAAGTTCAACCGTACATCGCCTTCACCGGCCGCTGTGAAGAGGCGCTGGAGTTCTACACGAAGTCCATCGGCGCCGACAAGTTCGGCGTGCCGTGGATGGTGAACGTGGACGCATCGAACGCCTGATGCGAAAGGGGCCGCCGGCTCCGATGTCAATCAACGCCTGTTTGTCGCGAAGGAGTTTTTCATGAGCTATATCGATGGATTTGTTGTTCCGGTGCCTGCTGGTAACAAGGAGGCCTATCGGGTGCTGGCCACGAAGGCCGCAGCGATCTTCAAAGAGTTCGGTGCGACGCGCATCGTCGAGTGCTGGGGCGATGACCTGCCGGTGGCCAAGCTCACCGGCTTCAAGCTCGCGGTGAAGGCCGAGGGCGACGAAACCGTCGTGTTCTCGTGGATCGAGTGGCCGACGAAAGCCGCTCGAGATGATGGCAACGCGAAATTCATGGCGGATCCGCGGATGCAGGAGTTCAAAGACATGCCGTTCGATGGCCAGCGAATGTTCTACGGCGGCTTTGAGCCGCTGCTGGACACCCAAGCAGCACCGCGCTGAAGCATGCCGATGTCGTCTCGGTGATCGCCGTCGAGGGCGTGCAAACGACAGGGGCTTTCCATCGCTGCGGCAACCTGTTCAGCAGCGGCCAGGGGCCGACGTCTGATCGACCTGTGGCTGGTAGGGGTTGATCTGGCCGATCTGATGCGGCGCTGAAAGTCGCGCGGTACCGTCAGCATTTCATTCGCGCACTGAAGCGCCGGCCGACGCTGCATCGCGCAACACCAAGGCCGTCTGCGTGGCGATCATCGATTCCTCGTCGGTCGGGATCACCGCCAGCCGAACGGTGCTCGACGGCGCGTGGATCAGTTCGAGGTCGATGTCGTTGGCGGCTTCATCGATCACAGCGCCCAACCAGGCGCAACCGGCCGCTGTGCGGGAGCGAATGGCCGCAGCGTGTTCACCGATGCCGGCGGTGAACACCAGCGCGTCGAGGCCGCCCATCGCTGCAGTCAAAGCCCCGATCTCGCCGACGATGCGGTAGATAAACAGCTCGATCGCTTCTGCCGCGCGCGGATCGGTGCTCGCCAGCAACACCTGCATGTCGCTGCTGATGCCGGAGACGCCGAGCAGGCCCGAGTGGCCGTAAAGCAGGTCGCTGACCTGCTGCGCCGTCTGTCCGAGGTGCTGCATCAGGTACAGCACCACGCCCGCGTCCAGCGTGCCGCAACGCGTACCCATCACCAGGCCGTCGAGCGCGGAAAAACCCATCGTCGACGCGACGCTTTTTCCATCGACCATCGCGCACAGGCTGGCGCCGTTGCCGAGATGCGCCACGATGACCTTGCCCCGGCCCACCTGCGCGCCGAGCACGCTCGTCAAGCGGCTGGCGATGGACTCGCAGGACAGCCCGTGGAAACCGTAGCGCCGCACGCCGGCCTCGGTGATCTTGCGCGGCAGGGCGAAGGCCTGCGCCACCGCCGGCTGCGTGCGGTGAAAGGCGGTGTCGAAGCAGGCCACCTGGGGCACGCCGGGCCAGCGCTCGCCGACGATGCGGATCGGCTGCAGGTTGTGCGGCTGGTGCAGCGGCGCCCAGGGCACCAGGGCTTCCAGGTCGCGCAACACCGCATGGGTCACCACCACCGGCGCCGCATACTGCGTGCCGCCGTGCACCACGCGGTGCCCGACGGCGACCAGCGTCACGCCGTCCCGGTGCGCATCGATCCAGGCCAACAAACGGCTCATCGCCGCGTCGTGATCGAAATGGTCACCGACGCACAGCGTGCGCGAGGTTTCGAGCGTGGTGCCACTGGCATCCTCGACGCACCACTCGATCTCGGTGGCCACCTGCGCGACGTGACCTTTGCCGATCAGGCGCAACTCACCCGGCGCAGCGACCGCCTCGAACGCGGCGAACTTCAGGCTCGACGAGCCCGCGTT
>JANMTL010000252.1:0-18541 GCA_031390425.1 Rhizobacter sp.
ACGATCAGTGCTGCGCCCCACCACAGGCGCGGCACGCGCTGCGGGTGGGCTTCGGCTTCGCGCAGCAGAGACTCCCAAAGCGGCTTGGGCGTCAGGCGGATCACCAGCGCCACGCCCAACGGCACCAGCACCATTTCGTCGAGCAGGCCCAGCACCGGGATGAAGTCGGGGATCAGGTCGATCGGGCTGACCGCATAGGCCACCACGGCAATCGCGACCCACTTCGCAGCGGGCGGCGTGTCGGGGTGCTTGAACAGCTTCCACAGCGCGAAAAGGTAGATCGACAGCCGTTTCGTCGAGGCGAATTTCAGCAAGCGGGTGAGCTTCATCGGCGCGATTGTGGGTGCGCGGCAGGTGCCATGGCAGCGCTCACCGATCGGCCGCTTTCTCGGCGGCCGTTTCCGCCACTTTTTCGGCATCGCGGACGATGCGCGCCAACCGATCCGCGAGCTTCTCGGTGCTCAGCTTCTCGCGCAGGCGCTCGACCATCAGCGGCAGGCTGAACGGGCTCGGCGCCTTCAACTCCACGCGCTCGATCGAGAGGCCAGCCAGCCGCTGCAAGGTGGCGCGCAGGCGGGCGATGTCGAGTTCCTGGCTCAGCACTTCGGTCTGCGCCTGGGTCAGCAGCAGGTTGCTCGGGTCGTATTTTTTGAAGACCTCGAAGAACAGCCCGCTCGACGCCTGCAACTGCTTGGTGCTTTTCGGCGCGCCGGGGTAGCCGGTGAAGATCAGCCCGGCCACGCGGGCGATTTCGCGGAAGCGCCGTTGCGCCAGTTCGCCGCTGTTCAGGCTGTGCAGCACGTCGGCGAGCAGGTCGGTCGCATCGAACAGGCGGCCATCGAACAGCAGCGCCAGATCGACCGGCTCGGCGCTCAACAGCTCGAAGCCGTAGTCGTTGACGCTGACGCTGAAGGTGTTGGGCGCATGGCGCGCCAGCCGCCACGCGAGCAAGCTGGCCAGGCCCAGATGCACGTTGCGGCCGGCGAACGGGTACAGATAGATGTGGTGGCCTTCGCGCGAGGTGAAAACTTCAACCAGCAGGGTCTGCGGCGTCGGCAGCTTCGACAGCCGCGCTTGCATTTGCAGCATCGGCAGCGCGGCGAGCATTTCGGGCTCGCCGTCGACGAGGTGGTCAGGCGACCTCGCGGCCACCGCCAGCAGCTCCAGCACCGCATCGGCCAGCTCGCTGGACAGCGGCATCTTGCCGCCGGCCCAGCTCGGCACCACGCCTTTGTTCTTGCTGGCGCGCTGCACGTAGGCGGTCATGTCTTGCGTGCGCAGGTACTCGAGCACGCGACCGGCGAACACGAAGCAATCGCCCTTGCGCAGCCGCGCGATGAAGCTCTCTTCGATGCTGCCGATGGGGCCGCCGCTCAGGTACTTCACCTGCATCGAGGCGTCGCTGACGATGGTGCCGATGGCGAGCCGGTGGCGCATCGCGATGCGGCGATCGGGCACCCGGTAAACGCCCTCGACCTTGCGCACGCGGTGGTAATCCGGGTATGCGGCCAGACTGTCTCCGCCGCCTTCGACGAAGGCCAACGCCCAATCGAACTCATCGCGGCTCAGGTCGCGATAGGCGTGCGCGCTGCGTACTTCGTCGAACAACGCTTCGGGCGAAAATCCCCCGCCGAGGGCCGCTGTCACCAAGTGCTGCACCAACACATCGAGCGGCTTGTCAGGCGTCGCGCGGCGCTCGATGCGACCGGCCAGCGCGGCGCGTCGAGCGGCGGCGGCTTCGACCAACTCCAGCGTGTTGGTGGGCACCAGCGTGATGCGGCTGGGTCGGCCCGGCGCATGGCCGCTGCGCCCGGCGCGTTGCAGCAGCCGCGCCACGCCCTTGGCGCTGCCGATTTGCAGCACGCGCTCGACCGGCAGAAAGTCGACGCCGAGGTCGAGCGACGAGGTGCAGACCACCGCCTTCAACTGCCCCTGCTTCAACCCGGCCTCGACCCATTCGCGCACCGCCTTGTCGAGCGAACCGTGGTGCAAGGCCACGATGCCGGCCCAGTCGGGTCGCTCGCGCAACAGCAACTGATACCAGATCTCGGCCTGCGAACGGGTGTTGGTGAACACCAGCGTGGTGGTGGCGCTGTCGATCTCGACAATCACCGGTTGCAGCATCTGCGCGCCGAGGTGGCCGCCCCACGAGAAGCGGCCGGGGTTTTCGGGCAGCAAGGTATCGATCAGCAGCGTCTTCTCGACGCGGCCCTGCACGATGACACCGTCGTCATTCGTGCCACGCGCTGCGCCGATCAGCACCCGCTTCGCCTCGTCGAGGTTGCCCAGCGTCGCGCTGAGCCCCCACACCACCAGCGGCGGGTTCCAGCGCTTGAGCCGTGCCAGCGCCAACTGCACCTGCACGCCGCGCTTGTTGCCCATCAGCTCGTGCCATTCGTCGACGATCACGGTGTGCACGCCGGCCAGCTCGTCGGCCGCGTGCTCGCGCGTCAGCATCAGGCACAGCGATTCGGGCGTGGTGACCAGCGCAGTGGGAAAGCGCCGGTCCTGCCGCGCGCGCTCGGCCGCAGGCGTGTCGCCGGTGCGCTGGCCGACTGTCCAGTGCGGCGCAACGTCGGGCAGCGTGAGTTGCAGCGCGCGCGTGGTGTCGGCGGCGAGGGCGCGCATGGGGGTGAGCCACAGCACACCGAGCGGGGGCGCCTTGTTTTGCGCGCTGACCGCCATACCTCGCAGCAGCGCGCCGAACCACACTGCATACGTCTTGCCGCTGCCGGTGGTCGCATGCAGCAAGCCGCTGCGACCCGCTGCCATCGCGGCCCACACTTCGCGCTGGAAGGCAAACGGCTGCCAGCCGCGCGCGGCGAACCAGTCTTCAGCGACCGACACGTCGCGCTTCGACTTCACCGACTCACACCAAACACGCCGTGGCGATCCAGCCTTCCAGCGGATCGGCGTCGGTCGGCCGCCCGAAATCCGGCTGCGCGCGCGCCCAGGCCGCCTGCAGCAGGCACAGCACCGCGTCGAGCCGGTCGCCCGATGCATCGGCGACCAGGCTGTCGCGCTGCGCATGGCTCAAGCGCAGCCGCAGCGCCAGCCGCGTGCGGCCCTGCTCCAGCGCATCGACCAGGTCCTTGCGGGCGATCAAGCGCTCGGGCGTCTGCTTGGCCTTGCTGTCGTTTTTGTAGGAACGGTTGCCGATCACCTCGCGCGCCAGCAACCCCGGGTAGCCCTCGACCGCCACGCGCGACGCATCGCCCGCATGCAAGCCAGGCAGATGCACGCCCGCGTCGATCAGCAGCGGCACCCCCGCATGCAACATGAACGCCACCGGCGGGTTGACCCATTTCATCGACGGCGACGACCCCGCACCGCCGTCGCAGCGGCGGTGCGCGAACTTGGCCCCGACCGGCCGCGCATCGCAGAACGCGGCGAAGGTGTCGCGGATCTGCTCGCGCGACAAGGTCGCGTAATGGCGCATCAGCGGCAGCCAGTCGGTGGGCCAGCCCAGCGTTTCGACCAGCTCACGCGACAGGCCGAACGGCAGGTCGAACGCGCCGACCCAATCGCCCGGCGCGCGCAGCCAAACGCTGAAATCGTCGAAGCTCGCGTGCGCTTGCAACCCCTCGAGCCGCACGCTGCGGCCGTCGAACGTGCCAACGGCGACGACGATCGGCTTGCGCGTCGTCGGCCGGCTCGTGAAGTCGATGCCGGCGACGCAGCCCGGGCCGATGCCTTCGCCGTGCGCGCCATCGGCCACGCCCCGCTCCATCGGTTTTTCAGCAGGTTTTTTTCTCACCGCCGCGACTCTAACCAGCACCGACACGCCAGCCCCGTGAAGGGGCAGAACGCGTTATGGTCGATCAAACCTTGTCCGCTGCTTCACCGCATGAATGAAACCGCCGCCCGCCACGTGCTGCTGATCCAGGCCTTCGAGGTGGCCGCGCCCGACGGGCCGCTTTGGACGCCGGAAGACCGCGCGTGGGCAAGCCGCGTCGCTATGGAATCGGCCGGCCCGACGGCACGGGCCGATCGCTACCTCGCCGACCGGGCGGTCCACGCCTTGCAGCGCCTGGCACCGCGCGAGCCGACGCTGGCGCGCTGGCTGTCCCGACCCGGCTGGCGCTGGGCCTGGCTGTTGCTCGCGGTCGCGGTCGGCGCTGCGGTCGGCCTGGCCGCCGACAGCATCGGTAGCGCACAGCGCATCAACCTGCTGGCACCGCCGCTGTGGACGTTGGTCGTGTGGAACCTGGTCGTCTATGCCTTGCTGCTCTGGGGTGCGTTGACGGTCGCGATGCGCCGGACCGCACCGCGATCGGGAGCGTTGCGGCGCGCGGTGCAGAGCCTGATCGAGCGCCACGTGCCGCGACGCTTGGCGTCCGGCAACACGGCTGCGGCCGTTCAGGCCTTCGTCGTCGCGTGGGCCTGCCACAGCGCCCCGCTGCTGACGGCTCGCGCGGCTGCGGTGCTGCACGGCGCCGCCGCCGCGCTGGCGCTCGGGCTGATCGGCGGCATGTACCTGCGCGGCCTGGTGCTCGATTACCGCGTCGGCTGGCAGAGCACGTTTGTCGATGCCGCGGCCGTGCATGCGGGCTTGTCTGCGCTGCTCGGGCCGGTCGCCGCGCTGTCGGGTCTGACGCTGCCCGATGCGGCGGCGGTCGAGGCGCTGCGGGTCGCGCCCGGTGCGGTGCCCGACACGCCGACGGCAGGCAACGGCGCCGCAACGTGGATTCATTTGTACGCGCTGACGCTGGCGTTGGTCGTCGTGCTGCCGCGCTGCGCCCTCGCCGCGTGGAGCCTGCTGAGCGCAGGACGGCTGTCGCGGCATTTCCCGCTGCCGCTGGACGACGCGTACTTTCAGCGCCTGGTCCGCCAGCAGCAAGGCGATCACGCGCGGGTGCAGGTGCTGCCGTATGCGCAGTCGCCCGGACCCGCCTCGACGCTCGGCCTGCGCAGCGTGCTGGCCGCGACCTTCGGCGACGCGGTGCAGCTCGACGTGCTGCCGACCGCAGACTACGGCAGCGATGTGATCGCCGACACGGTGACGACAGGCGCCACGGCATCGATCGCCCTGTTCGATTTGGGCGCCACGCCCGAGACCGAAAGCCAGGGCCGCTACCTGCGCGAGCTGGCAGCACGCGCGGTGGGGTCCGGGTCGAGATCGGCGTCCCCAACGATCGTGATGCTGGTCGACGAGGCCGCGTTCAAGCGCCGCTTTGCCGGCAGCGCCGAACGCGTGGCACAACGGCGTGCCGCCTGGCAGCAACTGGCCGCGAGCCTGGGTACGGTGGCGGTGCTGATCGACCTGGAGCGGCCCGACCTGCCGGCGGCCGGCCGCGCCTTGCAGTCGGCACTCGAGCGGCCGGTGCAAGCCGGCGCTTTCGATGTGACGGACCGCACATGACCGCCACGATGAACCGCAGCATGGCCACGCCGGGCACCATCGCGCTGAGCCTGGTCTCGCACACCAACGTCGGCAAGACGACGCTGGCGCGCACGCTGCTGGGCCGCGATGTGGGCGAGGTGCGCGACGCGGCCCACGTCACCGAATTCGCCGATGTGTACACGCTGATCACCACCGCCGAGGGCGAGTCGCTGCAACTGTGGGACACGCCCGGCTTCGGTGACAGCGTGCGTCTGCTGACGCGGCTGCGCTCGACCGCGAACCCGATCGGCTGGTTCATCAGCGCGGTGTGGGACCGCTGGCGCGACCGGCCGTTCTGGGCCTGCCAGCAGGCGCTGCGCAATGTGCGCGATCACGCCGACGTGGTGCTGTACCTGGTCAGCGCCGCCGAAGCGCCCGAAGCCGCTGGCTACGTCGCACCAGAGATGGAGCTGCTGGCGTGGGTCGGCAAGCCGGTGATCGTGCTGCTGAACCAGCTCGGCGCACCGCGCGCCGCTGAGCTCGAAGCCGCCGAGGTCGAGCGCTGGCGGCTGCACCTGGCCGCCCACAGCCATGTGTCCGCGGTGCTGCCGCTGGACGCGTTCGCACGCTGCTGGGTGCAGGAGTTCACGCTGCTCGGTGCGGTGGAGACGGCGCTTTCCGATGCCGCGCCGGGCGAGGCGCGTGTCGACGCCCGTGCAGATGCCAGCAGCAGCACAAGCAGTGGGGCAAGCGCGCGCATGGCGCGACTGCGCGCGGCCTGGCAAGCACAGCGCACCGCGACCTTCAACGCTGCGATGGACGCGGTGGCGCAAAGCCTGGCGCGCATCGCCGCATCGAGCGAGGTGCTGCCCGAGGGCGACGGCTTGCGCGGCAAGCTGCGCGACCTGGGCAGCGCGCTCGGGCGGGGCATGGGCATCGAGACGACCGACCGGCGCCCGGCCACCGTTGCACAGCAGGCGCTGGCAGCGCGGCTCGACGCCGAGGTGCGCGACAACACCGCGCAACTGATCTCGCTGCACGGCCTGCAGGGCGATGCGCAAGGCGAGATCCTGTCGCGGCTGGCCGCGCACTTCGAGCTGCGGCTGCGCGTCGACGAAGGCCAGGCCGCGATGCTGGGTGGCCTGCTGACCGGTGCGCTGGCCGGGCTGAAAGCCGACATCGCGACCGGCGGACTGACGCTCGGTGGCGGCGCGCTGGCCGGTGGGCTGATCGGCGCGTTGAGCGCGGCCGGGCTGGCGCGTTGCTACAACCTCGTGCGCGGCACGCGGCACAGTTGGTTGACCTGGAACGCCGACGCACTCGACCCACTGACCGAGGCGGCGCTGCTGCGCTACCTCGCCGTCGCCCACTTCGGCCGTGGCCGCGGCGACTGGGCGCAGGCGGAAGCCCCAGCGCACTGGAAAGACGTGATCGCCGACGCGCTGAAACCGCATCGGGAAGCGCTGACGGCGCTGTGGGCCGACCGCGGCACCGCAGAGGTCGACGATCAGCGCCGTGACAACGAAATCGCGCAGCTCGCCTTCGACCTGCGACCGATCGTCACGCAGGCCACGCGCGCCGCCTTGGAGCGGCTCTACCCGGGCACCTTGCCGCCGGAGGCGGCGGCGGCGAGCTGAGCGGCCACGCGAGCAACAATGGCGCGTGCCACCGAGATCGCCGACGCCCAAACGGCAGGGCCTGCACCGGCGGTGCGCCCGCAGTGCTGCGCAGCGCCGAATACAGCGACTGGGCGCCACACTTTGAATTCAACAACCAGGAAAATCCAGGCATGGCCACGCGATCCGGACTGTTTGCACTCCCCGAAGACGCGCGCACGTCGATGCGTCGCTGGATGTTCGTCGGCATGGCCGTGCTGATGCTGGCGGGCATCGCGCTCGCGTTCTGGCCCTTCGTGGCGGCATCGCATCGGATGCAGGGCTTTTGCGAAGCGCTGGCGATCGGCACAACGATCGGCGAGGTGCAGGCGCAGGCTGCAACGCGCGGCTACGAGGTGTCGGTACCTGCGGACGGTCGCGTGCTGGTGCAGGACCCGCGGCTGGCCGGTCGCCGCCTGTGCGATCTGCGCTTCGACGCCCAGCGCCTGCAATCGTCCAGGTTCACCGATCAGTGGTAATCAACGGCGGGTTCAGCCCCTCGCGAAGCAGGCGTCGAGGGCCTGAATCCAGCGCGCCTTCTGCTCATCAGTTGCGAAGCTGGCCTCGAAGCTGTTGCGTGCCAACGTGTACGCGTGCAGGGCGGTCAATTCAGGCAGCGCCTCGAACGTGTCGATGAAGTTCTGGTTGATGTAGCCGCCGAAGTACGCTGGGTCGTCGGAATTGACAGTGGCGCACAGACCGGCGTCGAGCAGTTGCGGCAGGTTGTGCTGCGCCAGCGTAGCGAACACCCGCAGTTTGACGTTCGACAGCGGGCACACGGTCAGCGGCATGCGCTCGGCGGCCAGCCGCGCGACGAGCGCCGGGTCTTCGAGGCAGCGCACACCGTGGTCGATGCGCTCGACCTTCAGCACATCGAGCGCACTCCAGATGTAGGCCGGCGGGCCCTCTTCACCGGCATGCGCAACGAGGCGCAACCCGAGTTCCCGGCAGCGCGCATAGACGCGCGCGAACTGCTCCGGCGGGTGGCCGCGCTCGCTGCTGTCGAGGCCGACGCCGACCAGCCGGTCGCGGTGCGTTTCGATCGACGGCAGCGCCTGCGCCAGCGTGTCGAACGCAGCGTCTTCGCTCAGGTGCCGCAGGAAACACAGGATCAGCAGCGCGCTGATGCCGAACTCGGCTTCGGCTGCCACGCAGGCGCGCACCAGGCCGCTGATCACCACCCCGATCGGCACGCCGCGCTCGGTGTGCGTCTGCGGGTCGAAGAACAGCTCGGCATGCACGACATGGTCGGCCGCTGCGCGGCGGAAATACGCCATGGCCATGTCGAAAAAATCGGCCTCGTGCAGCAGCACCGATGCACCGGCGTAATAGATGTCGAGGAAGCTCTGCAGATCGCTGAAGGCGTAGGCCGCACGCAGCGCGTCGACGCTGTCGCAAACCAGGCTGACGCCGTTGCGCTGCGCCAGCGCGAAGATCAATTCGGGTTCGAGAGAGCCTTCGATGTGGAGGTGCAGCTCGGCCTTCGGCATCTCGCGCAGCAGCGCCATCAGTCGTTCGCGCGGCAGGTGGGTCGGGTCGTTCGGCATCGCGGCTCCTGAGCGTTTCGCCATCATTTTGCCAACGATGCGGTGGCTCACGCAGATCGTCGGGGAGCATCGACACCGGCCCGGCGTCGCGGCACACTCGGGCGGCGAATCATCGCGATGCCCACAACGAACCCGGAGTTTTTTATGCCCCTTCAAAGCCTGACCGCCCGCAGCGCGGCCCTGACATTCGCCCTCACGCTGGCCCTGGCGACCGCCGCTCAGGCTCAGCCCGCCCCGGCAACCGCGGAGCCTGCAGCCGCGATGGCACACGCCGCCGCGCCCGCAGCGACGACCGACAGCGCCGACGGCAAGGTGGCTTACTACGGTCGCAAGTTCGCCGGTCGCAAGACCGCCAGCGGCCAGCGCTTCAACCCGAACGCGATGACGATGGCGCACAAGACGCTGCCCTTCGGCACCAAGGTCAAGGTCACCAACGTCGCGAACAGCAAGAGCGTGGTCGTGCGCGTCAACGATCGCGGCCCCACTACGCCCGACCGCGTCGGCGACTTGTCGTTGGCCGCTGCACGCAAGATCGGGATGGTGCGCGCCGGGGTGGTGCAAGCCAAGCTGGAGGTGGTCGGCCCCTGATCGAAAGCCGCCGCGGTTAAAAAACGCGGCGGTCCGCGACGCAGGTCGGCGCCCGGTTGCGCTTGTCGCCCAGCGTCATCCAGGCAAAGACGCGTTGGTGTAGCTGCGCGCCTCGCGAAGCAGCCCGGCGATCCAGCGCACCTCGTCGGTGTTCTCGGCCACAGGATCAGTCGGCCCCGGTGATCTATGCGCTGCCAGCTCGCGTCGGGGTCGCTGTGCACCGAACCGGCGGGCTGCGCGTCGAGAATGCGACCGTTTTCGATCAGCAGCCAGTGGTCGGGGCGCCGACAGACACCAGGCGCGTCGAATGCGCGCGAAGCCCGGGTCGGCGGTGAAATCGAGCAGGTCTCCCCGCAACGCGACTCGAAAGGTCATGGGTCCGCGCAGCAGGCGGACCCGCGAATGGGTCGAGAATTGCAAAGACCGGAACCCGCCGGGCCGTCGACAGGAGACCCCGATGAACACCTTCATTCGTTGCTGCACCACGGCGCTCGCCGCGATTGTTTTAGCCGTCGGCCTGCCGCCTGCCGACGCTTATGCCGGCGGTCGCCACGGGGGTGGGTACGGCGGCGGGTACGGCGGCGGACATGGCCACCATGGGGGCTATCGCAGCCACGGTCCGGGCTGGGGCGGCGTGGGTCTGGCCTTGGGCCTCGGTTTGGGGCTGGGCTGGCTGGGGTCGCGGCATTCGTACGCCTACGGTCCGCCGGTTTACTCGGGCTACCACGGCGCGCCGGGCTACGTGTTGATCGAGCCGCCGCCCGTCGTGTACCGCGAAGCGCCGCAGGTCGTCTACCGTGAGGTGCCGCAGCGCATCTACCGCGAGGCGCCGGTGCGCGAGCCAGCGCCTGCGTCGCGCCCCGACCCGATCATCTACCCACGCAACGGCCAAAGCGCGGAGCAGATCGAAGCTGATCGACAGGCGTGCAACCGCTGGGCGACCACGCAGCCGAACGCGATGGCCGATGGCAGCGTCTTCAACCGGGCCACCGAAGCCTGCATGGACGGCCGCGGCTACACGCTGCGTTGAGCAGCGCGGCGGTTCAGCGCCGCGCGATTTCGCGCATGGTTACGAACTCTTCGGCCCCGGTCGGGTGGATGCCGACGGTGCGGTCGAGTTGGGCCTTGGTGACGCCGGCCTGCAGCGCCGCCGCAAAGCCCTGGATCACCTCGCCGGCATCGCCACCGACCATGTGCATACCCAGCACGCGGTCGCTGGCATCGTCGACCACGATCTTCATCAGCGTGCGTTCGGTGCTGTCGCTCAGCGTGTGCTGCAGCGGCTTGAAATCGCTGCGGTAGATGCGCACCGCACCGCGCGCACGCGCCGCTTGTTCACCCAGGCCGACGGTGCCGATGTTCGGGTGGGTGAACACCGCCGTCGGCACCATCGCGTAATCGATCGGTGGCCGCGTGCCGTCGCCGAACAGGCGATCGATGAGCACCATCGCTTCGCCCAAGGCGACCGGCGTCAGCGCCATGTGGCCCACCAGATCGCCGATCGCGTGCACCGATGGCACGATGGTCTGGAAGTACCCGTCCACCGGCACCGTGCCGTTCGCATTCAGCGTGATGCCGAGCGCGTCGAGCCCCAGGCCTTCGGTGCGCGCGATGCGGCCGGTCGCGTGCAGCACGGCGTCGGCTTCGACCTCGATGTCGGCGCGAGTTTCGGTCCCGGCATCGGCTGCGACGGCGCGCTGCTTCAAGCGCAGCGTCTGCACGTCGCCATTGCGCTGCACGTCGGCGATCGTCGATTGCAGGTGCACTGTGATGCCCTTCTTGCGCATCTCGGCGGTGACGAAATCGGCGACCTCGTGGTCGAAACCGCGCAGCAGCCGCGGCCCGCGATGCACCAGCGTCACCTGCGCGCCCAGGCCGCTGAAGATCGACGCGAACTCGCAAGCAATGTAGCCGCCGCCGACGACGACCAGGCGACGCGGAAACGGATCGAGGTCGAACATGTCGTCGGAGCTGAGCGCCCATTCGGCGCCCGGGCCATCGACCTTTTGCGGCCGGCCACCGGTGGCCAGCAGGATGTGTTGCGCGCGGTAGTGCCGCACGGCTGAATTCGCGGCGCCATCCACCGGCCGCACCGCCACCGTGTGCGCATCGATCACGCTCGCCCAGCCGCGCACCAGCGTCGCCCCGGCCGACTTCAGCAGGCTGTCGTAGATGCCATTAAGCCGCGAGATTTCCGCAGCGCGGCGCGCCTTCAGCACGGCCCAGTCGAAGCGCGGCGTGTCGGCTTGCCAGCCGAAGCCGTGCGATTGCTCGAACGCCTCGGCGTAGTGCGCCGCATAGCTGTACAGCTTCTTCGGGATGCAGCCCACATTGACGCAGGTGCCGCCGAGCGCGCCACCTTCGACGATGATGACCCGCGCGCCGCGCTGCGCCGCAAAGCGCCCGGCACGCACGCCGCCGCTGCCCGCGCCGATCACCAACAGGTCGCAGTCAAATTCGGTCGTTGGGGTCGTGTTCGGCGTGCTCATCGGCAGGGTCTCCAGGGGTCATCAGGGCTTGCAGGGTAGCCAGCGTATCGGCTTCGTGCAGCGGCTTGTCAGTGCGGATTCTCAGCATCCTCGGGAATCGCACCGCGATGCCGCTCTTGTGGCGCGGGCTGAGGTTGATGCCCTCGAAGCCCAGCTCGAACACCATCGTCGGTCGCACGCTGCGCACGGGGCCGAACTTTTCCCGCGTGGTCTGGCGTATCACGCGATCGACGGCCTTGAATACTTCGTCGGTCAGCCCGCCGTAGGCTTTGGCGAAAGCGACCAGTTGCAGGCCGCCCTGCTGCGCGGGCTGGCGCGCGGCGATCGCATCGACCACGGCCTGCGCTTCGGCCGCATCGCGCGGCGGGCGACTCCACACCGCGAAGGTGTAGTCGGTGTAGACGCTGGCGCGGCGGCCGTGCCCGGCTTGCGCGTAGATCAGCACCGCGTCGGCGGTCAACGGGTCGATCTTCCATTTCCACCACGCGAGCGATCGTGCGCCAGGCGATGCGCCGGCCTGCTTGCGGCGACCGCTGCCGTAGTGCGCGTCGCGGTGTTTGAGCATGCAGCCCTCGACGCCGCGTGCGCGTGACTGCTCGCGCAGTGCGGCCAGTTCGGGCCAGCGGCCGCGCAGCAGCGGTGACAGGCGCAGCGGCGCAGGCGCGATCGGCCCATCGATGGCCGCTGCCGTGATCTGCGCAGCCAGCGCTTCCAACGCGGCGCGCCGCGCGTGCTGCGGCGTGTCGCGCAGATCGACGCCGCCGTGCTCCAACAGGTCGTAGGCGATGAAGCCCACCGGCGCGTCGGCAAGGACTTTTTTCGTCAGGTTCTTGCGGCCGATGCGCTGTTGCAGCAGATTGAATGACGCTGGCCGATCACTGCCGGGGGGCCACACCAGGATCTCGCCGTCGAGCACGGTGCCGTCGGGCCAGGCCTGCGCGCTGGCCACCACTTCGGGGAAGCGATCGGTCATCAGCTCTTCACCGCGCGACCACACCCACACCTGCCCGGCGCGCCGCACCACCTGCGCGCGGATGCCGTCGTACTTCCACTCGATCAGCCAGTCGGCGGGCGGGCCGAGCGCTGCATCGAAGTCGGCGATCGCCAGATCGACCGGGTGCGCGAGAAAGAACGGATACGGCTGCCCGGCATCGCGGCCCGGTTCCACATCCTGCGACACCAACCGGGCAAAACCCGCCGCATCGGGCCGCGCGGTCTTGTCGGTGTAGCCCATCATCCGCTGCGCAACCACCTTGGCGTCGAGCCCGGCCGATTCGGCCAGCGCGCGCTGCACCAGCAGCTTGCTGACGCCGACCCGGAAACCGCCGCCGATCAGCTTGGTGAGCAAAAATCGTCCGTCGGCATCGAGTTCGTCCCAATACGCAGCAATGCGCACCGCCTGGGTCTCGGGCATTTCGTCACGCAGCGGCAGCAGGCGTTGTTCGATCCAAGCCGCCAAGCCGACATCGCTGCGCGACGACGGCGGCGGCAGCACATGCGCGATGGTCTCAGCCAGATCGCCGACCGCCTGATAACACTCGTCGAACAACCAGTCGTCGATGCCGGCCCGTGCGCAGGCCAGCACCCGCAGCACGCCGGTCGGCACCACCTGGCGCGGCTTGCCGCCGGACAGGAAATACACCGCCCAAGCCGCGTCGGCCGGCTCGGCGAGCGAGAAATAGCGCTTGAGCGCAGCGATCTTGGCGGTGATCGCGGTGCTGGCATCGAGTTCGGCGTAGAGCCGCGAGAAGACCTTCATGCCTCACACGATAACAACAGATGTGTTTAATATTCCAGCAATGAATTCAAAGCAGATGAAGAAATGGCTGCAGCAGCAAGGCGCCACTTTTCTGCCCGGAAAGGGTTCGCATTTGAAGGAGTTTTTGAAGGGTAGGCAATCCACCTTGCCGATGCACTGCACTGCCGAGCTAGGAAAAGGTTTGGTGGCCGCCATCAAACGCCAACTGGGCTTGAAAGAGGACTGACGATGTTCGACTACCCCGTGACCCTGACGCCCGATGAGGGCAGCCTGCTGGTGACGTTTGCCGACGTGCCTGAGGCCATGACCTTTGGTGCCGATGAGGACGAAGCGCTGAGGCATGCGGTGGACGCGCTGGAGACGGCTTTGTCCTTGTACATGGACGCACGTTCGTCGCTGCCGACTCCCAGCAAGCCCCGGCGCGGCCAGCGCACCGTGCGCCCGGCGGCTCTCGAATGCGCGAAGCTGGGCCTCTATGCGGCGATGACCGAGCAAGGCATCAAGAAGGCCGAATTGGCCCGCCGACTGGGATGGCATGTGCCGCAGGTCGACCGCTTATTCGACCTGCGTCACGCGTCGCGCCTCGATCAGATCGAGCAAGCAGCCCGGGTGCTCGGGCGCTCGGTCGAGGTGCGGGTCGTGGTGTAGTGCGGAGCAAGCCGCTCACAGGCCGTCGATGGCTCTTGATGGGTCTGGCGGCATCGCCTCGGCCTCGACTCCCTCCTCGCGGCCGTACTCGGTCTTGAACGACCCCGCCAGCAGCCCTTGCTGCTCCAGCCAGCGCACCATCACCGCCTCGTAGCCGTGGGTCACGATGACGCGCTCGGCGCCGGTGGCGGCAATCGCGCGTTGCAGGCCGGGCCAGTCGGCGTGGTCGCTCATCACGAAGCCGCGATCGACCGCGCGGCGGCGGCGTGCGCCGCGCAGTTGCATCCAGCCGCTGGCGAACGCATCGCTGGCCTCGACGCCGCCCACCGTGAACGAACGCGCCCATGAGCTGCCTTGCACCGACGGCGGGCCGATCGCAATCGCGCGCTGCAGGCTCGACTTGTCGGTCACCTCGCTGATGAGTTGCGTGGGCGGTAAGCGCACGCCTTCGGCCCGGTACGCACGGTTCAGCGGCTCGACCGCCGCATGCACCACGATCGGCCCGATGCGCTCGTCGAGCCCGGCCAAAAGCCGCTGCGCCTTGCCGAAGCTGTAGCCCATCAGCAAGCTGGCGCGGCCGGCATCGGCATTGGCGCTCCACCACGCGTTGATGTCGGCATACACCTCGTGCTGCGGCCGCCAGCGGTAGATCGGCAGGCCGAAGGTGCTCTCAGTGATGAAGCAATCGCAGCGCACCGGCTCGAACGGATCGCAGGTCAGGTTGTCTTCGTGTGGCGCCGCCGGATCGGCCGACGCGCCCTGCGCCCCGCTGACGAAGTAGTCGCCCGACGCCACCCAGACCCGCCCGGCGTGTTCAATTCGCACCTGCGACGAACCCAGCACGTGCCCCGCTGGGTGCAGGCTGACGCGCACGCCGCGGTGCTCGACCACCTCGCCATAGGCCAGCGGCTGCAAGGTGATGGCGCCGAGCCGCGAGCGCAGCACGCCTTCGGATCGCGCCGATGCGAGGTAGTGCGCGTGACCGGTGCGCGCGTGGTCGGCATGCGCATGCGTGATCACCGCGCGATCGACCGGACGCCACGGGTCGATGTAGAAATCGCCCGCCGGGCAGTACAGCCCGTCGGGGCGCTCGATGACGAGATCGGCTGACGTGCTTTGCATGCGACAGACTGGATTTCAGTAGCGGCCCGTCGCCCCGGCGACGCGCAAATACACATAAGCCATCCAGGCGACCACGGCGCGGCGCAGCGCACCCAGCACGCCGGGGCGGTACTTTTGTGTGGGATCGATCTCTTGCGACACCGCGATCGCCGCATCGAACTGCGCCGACAGCTCGGCGTTGAAAGCCGCGTCGCGCACGATCACGTTGGCTTCGAGGTTCAGCAGCAACGACAGCGGATCGATGTTCGAGCTGCCGACCGTCGCCCACTCGGCATCGACCAGCCCGATCTTGGCGTGCAGATAGGCCGGCGTGTACTCGTAGATGCGCACGCCCTGCCCCAGCAGTTCGTCGTAGAGCGCCCGCGCAGCGAGGCCCGCGATGCGGTAGTCGAGCTTGCCCTGCAGCAGCAGCCGCACCGCCACGCCGCGCCGCGCCGCGTGGCGCAGCGCGCGGCGAAACGGCTGCCCCGGATAGAAGTACGGCGACATCAGATCGACCCGCGTGCGGGCGTTGCGTATCGCGTCGATGTAGCTGCGCTCGATGGTGCGGCGCTGCCGCACGTTGTCGCGCAACACGAACGCCGCCTGCATCCGGCTCAACACGCCCGGAGTCGCCTGCATGCCCTGGCCCCGGCTCATCCGCAGCCGCTTGATCAGGCGGCGCAAGCGGGCCAGCGGCTCGGCGCCGCGCACGATGGCCAGCGCCTCGTCCTTGAAGGCACTGCCGAGGTGCGCGCGGGTCCAGGCCGCGATCGTCGCCTGGTGGATCGGGCCGACCACCGGGCCGCTGGCCTGCACCGCGAAATCGAGCCGGGGCTCGTCGGTCCAGCCGTGGTTCAGGTCGAAGCGGTCGTCCATGACGTTGATCCCGCCGACAAAGCCGATCTCGGCGTCGACCACGCACAGCTTCAGATGCAGGCGGCGCAACTGGCCGGGCTGCAACCAGTTCCACCAGCGATCGATCGGCCGGTACACCGCGACCTGCACGCCGGCCTCGCAGAGGCGCCGTTGCAGATCGCCCAGCCGACCCAGCATGCCGAATCCATCGAGCACGACCTTGACCTGCACGCCGCGCTGCGCCGCGTTGATCAACGCCACCGTCACCCGATCGGCAGCCGGGTCGGCGTGGAAGATGTAAGTCGCCAGGCAGACTTCATGGCGCGCCGCATCGATCGCCTCCACCAGCGCCGGGAACAGCGCATCGCCGCCGCGCAGCAAGCCCACCGAGTTACCGCCGCTGAACACCGGCCGCGGCACCGCGCCCCACAGTTGTTCGAGCGCCGAACGTTCGGCGGCGGCGGCGCGGGCGGAGGAATCGTCGATCGCCATCGGCTTGGGACGACGTCAGAGGAGCTGCAGCTCGGCCACCAGCGGCAGGTGGTCCGACATGCGCGCCCAGCTCGCGCCGCGCGGCACGTGGGTCGAGGTGCAGCGCAGGCCGCGCGTGTAAACCCGGTCGAGCGAGAAGAACGGCACCCGCGACGGGAAGGTGCGCGGCACCGTTTGCCCGTCGCCGCGCGCCGGCAGCAGCCCCATCTTGCGGATCGGCGCGTCGAGCTTCTCGCCCCAGTCGTTGAAGTCGCCGGCCAGCACCAGGCGTTCGCCGACCGGTACATGCGATGCGATGAAGTCGGCAATGCGCTCGACCTGGCGCACGCGGCTGGCGTGCATCAGCCCGAGGTGCGCCACGATGGCGTGCACCACGGTGCCGTTCCACTGCACCGGCACATGCAGCAGGCCGCGCTGCTCGAAGCGGTGGTCGGACACGTCGTGGTGCTTCACATCGCCGATCGGCCAGCGCGACAGCAGCGCGTTGCCGTGCTCGCCGTGGCGGGTGATCGCATTGGTTCGGTAGGCCACCGCGTAGCCCTCAGGTGCCACGTAATCCGCCTGCGGAACCCGCGGCCAGCCGATGTGGGTGTCGGGGAACTGCAGCGCCTCGGCGCGGTTGGAGCTGCGCACCTCTTGCAGAAACACCAGGTCGGCGTCGAGCGCCTCGATGCCGAGCGCCAGGTTGTGAATTTCGAGCCGCCGCCGGGGACCGACGCCGCGCACGCCCTTGTGGATGTTGTAAGTGGCGACACGCAACACATCGGGAGCGTGCATCGACGACCCACCCGCGTCCGTCACCGGGGCCCTGCTGACGTCGGGGCAAACCGAGGCAACTGCAGCACCGCTTCGGCATTCGACGGCGAAAAGCAGCGATCGGCCGCCTCGCGCCACGGCAGCCAGGCGCTGCGCAGGTGTTCGCGCGGCGCCAGCGTGATAGCGATGTCGCGCGGCACCCGCAGCCCGAAAACATGCTCGGTGTTGTGGGTCACGCCCGGCGCATAGCGGTGCCGCCATACCGGATAGATCTCGTAGACATTGCGCATGCCCCAGTCTCGCAGATGCGAAAGCGGCACGGCGGCCGAGCCGATCACGATGCCGGTTTCCTCGGCCACCTCGCGCTGCGCGGTCAGCTCGAACGGCTCATCGGCAGTGTCCTTCGAGCCGGTGACGCTTTGCCAGAAGCCGGGGTGGTCGGCGCGCTCGATCAGCAGCACGTGCAGATCGGCGGTGTGGATGACGACCAGCACCGATTCGGGGATTTTCGGCGGGCGCGGGGAGGGGCTCATCAGCGCGGGTTCGGATCGAGCACGCTCAGATGCCGCTGATGACGGCATCGAGGGCGCTGGTGATGGTGTGTGCCTCCGACCGCAGCGACGCCACCGGCCGCTTCAGTTGGCGGGCGTTCACCGGCCCGGCTTCATGGGCGATCAGCGACAGCTCGTTACCGTCGATGATGAAGACAGGGCACAGCCCACGCGGCAGACCGTTGATCGGCAAGCGGTTGCGGGCCAGAGGGGCCACGAACCGTGTCTCCAGCGCGCTCAACAAATCGCTTTGCAGATCGACGAAGTAGGGCAGCTCACCGCGTGAGCTGGGGCTGGTGTTCGGGTAGACATCCCATTGAGCCATCAGGAATCACCAGCGACGGAACTCTTCATTCCATACACCGTGCTCACGAACACGCCGATTCTGTTCTTCGATCCAGTCCTTGTACTGCTCGTTGAAGCGCGCACGCCGCTCTTCCATCGATGCCGGCTGTGCGCCGCCCTGCTCCGCTCGCAACAGTTCCTCATACCGAGCCGCCGAAATCACCACGCTGTGCTGCCGCCCGCTCTTGTCGATGAACACCGGCTCGCGCTGCGCGCACTCCAGCACCTGGCCGAGTCGGTTCTTGGCGTCGGTGGCGGTCAGGTTCATGGTCGGCTCCCGTCGAATCGAATAGCCATTTTAGCCAATATCGACCTTACCGCGCGCCTTCCGGCAGCTCGATCTTGACCTGCAACACCTCCAGATCGCCCTGCCGCTCGACCTCGACCTTGATGTCGCCGGGACTCACCGACACGTACTTCGAGATCACC
>JANMTL010000265.1:0-24505 GCA_031390425.1 Rhizobacter sp.
CAGCGCGTCAGTTCGTCGACCGCCTCGGCCTGCCGCGACTGGTGATTCCCGGAAACCACGACATTCCGCTGTTCAACGGCGTCGCGCGGCTGCTGTTTCCTTATGCCAACTTCCAGCGCGCCTTCGGTGAGGTGCTGGAGCCGGTGCATGACAGCGCCGAGCTGCTGGAGCTGTGCGTCAAGACCACGCGGCGGCTGCGCCATGTCGAAGGCCAGGTGTCGGAGGCACAGATCGAGCGTGTCGCCGCGCGGCTGCGCAGTGCACGGCCCGAGCAGTTGCGCGTGGTGGTGGTTCACCAGCCGCTGCACGTCGAAAGCGATGCCGAGAAAGAGCACCTGTTGCATGGTCACGAAGCCGCCTTGCAGCGCTGGGCCTCAGCCGGCGCCGATGTGGCGCTCGGCGGACACATCCACCTGCCCTACGTCCGCGAACTGACCCCGGCCGGTGCCGCGGGCGCGCGCATCGTCGTCGCGCAGGCCGGCACCGCGTTGTCCAATCGCGTGCGGCGGGGCGTGCCGAACTCGGTCAACGTGATCCGCCACCAGGCCGCCGATCTGGCGGGCTGCGAGATCGATCGTTGGGATTACGCGTCGGAGCGCCGCGCCTTCGAGCGCGTCGAATCCCGCCGCTTCAGCCTGGACCGGCCGCCGGTTCAATCGGTGATGCCGGCGCCTGCACGATGACGCGCAGCGCGCCGGGCCGCACCCGGTAGCGCAGCGGCGTGGTCATCGGCCACACCTCGCCATCGGCCGCGACGTACAGGCGCTTGCGCCGGGTCTCGATGACCAGTTCGGACGCCGACAGCGCATCGAAATCGCTGGCCTGCCGCAACCGCCCGAACAGCGCATGCAGTGCCAGCCGAAGCAGGCCGAGGCGCCCGGGGCGATGCGCGATGTACAGGCACAGCCGCCCCGCATCGAGACACTCGCGCCCGCCGATGCGCAACCCCTCCATCGTGTACTCGTTGTTGCCGACGAACACGAACGGGGTGCGCCAACAGCGGGCCTCGCCATCGATCACGAGTTGCACCTGCACGAACGGATAACGCCGCAACAGCGACCAGACGGCCCAGGCCATCGCGTGCCATTTGCTGCGGCCGAGCGTGCGCTGCTGGCGATCGCGGTGGCGCACGATGTCCGGATACAGACCGAGGCCCGAGTTGTTGAGGAAGACGCGGCCGTTGACCTCGCCGACGTCGATCGCTGTGCTGTAACCGGCGGCAATCACGCGCACCGCCTCGTCGAGACCCTGCGGGATGTTCAGGTCTTTCGCGAAATGGTTGAACGTGCCCAGCGGCAGCACGCCGAGCGGAATGCCGGTATCGACCAATTGCGCAGCGATTGCGCTCAGCGTGCCGTCGCCACCACCGGCCACCACCATCGGCGGCCGCCGGGCGATCGCTTCAGCGATCTCGGCGTCGCTGTGGGCACCGCCGTGCAGGTCGATCAGACGAACGTGCAAACCTGCGTGTTCGAAACGTGCCGCAAGCGCTTCGATTTGCGCGCGCGACTGCCCGCTGCGGGCGGCGCTGTTGACGATCACCGGAATCGGCTCGGGCAGCGACGGGTTCGCCATGTCACATCCGTATTCGCATCGGCAAGCGTGGCAGCAGCAGCGCGCAGAAGGCGATCCAGGCGAGCCCCTCGGCCATCGCCGCGAGCACATCGCTGGTGAAATGTGCGCCAAGGTAGAGGCGGTTGTAGGCCACCAGCGTGACCATCGTGCCCGCCGCAAGCACCGCCGCGACGCGCGACCCGCGATGCGTCGTGCGCGCAAACGCAAGCATCAGGAGGAAACCGTAGAAAACCACGCTGCCCGAGACATGTCCGCTCGGAAAACTGTACGTTTCGAGCCGGTCCAACGGCGGCACGAGGTTGACATCGAGCATGGGCCGCGCACGCTGAAACAGCAGCTTCAGCGACCCATTGAGGGCCAACCCTCCACCCACGATCAGCGCCAGCCGCGCCAGCTGCTCCGTCTCGCCACGACGCCACAGCCATGCGGCCCACAACCAGCCCACGACAGCGATGCCGGCGACGCCGTGCAGCCACGCCAGCCACCGCATCGCCGCGATCCACCCATCGGGGCCGTGGAGCAACAGGCGCTGTGAGACATCGCGGTCCAGCCCGTTGAGCTTCGTGCCGCACACCACCTCCACGGCGATACCGACAAACGCGAGGAGCGACGCCGCCAGCAGCAGACACCAGCGCCGATGTTCAATGGATGCGGTCGGTGTCGCGTGGCGGGTCACAGCGTCGGGAGGTCACATCTTGTCGGGCATGACGGTCAATCGATTGTCGACGCTGGCCACTCCCTTGACCGCAGATGCGAGTTGGGTGGCGCGCTCCTTCGACGCCGCGTCGGGCGCGGCGCCGCTGAGCAAGACCTTGCCGTCGGCCGTGTCGACGTTGATCCGCAGCGCACTGAGCCGGCTGTCCTTGGCAAGTTCGGCGTTGATCTCGGTGGTGATGACCGCATCGGCGACCTTGCCGCCGACCGTGTCGGTGGCCGACTTCGCTTTGTCCTCGGCCTTCTCCATGCCAACGGCGGCCTGGTTCTTCATCTCGGTCGCCTTTTGCTCGACCTGCGAGATCGTGCTGTCGACCACCTGACCGGCGGTGCGGTTGTCTTCGGCGGGCTTGTTGCAGCCGACCAGCGCGATCGAGGCGAGCACGAGGCCGACAGTGGTGCGGGTGATGAGTGCGGGGGTTTGCATGTTTTTTCTCCTGGAACAGCGCGCGGTGGGTGCGGACGCACCGGCGCGCTCGACGCGGTTGATGAACGGTCCGGCGGTCGATTCAGGACCGACCGATCGCACCTATCAACCGTAGCTAGCGCGCTGAGAGCCCCGCGTCGGTTCGCGGCGCTTTTGCATGTCGGACGACGCCGACCCCGGAGGCGATCACTCGGTGTCGAGAAACCCGGCCTCGTCCGCGTCCAGGCTGACCTGGGTGTTGCCCATGCCGAGCAGCTCGCGGGCGCGGTGCAGGCTCAGCATCTCGCGGCGGCGCTTGCGCGACACGCCGAGGTGCCGTTCGATGTCCCACACCAGATTGATCATGTCCTTGGCCGAGTGCGCCCGGTGCACGCGCATCAGCGTGATCGCCGAAAACAGCGGCGAATCGACCCGCAAGGTTTCGATCAGCAGCTCGCGCACTTGCTGGAGCAGTTCCTCGTCAGCGGCCTGGGCGAGGGCGCGACGCTGCTCGATCGTCAGCGCCGACGCTGCAACGGCGATCGGCGCTGCAGATCGGGGCAGCGGCGCCGACGCCATCGGCGCGTCGCGAGGGAGGGTCACCGGGCCCAACTCGCGAGGCGCTTCACCGGCCAGTGCGCTGGGCGGATCGAGATCGACCGCGAGCACACCAGACATCGTGCTGGCGCCCCCACTGTCCAGCGCACCCAGTTGGCTGGGTGTGATGTCGGGCACAGCGGATTCGATCGCCAGCTCGACCAGGCCGAGGTGCACCAGCTCCTCGAAGTGCCGGGTGCTGGCGCCCGCTTGCAAGGCCAGCGCCAAAACCTCGCTGAGCGGGCGGCGGCCATCGACGAGAAACAGCACCGTGCGGTGGCGCTGGTTCAACCCGTGCGAGCGCGTTCGCAACTCGTCTTGACCGAGCGGCGTCTTGACCGGCGGAACGGGCGTGGACATCGGGGCGGGCACCGGGGCAATGGCGATCGGGTCATTGTGGCGCCGCTCGGTCGGGGCGGCGAGCCCGGCCGCGTGTCGCTGTTGGCAGCGCGGCTCGATTTACCGCGACGGTCGCTCGTCAGGCGGCGAGCCGCAGCGACTCGGCCAGGTGAGAGCCGATCTGCGTCGGGTCGTTGAGCGTGCGCACCGCGCTGTAGATGGCGTCGGCTTGCGGATGACGGCGCCGCAGGTGGTGCAGCCACTGCTTCAGGCGGCCGGCTCGGTGGCGATCGGCGATGTCGCGGCGGCCCAGCACCAGCGCCCAGAACTCGGCGACCAGCGGCAGCAGCGCGGCCCACGCGAGGCCGTGCGCCGCGCCGCCCGCCAGCGGCACCAGGGCAGCCGTCCGCGTCGCCGCGACGATGGCCAGCGCGAGCCCCGGGTCGGCGACGATGCCGCGGCCGAGCATCAGCGCGTCGCAGCCCGACAGAGCGCGGCAGCGCAGCGCATCGGCCACGCTCCAGATCTCGCCGTTGGCCACCAGCGGGATGTGCACCGCCGCGCGGATGTCGGCGATGCGCTCCCAGTACGCGGGCGGCCGGTAGCCGTCGGCCTTGGTGCGCGCATGCACAACCAGTTCGTCGGCACCGGCACCGGCGATCGCCAGCGCACATTCGACGGCGCGGCTGTCGCACTGGTTGCCCAAACGCATCTTGGCCGACACCGGCATCGTGCGCGGCACCGCACGCCGCACCGCGGCGACGATGCGGGCGACCCGCTCGGGGTCGTCGAGCAGCGCCGCCCCGCCGCCGTGTCGGTTGACGATCTTCGCGGGGCAACCGAAGTTGAGGTCGATGCCGTGCGGCCCGAGCGCAGCCAGTTTGGCGGCGTTCTCCGCCAGGCAACTCGCATCCGACCCCAGCAGTTGTGCGCGCACGGGCACCCCGGCACGGGTGCGCCCGCCGTGGCGCAGTTCGGGCACGACGCGCAGGAAAGCGCGGTCGGGCAGCAGCGTGCCCGAGACGCGGATGAATTCCGACACGCAGCGATCGATGCCGCCGCTGCGCGTCAGGATGTCGCGCAGCGTGTGGTCGAGCAGCCCTTCCATCGGCGCGAGCAGCAGCGTCATGCGACGATCATCAGCTGACGGGACGCTCGTGGCGACGCGTGCGTTCGTTGAACAAACTTCTGGGAGACATGATTTGAAGGCTCAATTTCACGTCGGCAAAGTTATCGGCATCTGCGTCGGCTTGCTGGCCATCTCCACCTTGACCAGCGTCTGGGCGCAAACCGACGCGGCCGGGTCTGCGGTCAAGGAAGCCGGGGCCGTCACCACATCGAGCGGGCTGGTCTACAGCACCCTGACCGAAGGCACCGGCGCCAGCCCGGCCGCCAGCGACACCGTCAAGGTGCACTACCGCGGCACGCTGCCCGACGGCACCGAATTCGACAGCTCGTACAAGCGCGGACAGCCGGCCAGCTTTGCGCTGAACAGCGTCATCCCGTGCTGGACCGAGGGCGTGCAGCGCATGAAGGTCGGCGGTAAAGCCAAGCTGACCTGCCCTGCGCAGATCGCTTACGGCTCGCGCGGCGCGGCCGGCGTGATCCCGCCGAACGCGACGCTGTTCTTCGACATCGAGCTGATCGAGATCGCGCCGCGCTGAACGCGGCGCCGACCACTGCGTGCCGGGCCGGCGATCGCCGCGCGTGAAGTTCACGCAGCGACTGCTGGCCGTTTGAACAGCTTGCCCGCAGCGCTGACGCCGAACACCGCCAAGGCACCGGCCACCACCCCCACCACGCCGTCGAGCACGGTCGGCGTGATCGCACCCAGCAGCCCGCCGATGCCGGGCAACTCGGCGGCCTTCGCCGCGACGTCTTCGATCGCGTGGTGCAGCGCCGGGATGCCGTGCGTCAGGATGCCGCCGCCGACGAGAAACATCGCGGCCGTGCCGACGACGGTCAGCGTGCGCATCAAGTAGGGTGCGGTCTTCAAGATGACCGCGCCCACGCGGTGCTGAAACGCCACGCCGCCACCGCTGCCGGGACGCTGCGTCAGGTAGAGCCCAAGATCGTCCAGCTTGACGATGCCGGCAACCAGTCCGTAGACGCCGATCGTCATCACCACCGCGATTCCGACGAGCACCGACACCTGCGTGACGAACGGCGACGCTGCCACGGTGCCCAGGGTGATCGCGATGATTTCGGCCGACAAGATGAAGTCGGTGCGCACCGCGCCTTTGATCTTGTCCTTCTCGAACGCCACCATGTCGACCGATGGATCGCTCAGCGCCTCGATGACCGCCGCCTGATGCGCCGCGTCCTCGGCCGGGTTGTGCAGGAACTTGTGCGCGAGCTTCTCGAACCCTTCGTAGCAGAGGAACAGACCGCCGACCATCAACAACGGTGTCACCGCCCACGGCGCAAACGCGCCGATCGCCAGCGCCGCCGGCACCAAGATCGCCTTGTTGATCGCCGAGCCCTTGGCCACCGCCCAGACCACCGGCAATTCGCGATCGGCGTTGACGCCCGAGACCTGCTGCGCGTTCAGCGCCAGGTCGTCGCCCAGCACGCCAGCGGTCTTCTTGGCCGCGACTTTCGTCAGGATGGCCACGTCGTCGAGCACGCTGGCGATGTCGTCGATCAGGGCGAGCAGGCTGGAGGCCATCAAGTTTCTCTCGGGGTATGGCGGCGAGCGATCGTATCCGCGCTGGGCGTGCAGTCATGTCCGATCGTGCGAACATTCCTGGTGCGGACTGTCTGAGGAGCACGCGATGAGCCAATGGCGCAAGAAAACGGTCGACGAAGTGTTCACGCCGGACGAAGTCACCGCTCGTTTGCAGCAAGAGCTGCCGACCTGGGCGTACGAAGACGGCTGGATTCGACGCAAGTACAGGACCAGCGGCTGGAAAGGCACGTTGATGGTGGTGAACACCGTCGGCCACCTGGCCGAAGCGGCGTGGCACCACCCTGACCTGGCGGTGTCGTATGCCTTTGTCATCGTCAAGCTGGTCAACCACGCCGCCAAGGGCATCACCGAGAAAGATTTCCAACTCGCCAAGAAGATCGAGGACGTGGTGCTGTGGCAGCCCGGCAAGGAAGAAGGCTCCGAACTCGAAGGCACGCCGGACGATCCGCGGTTCAAGTACATCAAGCACGACTGACGGGATTCAGACCGGCATGACGTTCAGACATTCGACACGACGCCGCGCGTGGCCCTGCGTCGTCGGCATCGCGATCGGCTTCGTGGCTGCGGTGGCCTTCGCGCAAGCAGCGCCGACACCGGCACCGGGCGCCTCGGCCAGCGTGCACGGCGCCTGGAAAATCGTGCAGGCGCGCACCGAACCGCTGCTCGACCCGGGCAAGGCGCACCTCGATCTTGGCACCGACGGACGTTTGGGCGGACACACCAGTTGCAACACGATGTCGGCGACCTACACGCTCGACGGCCCGCAAATTCGCGTCGGTGCGATCGCCACGACGCGCATGGCGTGCTCGCCGCTGCAGCGCGAACAAGAAGACCGCATCCTGACCGCGCTCGAATCGGCCGTCACCGCGACCGTGCGGGGCGATGGGCTGCTGGAGATCCGCGACAGCGACGGCCGAGGCTTGCTGCGGGCCCTGCGAGTCGAGGCCGTGGAACCCACCGAGTCGCCTGCGCAAGCACCAGCGCAGGTCGGCGCCTGGCCCGTCGTCGGACGGCAGGGCATCATCAAGATCGTCATCGTTCCAACCGAGCTGGCGAGTGACCGCGCAGCCTATGACCGCGAAATCGCAGCCATCTGCCCCGCTGAACAAAGTTGCTTCATCAATTTCTACAGCAATTCGTCAGGCGCACCCATCACCGTGCCGCTGCCGGACGCCGTTTCCAAGGAAGCAACCGCAGTGTTTCGGCGCTCGGTGAAACAAGCCGGTGAATTCTTCCGCTGGAACTGCCGACTCGGCCTGCCCGACAGCGGTTGTTTCTGACACCCGTCGAACGCACCATCAAGGTGCTCTGTCTTTGAATGCAGCCCGCACATCGATGTGTCATCAGAACAACATTGCGGATGCGAATGACCCCCGAGTTATCCCGTATCAGGGTTGCCCGGATTAAGATGCGGTCGCTCGGAAAGGCGCGTCGTTACAGGGGCTAGCAACAATTTGAAGCACCTTGGAACGGTTTGCTGTGACGACACTCGCGATCACAAAATGGGTTTGCGAGAGGAAAATTTCTTGGCGACCTCTGTATTACGCATCCCTCACTCGTCGGCATGCTTGCAAAAAGCAAGCCACCACGCCGAGACTTGGATTGTTTCGACCCACTGGAGACACAGATGACAAAAACCTCTACCCCCCACCAAGCGCTTCAGCGCACGCTGGTTTCCGCTGCTTTGATGGTCCTCGCGGCCAGCGCAGCTCAGGCACAAAGCTCGGTGACTTTGTACGGTCGCGTCGACGCTGGGTTTCAGTACAGCGACAAATCGCGTCGCGCTGACGGCTCGGACGGCGGCAGCGTCTCCGAACTGGCCAACGGCGGCATCCGCCCGAGCATCTTCGGCTTCCGCGGCACGGAAGACCTGGGCGGCGGTCTGAAAGCGTTCTTCAACCTCGAGTCGCACTTCGATTCCGGCACCGGTCAAACGACCGCCAACTTCTTCCGACGGCAAGCCAACGTCGGCCTGTCGAGCGCGGACTACGGCACCTTGACCCTGGGCCGCCAGTACACCCCGGCCGTGCTGGCCCTGCTGGCCACCGACCCACGTGCGATCAAGGAGCAGTTCTCATCGCTGTACACCTTCGCGCTGAACCAGGCTGGCGGCGGTTCGAACGGCAACGACCTCGGCATCTTTGCTGCCAACGCAGTTTCGTACAACAAGACATTCGGCCCGGTGAATGTCGGCGTGCTGTATGGCTTTGGCGAACAAGCCGACAAGATGAAGCCAGGCAGGTTCCTGTCGGCCGGCGCTGTCTACACCGGCCCTATCACCGTGTCTGCCTACTACAACGAGGTCACCAACTCGGCCACGTCCGGCCCAGCCAAGGATGCCAAGTCCGAGCAGTACGGCGCCGGTGTCGCGGTGCCGTTCTCGAATTTCGGCATGCCGTCACTGACCCTGAAGGGTCAGTACATCAAGGCAAAGCAAGATGCACTGAACGACGGAATCGGCGGCCTGCGGTCCGACACCGATCACTTCTCGGTGGGCGTGGACTTCGCATGGAACCCGTCCAACACGGCAACGGTCGCGTATTACCACAGTGACAACGACAAGATCGACAAGGACAAGACCATGATGTTGGTCCTGAGCAATGACTACTCGCTGTCGAAGCGCACTGTTTTGTACATCCAGACCGCCATCGTCGATGCGGACAAGGGATCGACCTATTTCACCCAGGCGCTGCTGGGCCCGATCGGTCAGCTCTCGCCCGTGGTGGACAAAACCAACGTGATCTTCGGCGTGGGCATCAGCCACAGCTTCTGATCGGCCTATCGGTCTGACACGGCGGCCGGTTCGGCGCGGTGCACAGACCCGATCGAAGACCGAAAACACCGCAGCGCACCGCACCAGCGTCGCGCTGCAATTCAAAAGGGACCGATTCGTCGGTCCCTTTTTTCGTCTGCCGGATGCTGGCGCGTTGTCAGTCCAAAAACAGCGCGCGCACCAGCCGCCACTCCTGCTGCCCATCGCTGTTGCGCGAGCAGCCGAGCGGCTCGGGCTCGGCCGCAGGCCGCAATTCGGAGCGAGACCGATCGCCGGTCCCGGTGCCCATGTGATAGCGGTCGAGCCAGACTTTGACGGTGCGCGTCGGGTGGGTGTTCTTCACCAGAATCTGCACGCCGTTGCGCGACACGCAGTTGCCAGCGAATTCCTGGACGAAAGCGACATAGGCGCTGGCGTCTTGCGGAACCTCGGCTGCCGATGCGGCGGGTGACGCGGCTGCCGCAGCGCCGCTGCAGCACGCAGCCAGAAGCCATCCTGTTGTCACGTTGCGATTGTGCATTCGCGGTCTCCTGTCGGCGTCGTCGGTCTCGACACGGTGGTTCCTGATACAGCCGACCGCGGTTGCGAGCCGGCGTCCGCCATCGGCATGTCGGCAATTTCGTCGTCCGCCTCCAGTCCGAGGAAGCCGCCGCTCTGATGCGCCCACAGACGCGCGTACAACCCGCCCTGCGCCAGGAGGCTCTGGTGATCGCCCTCCTCGGCGATGCGGCCATGCTCCAGCACGATCAGCCGATCCATGGCGGCGATGGTCGACAGCCGGTGCGCGATCGCCACCACGGTCTTGCCTTCCATCAGCCGGTACAGGCTGGCCTGGATCGCCGCTTCGACCTCGCTGTCGAGCGCGCTGGTGGCTTCGTCGAGCAGCAGAATCGGCGCGTCTTTCAGCATCACGCGGGCAATCGCGATGCGCTGGCGTTGGCCGCCGCTGAGCTTGACGCCGCGCTCGCCGACGTGCGCGTCGTAGCCGGTGCGGTCTTTCGGGTCGGCCAGCGGCGCGATGAACTCGTGCGCCTCGGCGCGCTGTGCGGCCGACACCATCTCGGCATCGCTCGCTTCGGGGCGGCCGTAGAGAATGTTGTCGCGCACCGAGCGGTGCAGCAGCGAGGTGTCCTGCGTCACCATGCCGACCTGTGCGCGCAGACTGTCTTGCGTCACCTGAGACACGTCCTGGCCGTCGATCAGCACGCGGCCCGACTCGACGTCGTAGAAGCGCAGCAGCAGGTTGACGATCGTGCTCTTGCCCGCGCCCGAGCGGCCGACCAGGCCGATCTTCTCGCCGGGACGGATGTGCAGCGTCAGGCCGTCGAGCACCGGCTTGGTGCCGCCGTAGGCGAAGCCCACCTGCTCGAACCGGATGTCGCCGCGCGTGACCTGCAGCGGTACCGCATCAGCCCGGTCGGTGACGAGATGCGGACGCGACAGCGTGTTCATGCCGTCTTGCACCGTGCCGATGTGCTCAAACAGCGAGGCCATTTCCCACATCACCCAGTGCGAAATGCCGTTCAAGCGCAGCGCCATCGCAGTCGCCGCAGCCACCGCGCCGACGCCGAGTTCGCCCAGCGTCCACAGCCACAGCGTCGCGCCGGCGGTGCTGGCGATCAGCAGCATGCTCAAGAAGTGGTTCACCACCTCGAAGCCGCTGACCAGCCGCATTTGCTGGTGCACGGTGACGATGAACTCCTGCATCGCCGAACGCACATAGCCCGACTCGCGACCTGCGTGCGAGAACAGCTTGACGGTGGCGATGTTGGTGTACGCGTCGGTGATGCGACCGGTCATCAGCGAGCGCGCATCGGCCTGAAGTTTGGCGACCTTGCCCAGACGCGGCACGAAGTACCAGATCGCCAGGCAGTACAGCGTCAGCCAGCCGAGAAACGGCAGCAGCAGCCACGCGTCGAAGCGGCCGACCAACGCAATGATGGTGACGAAATAGATCACCACGAAGACCATGATGTCGCACAGGATCATCACCACGTCGCGCGTGGCGAGCGCGGTCTGCATCACCTTGGTGGCCACCCGTCCGGCGAATTCGTCCTGGTAGAACTGCATGCTCTGGCCGAGCATCAGCCGGTGGAAATTCCAGCGCAGCCGCATCGGCAGGTTGGCCGCCAGCGCCTGGTGCTTGATCAGCGTCTGCAGCGCGATCACCAACGGGCTGGCGAGCAAAATGACGGCCAGCAGCAGCAAGTGGCTGCGTTCCTGCGCCCACAGCTTCGACGGCTCGATGCGGCCCAGCCAATCGACGACGTCGCCCAGCATGTTGAACAGGTACGCCTCGAAGACCCCGATCGACGCGGTGAGCAGAATCATTCCGAGCACCAGCCCGCGTGCGCCTGCGGTACAGGCCCAGACGAACGGGAACAATCCGCGCGGCGGCGTGGCGGACGCCGAAGCGGGGTAGGGGTCGAGCAACTTCTCGAATGACGAAAACATCGATTGGAGCGTAGCCGATGCCATCATGTCTGCGTGCCCGACCACCTCAGTCTCCCTCTTGCGCCGCCGCCATTCCACGCGGCACCCACAACACCGCTGGTGATCGCACATGTCGACGATGCACTCGTCGTCATCGACAAGCCCGCCGGGCTGCTGTCGGTGCCGGGTCGGGGCGCCGACAAAGCCGATTGCGCGGCGACGCGGGTGCAGGCGCGGTTCGCCGACGCGCGCATCGTGCATCGGCTCGACATGGCGACCTCGGGGTTGTTGCTGCTGGCGCGCGGTGCCGAGATGCAGCGCGTGCTCAGCCGCCTGTTCGAAGCCCGGGAGGTGGTCAAGCGCTACGAAGCGCTGGTGGCCGGACTGGTCGACTGCGACGCGGGTGAGATCGACCTGCCGCTGCTCGTCGATTGGCCACAGCGCCCGCGTCAGAAGGTCGACCGACTGCACGGCAAGCCCTCGCTGACCCGCTACCGCGTGCTGGACCGCGATCCATTCGCGTGCACCACGCGGCTCGAATTGCAACCCGTCACCGGCCGCACACACCAATTGCGCGTGCACATGCAGGCGATCGGGCACCCGATCGTCGGCGACGCTTTGTACTCACCAGCCGACGCCTCGCCGAGGGCGCCGAACATCAGGCTGATGCTGCACGCGACAACGCTGCAACTGCGCCATCCGACGCGCTTGCACCCCTTCACTTTGTCGAGTGTCGCAGCGTTTTGAGCTTCACGAACGCGCCAGAATTCGACGCCATCACCCACGCGGAGTGCCTGCATGCCTGAACGACTCGTCATCCTCACCGGCGCCTCGCGCGGTCTCGGCGCGGCGCTCGCCGAGCAGTTGCTGACGGCCGACACCGCGCTGCTGTGCTTGTCGCGCGGCCGCCATCCGACGCTGGCGCAGCGCGCGTCGGCGGCGCAGGTCCGGCTCGAAGAATGGCCGCGCGATCTGGCCGACAGCGTGGCCGTCGCCGACGAGGTCGAGCAGTGGCTGCGCGGCTTTGGCGCCAGCCGCTTCGACGACGCGCTGCTGATCAACAACGCTGGCGTGATCCCGACCGTCGGACCGTCGGACGACTGCACGGCCGGCGAGCTGTCCGCCGCGCTGCGCGTCGGGCTGGAAGCCGCGATCTTGCTGACGGCCGGCTTCCTGCGCGCGACCCGAAGCTGGCGCGCTGATCGCAAGGTGCTGAACATCTCGTCGGGGCTGGGCCGCCGGGCCATGGCCGGCAGCGCGCTGTACGGCGCGGCCAAGGCCGGCATGGACCATTTTTCGCGCGCGGTGGCGCTCGATGAAGCGCATCGGGCCGACAGCGGCCGGGGCGCTGCAGCGCGCATCGTGTCGCTGGCGCCCGGCGTCGTCGACACCGACATGCAGGCGCAACTGCGCGCGGCCGATGGCGCCGGTTTTCCGAGCCAGGACTACTTCGAGCAGCAGCATGCAAACGGCTTGCAGGTCAGCGCCGAAGACACCGCCGCCCGCATCGTTGATTACCTCGGTCGCGCAGATTTCGGCAGCGAGCCGGTGGCCGACATCCGCACGGTGTGACGCACCGCGCCGCACCGCGCCTGTCGGATCACGCGCTGTCGGGCCCCTGAAAATTGCGTCGCCGGAAGGTCAGCACCAGCGTGTCGCGATGCCCATCGGGACGGTCGGCGTGCAGTGGCTGGATCGGCGTGGTTTCATGGATCACGCGCGCGTCGTCGAGCATCAGCAGCGTCCACGGCTCGGTCATCGTGAAGCGGATGCCGGTCGGGCCGTTCGCGTCGAACACGCGCGTCTCGCCGCCCTTCACGCCACGGCGGTCCACCAGCGCCACCACGACGAAATCGACACCGTCGCGGTGCGCTCCCTCAGGCGTCGGCCGGCCGATGCCGTCGGTGGTGTCGATGCGAAACTGGTGCGCCTCGACGAACCACGGCTGCGCACCCTTGACCTGCGAGCACACCGCCGACAAGCCGCGCAGCAACTGCCCCCACACCGGCTGCGCCGTGATCGCCATCTGCATCGGCTCGAACAGCCGTTCGAGCCCGCCGTGCAGCGCGTTGTATTCGAGCGGCTGCCAGTGCGGCCGGTGCGGCACCGGCTGCACGCGTTCGCCCTGCACGATGAAGCAGGCATGCCGACGCCGACGGTAGCGCCCGCCATCGCGCAGGTAGATGTCCGGCGGCAAATCGTTCCAGGAGCCGTTCAGCGCCATCAGCGGCGCTTCGTCAGCATCGATCAGCGAGCGCAGCTCAGCGGGCGCGAGCACCGCGTGGCCGATGGATGACAGCACCTGCGGCAGCGCGTCGGCTGCGATCGCGGGAGGTGACGGGGTCATGAATCGGCGGCCGGCGGTGAGGCGGCTGGCAACGGCTCTAGCGACGGCGAGGCGGCCAACACGGTGATGCGGCAGCCTGCCACCGCCACCACCCGACCGGCCCTGATCTTGCACGTCTTGCGCAACTCGTCGCGACCATCGACCTGCACCTGGCCTGATGCCACCAGCGCCTTCGCGGCACCACCGCTGCCCGACACGCCAGTGGCTTTGAGCAAGGCGTCGAGCGCGATGTGATCGCCGCGCAACTCAAAATCAATCAACTCCATCGGGTGCTTTCTTCAGGTGGGCGCGCGGTGGATCGGATCGACCCAGCGCACCTCGGTGGGCACTTCGACCGGCTCGATGTCGAGGTTGATCGCGACCGCCTCGCCGTCGCTGCGCACCAGCACGCATTCGAGCGTCTCGTCGGCGCTCGCGTTGATCTCCTGGTGTGGCACGAACGGCGGCACGTAGATGAAGTCGCCCGGCCCCGCTTCGGCGGTGAATTCGAGCGCCTCGCCCCAGCGCAGGCGGGCGCGGCCCCTGACGATGTAGATCACGCTTTCCAGTGCGCCGTGGTGGTGGGCGCCGGTCTTCGCATCGGGGTGGATATGCACCGTGCCGACCCACAGCTTTTGTGCGCCGACCCGCGCAAAATTGATCGCCGCCTTGCGATCCATGCCGGGCGTCTGCGCGGTGTTGGCATCGAGCTGATCGGCGGGCACGACGCTGACGCCATCGTGTTTCCAGCGGGGTGGGGATTGGGAATCGTGCGGGTTCACGGGCGTGGGGCAGTGTTACAGCCACACCATTTTGTGCCATCGCTGCCGAAGACGCGCCCGCGCCCAACGCGGCCTTCGGCGCAATCGGGTACATTAGTGGAACAGGTATACGCAAGACCGTGGTTGCTAGTGATCCATCTCACCTGCTTCTGTTCTGAAGCGGGATCGCAAGAAATCCCCAGTTCGATCTTGAGTGTCTCTGCATGCGGCAGCATGTGCAGTCGCATCATTTTGTTATTGATAGGAATACGTCCATGACGACCCAAACCGGTACCGTGAAGTGGTTCAACGAGAGCAAGGGCTACGGCTTTATCGCTCAAGACGCGGGCGGCGCTGACCTCTTCGCCCACTTCCGTGACATCACGGGCAGCGGCTTCAAGACCCTGGTCGAAAACCAGAAGGTCGAATTCGAAGTCAAGCAAGGCCAAAAGGGCCTGCAAGCTGCCAACATTCGCGTGCTGTAAAGCAAAGCGAATTCAGCTTCTTCAAAACGCGGCTTCGGCCGCGTTTTTTATGGTCGGTGCGCCCTGTGCGCCTCAGCAGCCTGTTCGCTCGGCCGATCAGCGCAGCCCCTGCTCCAACAGCGCTGCGATCAGGGCGTTCATGCCGCCTTCGTGACCGGTGGCGCGCTCGTGCAGTTGCTTGACCAGCGCCGTCGGCAGCTTGCACGCGAACGGCACCAAGCCGGCCTCTGAGTCGAGCCTGCGCTGCTCGCGCTTGTCGGCCAGGGCACCCGCGCCTTGCCCGAAGCGCCCCGGCACGCCGGAGCCCTTCATCTGGCCGTCGAGCTTCAGCGCCTTGTGCTTGTCGAGGTCGGTCTTCTTCATGCTCATGGTGTCGTTCTCTGTTCGGTGCGCCGATTTGGCGGCCTTCGATTGTCGTGCGTGCGGGCCGGTGCCCGACAATCGCAGGCTGCGCTGAACACATCGGCGCCAACCGAGGCGCATCCATGGCATTGAAGGCCACCATCCACAAAGCCAGCCTGCAGCTCAGCGACATGGACCGCAACGTTTACGGAGAGCACGCGCTGACCATCGCACGCCACCCGTCGGAGACCGACGAACGCATGATGATCCGCGTTTTGGCCTACGCGCTGAATCTGCCCGCAGACCCGCGCAACGGCACGCTCGAACTCGCCAAGAGCCTGTGGGACACCGACGAGCCCGACCTGTGGCAGAAGGACCTCACCGGCCAGATCGTGCACTGGATCGATGTCGGCCAGCCCGATGAGCGGCGCATCCTGAAGTCCGCGCCACGCGCCGAGCGGGTGACCGTGATCAGCTTCAGCCACAGCACCGGCGTGTGGTGGCGCGGCATCGAGTCCCGCATCACGCGCGCGCGCAATGTCGCGGTGTGGCAGATCGAGACCGAACAAAGCCAGGCGCTCGCCGCACTGGCGCAACGCAACATGCAGTTGCAGGTGACGGTGCAAGACGCCGTGGTGTGGGTCGGCCAAGGCGATCGCTCGGTCGAGGTCCGCCCGGTGCGGTTGAATGCATGAACACGCACCTGCGCGCGACCCAGCTCGATATCCGCCACGACGCTGAAGCAAGCTGCTTCGAGTGCCACGTCGACGGCCTGCGCTGCGTGATCGACTACCGGCTGCTGGGTGGCGTCATGCACATCGATCACACGGAGGTGCCACCTGCGCTCGAAGGCCGCGGCATCGCCGCAGCGATGGTGCGTTTTGCGCTGGCCCATGCGCGTGAGCAAGCGTTGAAGGTGAACCCGCTGTGCTCGTATGTGCGCATCTACATGCAACGGCATCCCGAGACGCACGACCTGCGCGCCTGAGCTGCACCGACCCTCCGACACACAGCCCATGAATCCGACCGACCCCACACCGCAAGCTGCCCCGGTCAGTGCCACCGCCGACGACCCGCACGCCTGGTTGGAAGACGTGCTCGGCGAACGCTCGCTGTCCTGGGTGCGCGAACGCAATGCCGAAAGCGAAGCGCTGCTGACCGCTCGACCCGAATACGCGCCGATCCGTGCGCAGTTGCTGGAGGTGCTGAACTCGAAGGACCGCATTCCGTTGGTGACGCGACGCGGCGATTTTTTCTACAACCTGTGGCGCGACGACGCGCACCCGCGCGGCTTGTGGCGCCGCACCACGCTCGCCGAGTACCGCACGCCGACCCCGGCCTGGGAGACGGTGCTCGACCTCGACGCGCTGGCCGCCGCCGAGGGCGAGAACTGGGTCTGGGGCGGTGCGAATGTGCTGGACACCACGCGCGGCACCGAGCCGCAACGCTGCTTGGTTTCGCTGTCGCGCGGCGGCGCCGACGCGAGCGTGGTGCGCGAGTTCGACACCGCGGCGAAGCAGTTCATCGAAGGCGGCTTCACGCTGCCCGAAGCCAAGTCGTCGGTGACCTGGATCGATGCGAACACGTTGTACGTCGGCACCGATATCGGCCCCGGCAGCCTGACCGATTCCGGCTACCCGCGCATCCTCCAGCGCTGGACGCGCGACACGCCGCTGGCGTCGGCGGTCACGGTGTTCGAGGGCGTTGCGCAGGACGTGTCGGTGAGCGTGTCGGTCGATCGGACGCCGGGCCACGAGCGCACGATCTTCAGCCGCTCGCTCGACTTCTATCACCAGCAGCACGTGCTGCTGGACGGTGATCGCCAGGTGCCTTTCGACATTCCGAGCGACGCCTCGTTCAGCTTCTGGAACCACGCGGGCGAGGCGATCGACACGCTGCTGATCGAGCTGCGCAGCGACTGGACTGTGGCGGGTTCGACGTACCTGAGCGGCTCGCTGCTGGCGGCTGATGCGACCGCCTATCTCGCCGGTCAGCGCGTTTTCACGCTGCTGTTCGAGCCCACCGCCACACGATCGCTGGCGGGCTTTTCGACGACGCGCACGCATGTCATCGTCAATGTGCTCGACAACGTGGCGAGCCGGCTCGGCCTGTGGCGGCGCACACCGGGCGGCTTCGAAGCGCGACCGATCGCGGCGCCACACTCCGCCACGCACGGCACGCTGGGCGTGCGCAGCCTGTGCGACCCGATGCAGGCCGACGACCCGCTGGCCGAGCGATTCATGTTGGGCTACACCGACTTCCTCACCCCCGATTCGGTGCTGCTCGGCCACACCCAGCCACCGATCGGTGAACCCGCGCTCGAACCGCTCAAAGCGCGCCCGGCGCTGTTCGATTCCACCCGCATGCGCACCGAGCAGCGCTTCGCCACCTCGGCCGACGGCACCCGCGTGCCCTACTTCATCGTCTGGCCGCGCGACGCGCAGGCCGATGGCCGCACGCCGACGCTGCTGTACGGCTACGGCGGCTTCGAGGTGTCGCTGAACCCGTGGTACCCGGCCGACTACGGCCGCGCCTGGTTCGAACGTGGCGGCGCGCTGGTGGTGGCTAACATCCGCGGCGGTGGCGAGTTCGGGCCCGCCTGGCATCAAGCCGCCATCATGGCGAACAAGCAGCGCAGCTACGACGACTTCATTGCGGTAGCCGTTGACCTGATCGACCGGCGGGTCACGAGCCCGCGGCACCTCGGCATCCTGGGCGGAAGCAACGGCGGGCTGCTGGTCGGCGCGGTGTTCACGCAGCGGCCCGAGCTGTTCAACGCGGTGGTGTGCCAAGTGCCGCTGCTCGACATGCGGAGGTATCACAGGCTGCTGGCCGGCGCCTCGTGGATGGCCGAATACGGCAACCCCGATGTGCCCGAAGACTGGGCCCACATCGCGCGCTACAGCCCGTATCAGAACCTGAAGCCCGACGCTCTTTACCCGCTCGTGCTGTTCACCACCTCCACCCGTGACGACCGCGTGCACCCGGCGCATGCACGCAAGATGGCGGCGCGCATGCGCGAGCTGGGTCATGCGCTGCTTTACTACGAGAACATCGAAGGCGGCCACGGCGGCGCGGCCGACAACACCCAGCGCGCGCATTTGCAGGCGATGGAGTTCGCCTACCTGTGGCGGCAGCTCGGCGGCGGCGAGAATAGCGGCTGAACTCGGCAGCACAGCCTGCGCCGCACCAGACCTCACCCCGCTCAGACCATGTCCACCATCCTTCAGCACCTCCCGGTCGGCCACAAAGTCGGCATCGCGTTTTCCGGCGGCCTGGACACCAGCGCCGCGTTGCACTGGATGAAGCTGAAGGGCGCCCTGCCCTGGGCCTACACCGCGAATCTGGGCCAGCCCGACGAGCCCGACTACGACGAGATCCCGCGCAAGGCGATGCTCTATGGCGCCGAGCGCGCGCGGCTGATCGACTGCCGCAGCCAACTGGTCGCCGAAGGCATCGCGGCCTTGCAAAGCGGTGCTTTCCACATCAGCACCGCCGGCATCACCTACTTCAACACCACGCCGATCGGCCGCGCGGTCACCGGCACGATGCTGGTGGCGGCGATGAAGGAAGACGACGTCAACATCTGGGGCGACGGCAGCACCTTCAAGGGCAACGACATCGAGCGCTTCTACCGCTACGGCCTGCTGACCAACCCGGCGCTGAAAATCTACAAGCCCTGGCTCGACCAGGCCTTCATCGACGAGCTGGGTGGCCGCGCCGAAATGAGCGCGTTCATGACCGCACACGGCTTCGGCTACAAGATGTCGGCCGAGAAGGCTTATTCCACCGACTCGAACATGCTGGGTGCCACGCACGAGGCCAAGGACCTGGAGCATTTGTCCAGCGGCGTGATGATCGTGCAGCCGATCATGAGCGTGGCTTTCTGGCGCGACGATGTGGAAGTGAAGCGCGAGACGGTGACCGTGCGCTTTCACGAAGGTCGGCCGGTCGCGCTGAACGGCGTCGAATACGCCAGCAGCGTCGAGCTGCTGATCGAAGCCAACCGCATCGGTGGGCGCCACGGCCTGGGCATGAGCGACCAGATCGAGAACCGCATCATCGAAGCCAAGAGCCGCGGCATCTACGAAGCGCCCGGCCTGGCGCTGCTGTTCATCGCCTACGAACGGCTGGTGACCGGCATCCACAACGAAGACACGATCGAGCAGTACCGCGACAACGGCCGCAAGTTGGGCCGCCTTCTATACCAGGGCCGCTGGTTCGATCCGCAGGCGATCATGTTGCGCGAGACCGCGCAGCGCTGGGTGGCGCGCGCGATCACCGGCGAGGTGACGCTCGAACTGCGTCGCGGCAACGACTACTCGCTGCTCAACACCGAGTCGCCGAACCTGACCTACCACCCCGAGCGGCTGACGATGGAAAAGGGCGAGTCGAGCTTTTCACCGCAGGACCGCATCGGGCAGTTGACGATGCGAAACCTCGACATCGTCGACACGCGCGACAAGCTGGGCATCTACACGCAGGCCGGGTTGTTGTCGCAAGGCAGCGGTGACGCGCTGCCGGGTCTGACGAGTTCATCCCTTCTTCCCTTGGGAGAGGCAAACCCATGATTCCCTCTCCCTCTGCGAGAGGACTGGGGTGAGGGCCCGCGAACAACGGCTCTGCGACGCAACCCCCTCACCCGACTCTCTCCCCAGAGGGGCGAGGTGAAAATCCCAACTCACGTTGTTGACCCAACCACCATGACCGACCCCATCACCGCCGCCCTCACTGGCGTCATCTCCACCCGCGCCAACGTCTACTTCGACGGCAAGTGCGTCTCCCACAGCATCACGCTGGCCGACGGCACGAAGAAAAGCGTCGGTGTCATCCTGCCTTCGAGCCTGACCTTCAACACCGGCGCGCCTGAAGTGATGGAGCTGATCGACGGCGCCTGCCGGGTGAAATTGCCGGGCAGCACGGCCTGGGTCGACTACACGGCCGGCCAGTCGTTCAGCGTGGGCGGCCAGGCTTCGTTCGAGATCGAAGTCACGCAGGCGCTGCACTACATCTGCCATTTCGATTGAGGCGGTTGCCGGGGATTGGGTCCACACCCAGCGACACGCGGTCCAAACAGGAGACAGGGAAATGAAGGCTTTCGATCGATCGTTCCGGCACTTGCGATGGGCTGCCTTGCTCGCGCTGTCGCTCAACGCTTCGGTTCACGCAGCGACAGCGGCAGGCAAGCTGCATCTGGTGTGCAGCGGCATGGAGACCGTCGAGATCATCTACGGCACCGAACTCGACCCGCCGCGCAAGGGCGACTTCCGCGTCGAGTACACCATCGACCTCGACAGAAAGGGCATCTTGAATGCCCGCAACGGCCAGGTCACCCCGATCCAGTTCAGCGACAAGGAATTCAACTTCGGATCGGCGACCGATTTCAACCCGAACAACAAGGAGCCGGTCGGCCCGAAGACCAACGGCACCGGCGCGAATGTCACCGGCGTCGTCATCAACCGAACCAACGGCAAGTACTTTTCGATCTCGACCCGCAAGTCCTTCAGCACCGACCCGCTGCCCGAAGGCACCACCGAGCCCGCCATCATCACGAACATCCGAACCCGTCAGGGTGTGTGCACCGACGGCACCCCGTCGCCGTCGTTTTAACGCGGTCAGGCAGATTTCCCTCGAGGGACCGCGCACTCGGGGGCGTGGGCGAGACAGGCTCGGCGTGTCCTGACGCCCCCAATGAATGAGGTACCTGAGCTTGGGCGAACTTGTTCACGCCCCGGGTTTGCTCAATCCCCGGTTGTCACAAAACCTTCACATGGTCTGTCTAGCCTCAGGTATTCCAACCGATACCGGCGCCCGACGCGATCATGCACAACACCATCATCCTCACCCACGGCTGGACCGGCAGTTCCGTGTTCGCCGGGCTCATCCAACGCGCCGACGTTTGGTTGGGCGAAGCGACGATGGTCAAGCCGGACTACGACACCTTCGAGAATGCTGGCCTGGTCACGCTCAACAACGGGTTGATGGATCGCTTCGCGGCGGGCCTGAATCACGAGCACGAGTTCAGCGACGAGCATGTTCGAGTGATTGCCGAACGAGCTCGCACTGTTGACCTCTCCGAGTTGCGCTCGTTCATGGATCTGTGCGGGCAGCACCGCCCCTGGCTTTGGAAGGATCCGCGGCTGACCTGGACCATCCGCGTCTGGGCCGATCTGCTGGATCTGTCCACCACCCGTTTCGTGGTGCTCACGCGCGAGACCACACAGGCCTGGATCACGGCCAATCTGCGCAGGCATGTTCAGTCCTACGCCTTCACGCGGGCCTACAACGGCGGCATCACGCAATCCAACATTCGTTTCCTGCATGAGCGGGGCCTGCCCTACGTGCCACTGAGTTTTGAGGACCTGCTGCTGGCCCCGGATGCGACGCTCGAGCGGCTCAACCAGCATCTGGATTGCCATCTGACGATGACCGACTTGCAGGCCGTGTGCAGGTTGCCGCTGGGTCGGCGCAGCCGCGGCTTGAAGGACTTCGTCAAGGCTGCGGCCATCTACGCCAAAAACTACGGCGAACGCGACGGCCGCGCTCGGCTGAGCGGCCGACACGGCAGCGTCGCCGACGCTCCCGCAGCGCACCGCTGAATGGACCCGCTGGACCGACTGGAGGCCCAGAGCATCCACCTCCTGCGCAAGCGGGGTCGGCCGACCGACCACGACGGCTCGGCAACGAACGAACACAAAAAGCCGGCGGGTGGTTTTTGATGTCGCCGCTGCGCTTCATCACCTGCGGCAGCGCGGGCGACGGCAAGAGCTTGCTGCTGGGGCGGCTGCGGTCGGATGCCCGGCAGATGCAAGACGACCCGCACTCGGCGCCGCAAGCCGCTGCGCGAACCGTCGGTGCACGCAGCGACCAACTCGACGGCACGCGGCTGCTCGACGCCCTGGCCGCTGAACGCGAACAGGACCTCACGATTGACGTGGACTGCGTTCACTTCGCCACGGCCCGGCGGCAATTCATCGCGGTCGACACGCCGGGCGACGAGCAGTGCACTCGCAAGCTGATCACCGGCGCGTCGAGCGCTGAAATGGCCATCGTCGTCATCGACGCCCGCCAGGGGATGCAGCCGCAAACACGGCGCCACAGCTTGCTGCTGTCGCTGATCGGCGTGCAGCACGTGGCGCTGGCGGTCAACAAGATGGACTTGGTGGATTGCTCGCCGCAGGTATTCAACGACATCGTCGCCGACTACGGCGCTTTCGCCTTGTCCATTGGCCTGCCACAGCCCGTGGCGATACCGCTGTGCGCGCTGCAAGGCGACAACGTCAGCCGCCCGAGCGGCCGCATGCCCTGGTACGACGGCCCGACCTTGCTGGACCACCTCGCGACGATCGAGGTCGACGAGGAAGCCACCCGGCGCGCGCCCCTGCGGTTTCCTGTGCAAGCGGTGAACCGCAGCGGCGCAGACGTCCACGGCATGGTGGGCACGCTGGTCGGCGGCGAGTTGCACGTCGGGCAACGGCTGTGCGTACTGCCGAGCGGTCAGACCACATCGGTCGCCCGCATCGTTTCGGCTGATGGGGACCTGCAGCGCGCCGTCGCGCCCCAGTCGATCACGGTCACGCTCAACGATGACGTGGACGTGTCGCCTGGCGATCTGCTGTGCGCGGCCGATGCCCCCGCCGATGTCGGGCAGCAGTTCGAAGTGACCCTCGTGTGGATGGCCGCCGAGCCCTTGCTGCGGGGCCGCAGCTACCTCATGAAGATCGGCGCCCGCACCGTCACGGCCACAGTGCTGCCGCTGCGTTACAAGATCAACGTGCAGACGCTGGAGCACGTCCCGGCCGAGACGTTGCAGCTCAACGAGATCGGCGTGGCCGAACTGGAGCTCGACCGGCCCATCGCCTTCGACCCCTACGAGCGCAATCGCGACACCGGCGGATTTCTCCTGATCGACCGCGTCACGCAGCAGACGTTGGGCGTCGGAATGATTCGCTTCGCGTTACGCCGTTCGGCCAACGTGCAATGGCAGCCGGTCGTGGTCGACAAGCGGGCCCGGCAGCGCCTGAGTGGTCACCGCAGCGGCGTGATCTGGCTCACCGGCCTGTCGGGAGCCGGGAAATCGACGCTTGCCAACCTGCTGGAACAACGTCTGCACGCCGCTGGCATGCGCACCTACCTGCTCGACGGCGACAACGTGCGGCATGGTCTCAACAAGGACCTGGGCTTCGACGCCGCCGACCGGGTGGAGAACGTGCGCCGCGTCGCCGAGGTGGCCAATCTCATGGTGGATGCCGGCGTGATCGTCATCACGGCATTCATTTCGCCGTTTCGTGCCGAGCGACGCATGGCGCGCGCGCTGCTGCAGCCCGCCGAGTTCATCGAAGTGTTCGTCGACGCCCCGCTGGAAGTGACCGAAGCACGCGACCCGAAGGGCCTGTACCGCAAGGCCCGACGCGGTGAACTTCGCAACTTCACCGGCATCGATTCACCCTACGAGGCGCCCGAGCAGCCGGAACTGCGCCTCGACACCAGCCGCACAACACCGGCGCAAGCTGCCGCGCAGTTGCACGAGCACCTGCTGGCCTGCGGCATGCTCACCGCGCTCTAGCCGGTTTGATGAAATAACTCAGCGTGCGGACAAATCGGCCATCGGCTCACCCATGCGCACGGCATGCGACGGCACCCAGTCGGCGCGCAGCCGAAGCACGTTTTTCGGGAACAGCATCACGACCGTGGAGCCGAGCAGGAAGCGGCCCATCTCGGCGCCCTGGGCCAGCACGATGTTCTGATCGTCGTAGCGCCATTGGCGGATGTCGCGCGTGCGCGGCGGGTTGACAACCCCGTGCCAGACGGTCGCCACGCTGCCCACGATGGTGGCACCCACCAGGACATTGATGAAAGGCCCGTAGGCGGTGTCGAAGACGCAGACCACACGCTCGTTGCGAGCGAACAGGCTAGGCACGTGGCGGGCCGTGAGCGGGTTGACCGAGAACAGCTCGCCGGGGATGTAGATCATCCGCGTCAGGCGCCCTTTGCAAGGCATGTGGATGCGATGATAGTCCTTGGGCGCGAGGTAGAGCGTGGCGAAGTGGCCGTGGTCGAACTGG
>JANMTL010000300.1:0-3534 GCA_031390425.1 Rhizobacter sp.
CTTCAAGCCCGAGATCAAGGCCATCCTGCAGGCGATGAAAACCTACGGCATGCTGATGGCCGACAACGGCAGCAACTGGTTCGTCAGCGGCGCGCCCGATGAGCGCTGGGACAACAGTGCGCTGAGTTCACAGCTGGGCAGCGTGAAGGGCTCGAACTTCGAGGTGATTCGAATGGATGGCTTGAAGCAGTAAAGGGGCACCGTCCTACATCCTTCCGCGGCACATGCTGACAATTGCCGGTGTAACCGCCATCTAGATTCGCGGTCGGCCCCTGATCACGAACGTGCGAACACCCCGTTTGGCAATGTGCTGTGGGAGGCTGTGCCACGAGAAGGGATGTTGCAATGAAACGTGCTTCGCGATCGGTGGCGTGGGCCCTGGCATTGTTCACCTGCGTGGCGCTTGTCGGATGCGGGGGCGGGGGGAGCGGCAGCACGTCAGCCGATGACGCTTCGACACCTGACGAAGCGGATGCCATGCGGCAGGCCGCCGCGGCGGACCCAACGGTTTGGTCAAAAGTCGCGAACGAGTGGCAGGCCTTCACGGTCGTTGGAACCCAGCTTGTCCGCTACGGCGTCGACACCCGTTGGTTGGAGAAGTCGGTCACCAACGGCGGTCAATGCACGAATGCATTCTTCGGCCGCGATCCAGCAGTCGGCACGTTCAAGTCGTGCCAAGTTTCTGCGCCTGCACCGGCCTGGACCAAGATCGCCAATGAGTGGCAGGCCTTCACGGTCATCGGAACCCAGACCGTCCGCTATGGCGCAGACACGCGATGGGTGCAGAAGGCCGTCAGCAACGGCGGTCAATGCACGAACGCCTTCTTTGGCACCGATCCCGCGGTAGGGACGGCTAAGTCGTGCCAGGTGGCGGCCGCCCCTGCACCAAACCAAGCACCGGTGGCCACACTCACCAGCCCGACCGCCGCTTCGACCTTCAAGGGCGGCGACACCATTGCCCTCAGCGGTAGTGCCACGGACGCTGAAGACGGCACGCTCGCCGCGTCGCGCCTGACCTGGTGGGCCGAATTTCTCCACGATACCCACAGCCACCCGTTTCAGCCCGAAACCGTCGGCGGCAGCGGGACCGTCACCATCCCGACGCGGGGCGAAACTTCGGCCAACATCTGGTACCGCTTCTATTTGCGTGCCACCGACAGTGCCGGCGCAACGAATGTCGTTACGCGCGACATCCTGCCGCAAAAGTCGCAGGTCACGCTGGTCACGGTGCCGGCTGGCCTGGCGCTCACGCTCGACGGGCAGCCCGTCACGGCGCCGGTCACGTTCACCGGCGTGGTGGGCGTCGAACGCGACCTCGTGGCCACCAACCAGAACTTCAGCGGCAGGCGTTACCAGTTCGCGAATTGGAGCGACGGCGGTGCGGCCGCGCACACCGTCTCGACTCCGGCTGCCAACACCACTTACACCGCCAACTTCACCGACCTCGGCCCGGTGGTGAACAACCCGCCTGCTGTGGCTCTTACTGCGCCAGCCAACGGCAGCAACGCCACGAGCGGCGTGCCCGTCACGCTGACAGCGACGGCGACCGACAATGACGACCGAGTTGCCGGCGTCGAGTTCTTCGAAAACGGCACCAAGATCGGCGTGACGGACACGACCGCTCCGTACAGCGTCTCCTGGACGCCCGCGGCGACGGGTGCGCGTTCGCTCACCGCTCGCGCCACCGATAACTTCGATCTTGCTGCGACCAGTGCAACTGTCACCGTGACCGTCAGCGCGCCGACAGGCGCCGACACGCAGGCGCCGGTTGCCGCGCTGGGCGCTCCGGCCAACCTGGCCACTGGCCTTGCTGGCACCATCAACCTGACCGCAACGGCTACCGACAATGTTGGCGTCACGTCGGTCGAGATCCAGGTGGATGGCTCGCAGGTCGGCAGCACCGGTGGTGCCTCGCCGCACACCGTCAGCCTCGACACCACGGCCTACGCTTCGGGCCAGCACATCGTGCGCACTCGCGCCAAGGACGCTGCCGGCAACACATCGCCGTGGGCCGCCGCAACGGTCAGCTTCGGCGGCACGCGCACACAGCCGACGGGCTTCACGCGCAATGAATCGTGGGTCACCGGGCTGTCAAGCGCCACGGCGTTCGCGCAGGCGCCGGACGGTCGGCTGTTCGTTGCCCAGCAGGGCGGTGCGTTGCGCGTCGTGAAGAACGGCGCGCCGCTGGGCACTCCGTTCATCACGCTCACGGTAGACCCGAACGGAGAGCGTGGTCTCATCGGGGTGGCGCTGCACCCTGCCTTCGCATCCAACGGCTTCGTCTACGTGTATCACACGACGTCGGAGAATGGCGCCCACAACCGCATCAGCCGCTTCACCGCCAACCCGTCCAATCCGGATGTCGTCCTGAGCGGCAGCGAACTGCGCATCGCAGACCTGCCCGCGCTTTCGGGTGCGACCAACCACAACGGTGGCGCAATGCACTTCGGAAGCGACGGCAAGCTGTATGTCGCAGTGGGTGACAACGCTAACAGCGCCAACTCGCAGAACCTCTCCTCCCCGCTGGGCAAGATGCTGCGCCTCAACGAAGACGGCACGATCCCCTCCGACAACCCGTACTACGCCTCGCAAACCGGCTTGGCGCGCGCTATCTGGGCCAGTGGTCTGCGCAACCCGTTCACCTTCGCGGTGCAGCCCGGCACCGGCCGCATCCATATCAACGACGTCGGGCAGGACACCTGGGAAGAAATCAATCTCGGTGCGCCGGGTGCCAACTACGGCTGGCCCGCCTCGGAGGGGCCGAACAACATCACTACCGGCGTGACGGCGCCGCTGTTCAGCTACAAGCACAGCGCAGCCAGCCCGGCGGGGTCGGGGCCGGGCGGCTTCTTCACCGGGTTTGCGATCGCAGGGGGCGCTTTCTATCCGACCAGCGGCGCGTTCCCGGCGGCCTATCGGAACAGCTACTACTTTGCCGACTATGTCAGCCGCTTCGTCGGCAGGATCGACTTGGCCAACAACAACGCAGCGTACGCGTTCGGCCGCGTGGCCGGCGATCCGGTGGATCTTCTGACAGGCATCGACGGCGCGCTATACGTGTTGACGCGCACCGGCATCGTGCGGTTCAGCTTCCCCTGATGACCCCTGCGCGTCCATGGGCGGGCGTGGCGGTGTCCTACGCCCGTCCGCGCCCTGCGCCACCCCTGTGAGTGCCGATAGCTTCTACATTTTGTATCAGCCTCCGTCGACAGTTGCGCGTATACCGTCCACTGGTCTTTCGACGAGAGACTGAGCCGGCAGCGATCCATCACCTTTTGGTGCGCTGCTGGTACCGGCGCCACGCGGCGGCTGTATGGCCAAGCGCGTGGCGATGTTGACGGTCGACTTCCGCGTCGACGCATGTCCGCGATGCTGCTGTGTAGAGCGGCTCTGCAGTGGACTGACACAAAGGATCCTTGAAATGAAACTCGCACTCAAGCCCGCGGCATGGGCCGTTGCCGAATTGGTCGCCTGTCTCGCCATCGCTGGTTGCGGAGGCGCCGGCAGCGAGAACCCACCAGAGGAAACAGCGTC
>JANMTL010000310.1:0-1508 GCA_031390425.1 Rhizobacter sp.
CAAGCGCCCCGGGCCGGGCATGCGGCTCGACAAGCTGAGCCTGCAGTTCGCGATGCACGACACCGGCTTGCTCGGCGACGTGCTCGAAGCGTATGAACGCCTGATCCTCGACGCGATGCGTGGCGACCGCACGCTCTTCACCACGGCCGAAGGCATCGAGCGACTGTGGGACGTGTCCACGCATTTGCTCGAAGCCCCGCCGCCAGTGCGGCTGTACCCGCCGGGCTCGTGGGGGCCGAAATCCATCCACCAGTTGATCGCGCCGCATGCTTGGCGTTTGCCGTTCGAGCGGGCTTGGCGGGATCCGAACAAGGTGGGTGGCTGATCGGCTTCGGCGCGGCTCGCGGCAGGCGATAGCCGGCGGGGGCTCAGGCTGTGGCGGTCGATGCTGCGCATCGACTGCACTGTGGTGCTCGGTCCGAGGTCGTGCGGCAGAACTCGCTTCGTTCGCTGCGCTCACTGCACTCAAACAGCTGCCGCAAGTCAGTTGACGAAGCGCGCTGCGCGCGCCGACCTCGGCCCTGCGCTCCTCGTCGCCACAGACATCGCCCCCCGCCGGCTACCGCCTGCCGCTCAGGCACCGCTCGTGGTTTTCCGACGAGAACAAGAGCCGTGTCAGCAAAGGCGCGTGTGGGCAGGCTGCCGCGCGCCTCTGGAGCGCCGAGACGCGCGTCGGCCTGCCCGCACGCGCCTTTGCCGCCACGGTGGTTGCAAGGAGAGCGCCGCCAGGCATGAGACACATACGCCATCAGGCGTATTCCGCGCCAACCGCCCGCTGCGTAACCTGCGATCGACGCAATGCAGCAGGGGCGTGTTGCTTGCTCAAACCCCACTCGAACAACCTTCAGGAGCGTGACCCCATGAACCCAACCCGCCGCCAAGCCGGCAAAACTCTCACGGCCGTCGCTTTGGGCGTGGCTGCCCTCGGCTTCAGCTCGTTCGCGCAAGCGCAGGCCACCATCAAGGTCGGCGTGCTGCACTCGCTGTCGGGCACGATGGCGATCTCGGAGACGGTGCTCAAGGACACCGTGCTGATGGCGATCGACGAAATCAACGCCAAGGGCGGTCTGCTCGGCAAGAAGCTCGAACCCGTGGTCGTGGACCCGGCTTCGAACTGGCCGCTGTTCGCCGAAAAGGCCAAGCAGTTGATCGGGCAGGACAAGGTCGTCGCGACCTTCGGCTGCTGGACCAGCGTGAGCCGCAAGTCGGTGCTGCCGGTCTATGAAGAGCTCAACAGCCTGCTGTTCTACCCGGTGCAGTACGAAGGTGAAGAGCTGTCGAAGAACGTGTTCTACACCGGCGCGGCGCCGAACCAGCAAGCCATTCCTGCGGTCGAGTACCTGATGAGCAAGGCCGGTGGCGGCGCGAAGCGCTGGGTGCTGCTGGGCACCGACTACGTGTACCCGCGCACCACCAACAAGATCCTGCGTTCCTTCCTGAAAAGCAAGGGCGTGAAGGATGAAGACATCGACGAGAAGTACACCCCGTTCGGCCACAGCGACTACCAG
>JANMTL010000018.1:0-34032 GCA_031390425.1 Rhizobacter sp.
ACGCCGAAGTCGAGCGCGTTGCCCACACACGCGGCGACGCATGCCGGCTTCAGGCCCACTTCGAGCCGATCGACGCACATATTGCATTTCGAGACCTGGCCCTTCACCGGGTCGAGCTGGGGTGCGTTGTACGGGCACACCCAGGTGCAGTAGCCGCAACCGAAGCAGGTCTCCGGGTCTTGCAGCACCGCGCCGTACTCGGCGTGCTTGGTGTAGGCGCGCGTCGGGCAGCCCTTCAGGCACACCGGGTCGTCGCAGTGGTTGCAGGCCATCGAGATGTTCATGCGCTTGTAGTCGGGGAAGCTGCCGCCCTCGACATAGCCGACCGAGCGGAACGCCAGGTGCGCCGGGTTGTCGTTCTTCTCGCTGCACGCCGCTTCGCAGGCGTGGCAGCCGATGCAGTTGTCGGCGGTGAAATAGAACCCGTGCTGCTTGTTGCGATTCGGGTTGCTGCCGACCGCCGGATTTTCGTTGATGTACATCGAGCGGCCGACCGGGGCTTTCTTCTCGCTCAGATCGATCAGATCGATCTTCTGGCCGTAGCGGTTGTTCTCGGGGATATCGAGGTCGGAGAGTCGCGCGTAGGGCTGCTCTTCGGTGCGAATTTCCCAGATCTTGCGGGCCGCAGGCGGCGGCATGAAGTCCATCGTCGTCGCCGCAGAGGCGATCAAGTCGTCGAGGGGCAAGGTGTTGGTTTTCATGTCAAAGACTCCGTGCATGGCTATCGGCGTGGCACCGTTCATCAGCGCCTTTGACGCGACGAGCAACGCTGCCAAAGCAATCGCCACGCTGTTTCATGTCAAAACGCGCGGCGTTCGAGGTTGAATCGCGCCGCTTCTTTCTGGTCGATCTTCTCGACGCGCACTGCGTTCTGCTTGAACGCCGGCTGACGCGAATGCGGGTCGAGCAGGCCGAGCGTCAGGCGGTTGACGCAATCGTGGAAGTGAAACGGCACGAACAGCATGTCGCGGCCGACGCGTTGCGTCAGCTGCACCATCACCACCGCATCGCCACGGCGGCTGACCAGTCGCACATAGCTCGAATGCTCGATGCCTAATTCGTCGGCAGCATCGGGGTTCATTTCCATGTACGGCGTCGGGCTGAACTTGTTGCAGTTGCCGATCTTTCCGGTGCGCGTGCGGGTGTGGAAATGCTCGACCACGCGGCCCGAGTTCAGCCAGAACGGGTACTCGGCATCGGGGCATTCGTTGTTGTTGACGAAGCGCACCGGGATCAGCTTGGCGTGGCCGTCGGCTGTCTGGAAATGGCCGTCGGTGTACAGGCGCGGGTTGCCGAGGTAGTCCTGCCGCTGCTGCATGTCGAAGCCGCCGTCGGAAACCCCTGCGCTGTTGATCTTCGCCGTATCGGCTTCAGCCTGAGCTTCGCTGTACGGCCACTGGATGCCGCGTGCCGCTTCGATGCGGTCGTAACTCATGCCCGAAATGTCGAGCGTGCGGCCTTCGCCTTTGGACAACGCTTTCATCTCCTCGAACGCGCCTTCCGGCGTTGGCGGGAAGTGGATCTTGTTGCGGTCTTCGAAGCGCCTGGCCATCTCGTTGAAGATCCAGAAATCGGCCTTGCTGTCGGCGTAGGGCTTGAGCACATTGCGCGTCAGGTTGACGCGGCGCTCGGTGTTGGTGTGGCAGCCTTCCTTCTCGGCCCACACGGCAGCGGGCAAAAAGACGTGCGAATACCTGTTCGTTTCCACGTCTTCGTAGACGTCCTGCACGACCAGGAATTCGAGGTTCTCCATCGCCTTGACGATGCGCGGCTGGTTCGCCATCGAGGTCATCGGGTTGGTGGCCACGAGCCACAAGCCCTTGATCTCGCCGGTCTCAATGGCCGGGAAGATGTCGGTCTGCGCCAGGCCGCGCGACGCGGGAAAGAAGCTCTCGTCGATGCCCCAGAAATCGGCGATGTGCTTGCGATCCTTGGGTTTCTCCAGCGCCCTGTAGCCCGGCAATCCCGAGCACGACGACCACTCGCGCGTGCCCATCGCGTTGCACTGGCCGGTGATCGACAGGCTGGTGCCACCGGGGATGCCGATGTTGCCGGTGATCAGGTTCAGGTTGTTGATGTTCACCACGCCGTCCGAGCCGTGGGTGGACTGGTTGATGCCCATGGTCCAGATGCTCATCGCGGTCGGCGCTTTGGCGTAGATGCGCGCCACGGTGCGGATGCGGTCTTCGTCGATGCCGCAGACGTGCTGCGCGGTCTTCGGGTCGCAGTCGGCCAGCAGTTCGCGCAGGCCGTCGATACCCTGGGTGTGCCGCGCGATGTAATCGTCGTCTTGCAGGCCTTCCTTGAAGATGACATGCATCATCGCGTTGATCAGCACCGTGTCGGTGCCCGGCGTGATCGGCAGATGAATGTCGGCGAACTGCGCAAGCATCGTCACGCGTGGGTCGACCACGATCAGCGGGAACTTGCGCTTTTCCAGCGCTTCCTTGAGCCGCCAGTAGATGACCGGGTGCTGCTCCGGCAGGTTCGAGCCGAAGGCCATCAGGCAGTGCGTGTGCTCGAAGTCGCCGTAGCAACCCGGCGGGCCGTCGCTGCCGAAACTGCGCTTGTAGCCGGACACCGCCGAGGCCATGCACAGCGTGGTATTGCCGTCGTAGTTGTTGGTGCCGATCTGCCCGCGCACCAGCTTGCCGAGTGTGTAGAACTCTTCGGTCAGCAACTGCCCGGTCGAGACCACCGCAAAGGAATCGCGGCCGTACTTGGCCTGGATTTCTTTGATCTTCTCGTCGGTCTTGTCGAGCGCCTGGCCCCAACTGGTTGGCTGAAACGGCAGGTGCGCCTTGTCGCGCATCAACGGGATCTTGCCGCGCCCGGGCGAATCGAACAGCTCGTGCTCCAGCAGGCCCTTGATGCACAGCTTGCCGCGGTTCACATCGGCACCTGCGTGGCCGCGGCTGGTGACGATCTTGCCGTCGTCGTTCAAGCCCAGCTCGATCACACAGCCGGTCGAGCAGTAGTTGCAGGTCGTGTACTTCCATTCCTTCACCTGTTTGGCAGGGATGGCGATGGGCTTGCGTTGGGTGCGTCCGAACAGCATGGTGACTTCCTCGTGCGTCAGGCGATTTCGGTTCGCTTCGGGCCGGCCACGGGCGGCGGCAGGTCGATCGCATGGGATGCAATTTCCGTGCTGTCCAGATGCACCACACCGGCCTCGACCTTCACCGTGAACGTCGGCACGCAGCCAACGTCTGGTGCGCGGGCGCAGCCGTCGCCGAGGGCGATGTTCCAGTTGTGCAGCGGGCAGGCCACGCTGTCACCCGCGACGATGCCCTGGCTCAGTGGCCCGCCCTTGTGAGGGCAGCGGTCGAGCAGCGCGAAGACCTGGTCCACGGCGTTGCGAAACACCGCGATGTCCATGCCCTGCTTGCGCGCCACGCGGCGCGAACCGAGCACCGGGATGTCGGTCACCAGACAGATTTTTTTCCAGTCGCTCATACCGTGATCGCCTCGAATTGCCGCGTGTCGACCGATGCCTTGTCGAACTCGAACCACGGATCGGGCTCGCCATCGAGGGCGGCCTGCAACTGCGCCCACAAGGCTTTGCGACCCTCGTCGTCGTCGAGGATCTTCTTCTTCACATGGTCCAGCCCGACCCGGCTCACGTAATGCACGGTGCGTTCCAGGTACCAGCCTTCCTGGCGGTACAGCTCGCAGAACGCGCCGGTGTACTCCAGCACCTCTTCGGCCGTTTTCACCTTGACGAAGAAGTGCGCGACCTCGGTCTTGATGCCGCCGTTGCCCGCGATGTACATCTCCCAGCCGCTGTCGACACCGATCACGCCGACGTCCTTGATGCCGGCCTCGGCGCAATTCCTCGGACAACCACTCACGGCAAACTTCACCTTGTGCGGTGCGTACATGCGCCACATCGCGCGCTCCAGGTCTTTGCCCATCTGGGTGCTGTCTTGCGTGCCCATGCGGCACCACTCGCTGCCGACGCAGGTCTTCACGGTGCGCAGCGCTTTCGCATAGGCGTGGCCCGACGGCATTCCGATGTCTTTCCAGACGTTGACCAGGTCTTCCTTCTTGACGCCCAGCAGGTCGATGCGCTGGCCGCCGGTGACCTTGACGGTGGGGATCTTGTATTTGTCCACCGCGTCGGCGATGCGGCGCAATTCGTCGGCCGTGGTTTCGCCGCCCCACATGCGCGGGATGACCGAATACGTGCCGTCCTTCTGGATGTTGGCGTGGCTGCGCTCGTTGATGTAGCGGCTCTGCGGATCGTCCCTCGACTCCTTCGGCCAGGTGCTGATGAGGTAGTAGTTGATCGCGGGGCGGCACGACGAGCAGCCGTTCGGTGTGCGCCAGCCCAGGTTCCTGTAGACGCTGTCGATGGTCAGCAGCTTGTCTTTTCGTATCGCGTCGCGCGCGTCCTGATGGCTCGCGTCGGTGCAGCCGCACATCGCTTTCTTGGTCGGCGCTTTCGAGTAGTCGCCGCCGGCGGTGAACATCAGCAACTGCTCGACCAGCCCGGTGCACGAACCGCAGCTCGCACTCGCCTTGGTCTGTTTGCGCACCTCATCGAGCGTAAACAGGCCCTTCTCCTTGATCGCCTTGCAGATCGTGCCTTTGGTGATGCCGTTGCAGCCGCACACCTCGTCGCTGTCGGCCATCGCTGCGGCCTTGCTGTGGCCCTGGTGGCCGACGTCGCCGATGTTCGATTCGCCGAACAGCAGCTTGTCGCGGATGTCGGAAATGGTGCGGCCCTCGCGCAGCAATTTGAAGTACCAGCTTCCGTCCACCGTGTCGCCGTACAGGCAGGCGCCGACCAGCTTGTCGCCCTGGATCACCAGCTTCTTGTAGACGCCGTTCTTGGCGTCTGACATCACGATTTCTTCGCAGTCAGCGCCCCCGGTGAAATTGCCAGCCGAGAACAAGTCGATGCCGGTGACCTTCAGCTTGGTCGAGGTCTGCGAGCCCAGGTAGCGCCCGATGCCGAACTGCGCCAGGTGTGTCGCGCAGACCTTGCCCTGCTCGAACAGCGGCGCCACCAGCCCGTACACCATGCCGCGGTGCGCTGCGCATTCGCCGACCGAGTAGATGCGCGGGTCGGTGATGGTCTGCATCGTGTCGTTGACGACGATGCCGCTGCGGTTGTCGTCGCCGCAGTACAGGCCGATGTCGACAGCCAGCTCGATGTTCGGCCGGATGCCCGCAGCCATCACCACCAAATCGGCCGGAATCTCCTTGCCGTCCTTGAATTGAACGGCCATCACCCGGCCACTCTTGCCACCGTCCTGGTCGCCGATCAACGCCTGCGTCTGCGCACCGATCAGGAACTTCAGGCCGCGGTCTTCGAGCGACTTTTGCAGCAGCTTGCCCGCCACGTCGTCGAGCTGGCGCTCCATCAGCCACGGCATGATGTGCACGACCGTCACCTGCATCCCGCGCAACATCAGGCCGTTGGCGGCCTCCAAGCCGAGCAGCCCGCCACCGATCACCACCGCGTGCTGGTACTTGGTGGCGGCGTCGATCATCGCGTTGGTGTCGGCGATATCGCGGTAGCCGATCACGCCGCCCAAGTCCTTGCCCGGCACCGGCAGGATGAACGGATTGCTTCCGGTGGCCATCAGCAGCCGGTCGTACTCGGCTTCGATCGTGCTGCCGTCATCGGCCATCGCCCGCACGACGCGTTGCTTGCGGTCGATCTGGGTGACCTTTTTCCCGAGGTGCAGCGAAACCTGGTTGTCGCGGTACCAATCGAGCGGATTGAGCACGATCTCATCGAGCGTCTGCTCGCCCGCCAGCACGGGGCTCAGCAAAATGCGGTTGTAGTTCGGGTGCGGCTCGGCGCCGAACACGGTGATGTCGTAAAGCTCAGGCGCGAGCTTGAGCAGTTCTTCCAGCGTGCGCACCCCGGCCATGCCGTTGCCCACCATCACGAGCTTCATCTTCTTCATGGCTTACGCCTCCAGGCGGGTCGTCCCGCGTTCAGTCGGAAAAACGGCCCGTCGGCTTGCGGTAAGCCGGGCATCGACAATTGCCGCATGAGCTTTGAAGTCGAGATCGGGCACAGCAGCCAACGCGGTCCACGCGACCTCAACGAAGATTTTGTCGGCACCCAGCGCGCCGACGGCCACGAAGCGTCGCGCGGTTTGATTGCCGCGATTGCCGACGGCGTGTCGAGCGGCGGCCATGGCAAAGAGGCCGCGCAGACCACGGTGATGGGCCTGCTGGCCGACTTCTTCGCCACACCCGCGACCTGGGACACCACCACCGCACTCGACCGTTTGATCGGCGCACAAAACGCTTGGCTGGTGTCGCAGAACCGGCAGCGCCAAGGCCAGGAAAGCACCGCCGACGGCGCCGAATCGACCGGCTCTGCGGCGCTGACGACGCTGACCGCGCTGGTGCTGCAAGGCCAGAGCTACACCGTCGCGCATGTCGGCGACACCCGCCTGTGGCGCTTGAGCGCAGGCGAGCTGCAACTGCTGACGCAAGACCACGCTTACCCGCACCCCGACCTGCGCAGCCGCCTGACACGCGCGGTCGGCCTCGACGACGGCGTGCGCGTCGACTACTTGCAAGGCGAGGTGCAGCCCGGCGACATCTATGTGCTGACCACCGACGGTGTCCACGGCGTGCTGAAGCCGCGCAAGCTGGCGGCGCTTGCGGCGGCCGGCACGGCGCAAGAGGCCAGCACGGCGCTGGTCGGGGCGGCACTGGCGGCCGGTGGGCGCGACAACGCCACGGCCTTGGTGCTGCGCGTGATCGGCCTCGACGCCGGTCGACTGATCGACGAGATCAGCCGAACCCGCGCGCTGCCTGCCCTGGGCCGTTGCCGCATCGGCGATGTGATCGACGGCTACATCATCACCGCCGTGGTGGCCGACACCGGCGTGCATCGGCTGTACCAAGCGCGCGCTCCGGGCAGCGACGAGCTTGTCGCGCTGAAAACCCTGCACGAATCGCGCGCCGCCGATTTGCAAGAGCGCGCGCTGCTGGCGCACGAATCGTGGCTGGCGATGCGCGTCACCGAACGCGATGCGGTGGGCCTGGTGCGCGGCCGCGAGGTGCGCGACGCGACCTCGCTGTACACCGTGTTCGACTGGCACAGCGGCCAGACGCTGGAGCAACTGCTCGCGAAGAAGCACCGTCCGACGATTGCCGAGGTGGTGGACGCAGGCACGCAGATCACGCGCGCGCTCGGCCGCTTGCATCGGCAGGGCGTGGTGCACCGGGACCTGAAGCCCGGCAACCTGCACCTGGGCGATGACGGACAGTGGCGCATCCTCGACCTGGGTGTGGCGTTGTCCGGCCAGGAGAGCAGCACCGCGCGCGAGCTGCACGCGGGCACGCCCAGCTTCATGAACCCCGAACTGTGGGAAGGCGCTGTGGCCGACGCCGCCAGCGATGTCTACGCCCTCGGCGTCACGCTGTACTTGTGGCTGACCGGCCGCCTGCCCTACGGCGAGGTCGAGCCCTACCAAACCGGCCGCTTTCGACGCGATCCGGCGGCCCCGTCGCGGTTGCGCACCGACGTGCCGATGTGGCTCGATCACCTGTTGATGAAGGCCGTGAGCCGCACCGCCAAACAGCGCTTCGAGACCTCCGAGGAAATGCTGCTGGCGTTGCAGCGCGGCGCCTCGCGCGCCCTGCCCGCACCCGGTTCGACGCCGCTGCTGTCCCGCGACGCCGCCACGCTGTGGAAGCTGGTGGCGCTGCTGTCGCTGTTGCTCAACGGCTTGCTGGTGTTCTGGCTGGCGTTCTTGCCGAAGTGAGCTGTCCACACCGACGCCCGCATTCAGCACCGGCACAACGACCGAGCTGAGACGGCGCAGGCGCAGCAGTCTCATCGCTTGGCAGCCAAGCCGGGGGCGACCGCATGGGATCGGGGGCCGACGGACGTGCCCGGCGCGCTGACGCCGCGCGCGCGCCCGCCCTTTTCGGCCCAGGTGCGCGTCCACCGGATTTGCATGTATCGCATCACGCCCAACATCAACACCGCCAGCACCGCAAACAGCACGAAGCCCCAGGCGTAGGTGCCGACATGCTGCTTTGAGAAACCCATCGCATTCGGCACGATGCCACCGGCCAGTGCGCCGATCTCGCCGATCATCGAGCCGGCCACCGCGGTGGTGGTCGGCCAGCGCAGCGGCACCAGTTGAAACAGCGCGCCGTTGCCAGCGCCGAGCGCGCCGAAGCAGACGATCAGCAGCAAGGTGGTGAGCAGCAGCGAGCCGGATGAAAAGCCGATCAGCACCAGCGTGATGGCGACGATCACCAGCACCCAGGTCAGCGTGTTGACGCCGCCCCAGCGGTCGGAAATCCAGCCCCCCGCGACCCGCACCGCCGCCGCCATGAAGGCAGCCAGCATCGTCAACTGACCTGCCTGCACCTTGCTGACGCCGAACTGGTCGTAGTAATAGGTGGGCAAGAAAATGGTCAAACCGATGAAGCCGCCGAAGGTCACGCCGTAGATCAAGCTGAACACCCAGCCGTCTTTCTCGAACAGGCAGGCGATGTGGTCGCGAAACTTGGCGTGGCGGTCGACGTCGGGCGGCTCTTTTGCGAACAGCACCACCGCCAGGATCGGCAGCAAAATCGCGACTGCCGCCACGCCGTACACCGCCTGCCAGCCCAGCCACTGCGCCAGCGGCGGCGCCACCAGTACCGACACCGCCGTGCCGACGTTGCCCGCGCCCACCAGCCCCATCGCCAGGCCCTTGTGCTGGGGCGGATACCAACCCGAACCGAGCGACAGCGCCACGCCGAAGCTCGCCCCGGCAATGCCCAGCAACACGCCCATCGCCAGCAGGTCGTTGAAGCTGTGGACGAAGAAGAAGCCATAGAGCATCGCCACGACGATCAGCCCCATCTCGACCAGCGTGGCGCGCTTGCGGCCGACGTACTGCGCCAACACGCCCAGCGGAAAGCGCATCAGTGCACCGGCGAAAATCGGAATCGACAGCATCAGGCCTTTTTGCGCGGGCGTGAGCTGGAAGGTCTCGCTGATGAACGGCGCCATCGCACCGTTGAGCACCCAGATGCAGCACGAAAACGCGAAGTACAGAAACGCCGCCACCAGAGTGGGTGTGTGCCCCGCGCGCAAAAAAGTTTGAAAGTGGTTCATCGGGTGAGGCGTGACGAAACGCGGGCGACGCGGACCATGAAGGGTTCCCAAAGTCGCTGTGCGGCAAACCGCAGCGTTGAAGTACTCACCACGCACTTCGTGGTGCGTGCGACCCACTGCGTACCTGTGCTGGGTCGGGTGCGGCGCTGCACCCGCGTTGATCCTTGCAATTAGCGGGCCAACGAGACGCAGGCCACGTCGGCAGCCAACGCCCGGGTGCCGCACTGGATCACAAAAATGGTGCAGTGCAGCGTGCTGATTTGGTGCGCCAGACCGCGACTTTCCCCGCCCACGCGGACGTTATGCTTCGCTGCCCCGACACCGACCTTCGCAGCATGACCTCAGCCCTCGTGATCGCCGCACCGGGCGCACCCGCGCTGGCGGCCGACTTGAACGCGGTCGGCATCACCACAGCAGCGACCTGCGAGGCCGACGACCTGATCCGCACCGCCGCGCGGTGCAGCGCCGATCTGCTGGTCGCCTGGCACCCGTACCCCGCGCAGCAGTTGCTGCCGGCGCTCGCAGCCTTGCAGGAGCATGTGGCGTTGCCGGTGCTGCTGTTCACCAGCGACACCGATGCCGCGACGCTCGCGGCCGCGCTGCGCGCCGGGGTCCACTCCTATGTCGTCAACGGCTACGCGCCAGCGCGCTTGCGGCCGCTGGTGCAACTCGCACAAGCGCGCTTTGAGCACGACCGCGAGCGGCGCGCGGCGCACCAGGACCTGACATACCGCTTCGAAGAGCGCAAGCTGGTCGACCGCGCCAAAGGCATCCTGATGCGCTCGCACCGCATCCCGGAAGACGAAGCGTTCCGCCTGCTGCGCGCGGCATCGATGGAAGGCCAGCAGCGCGTCGGCCTGGTGTCGCGCCGCCTGATCGACGCGGCCCGCGACGCCGAAGCGATCAACCGCGCCGGTCAATTGAGGATGCTGTCGCAGCACTTGGTGAAGTCGTACGCATTGCAATGCGCCGGGGTCGACGCAGCACGCGCGCGCAGCGCGCTGCTGGCCTCGACCGAGCGGGTCAGCGACAACCTCGACTTGCTGGAGCGGAGCCTGTCCACACCGACATTCGGTGATCTGCTGAAAACCCTGCGCGACATCTGGCAGCAACTGGCGCCCGCGCTGGCCAGCACACCGCAGCTCCAGCGGCTGGCGGCCTTGGATACCGCAGCCGAGCAATTGATGCAGTCGGCCGATCAGCTCACCGGCGCGCTCGAGGCCGGTAATGCGTACGCGCGGCTGGCGCTCGTCAACCTGGTCGGGCGGCAACGCATGCTGTCGCAGCGCATCGCCAAACAGGCCCTGCTGGCGACGCTGCTCGACGGCCCGGTGGCGCAGGACGCGGCTGCCGATGCGGTGCGCAGCATCGACGCGTTCGAAGCGGCACAGGCTCGGCTGTCCGCGTCGACCGATAAATCGTCGACTTTGCGCGAGGCACTGCAACAAGTCGCCGCACCCTGGCAGCAACTGCTGAAGGGCCTGCACGACGCGGCGTCCGAAGCGGGCCGGCGGTCGGTGGCCGAGGCGAGCGAATCGCTGCTGACCCTGTTCGATCAGATGACCGAACACTGCGAGCAAGCCGCGCACGTGCTGATCGAGCCGGCCAGCGACACGCGCGCTGTGGGCAGCGACAAGGCGCCCACCGCTTGAGCAAGCTGCCCTTCATGCCGCACCCGAGGCGAAACCGGGCGGGACCGTGAAAAGTGCGCGACGAGACGGGTCTGAAGCCTCGGCAACCACTCGGTCGGGGGGTGCCGTTGTGCCGTGCGCGGGACTAGATTTTGTGTGTGTCGATCGGTGCCTGATGCGCGTCGTCGACTCCGACTTCGCACACATCACGGCCGTTCGACATGCTCACGTTTCACTTCATGCGCCACCCGCCTCGACCCGTTTCGGGGTCTGCGGCTGCGAGCAAGTCGGCCGCGAGCAGCGGGTTCGGCGACAGCACGCCCGTCCCTGCGCATTCTGAATCCGGCGGCTGGTTCGACTCGTCGGCAGATTTGAAGGGCGGCTTGCAAGTGCGCGAAGACGACCTCGACACGCTGCCCGCCGAGTACCGGGACGCGTTCCCGTCACGCTGAGAGCAACGCGTGGGCGCGTGGGTGATGGATCAGCGCACCACGGCGATCTGCTCGCGCACACCGGCCTTGTACGTGAACAGCGTCAGCGCGCCGTTCTTGATATCGCCCTTGCTGTCGAACGAGATCGTGCCGGTGACGCCTTTGTAGCCGTCGGTCTTGGCCAGAAAGGGCAGGTACTTGGCCGGGTCGGACGAGCCGGCCTCCACCATCGCCGCTGCCAGCAGGTTGACCGAGTCGTAGACGTAAGGCGCATAGAGCTGAACCTCGACACCGAACTTCTTCTTGAACGCAGCACGGAAATCGTCCATGCCTTTTTTCTGCTCGCCTTCGACGCCGCCGGCCTCGGCGCAGACCACCTGGCCGTCGCCCATCGCCCCGGCCGCCAGTTTCGGCAGTTCGCTGGTGCACAGGCCGTCACCGCCCATGAACTTGGCTTCGATGCCGAGCTGCTTCATCTGACGGATCATCGGGCCGCCCACCGCGTCCATGCCGCCGTAGAAGACGATGTCGGGCTGGTTGGCCTTGATGGCGGTCAGGATCGCGGTGAAGTCCGTCGCCTTGTCGGTGGTGAACTGACGCGCGACAACCTTGCCGCCGGAGCCGTCGACGCCCTTGACGAACTCCTCGGCCACCCCTTGGCCATAGGCGGTGCGGTCGTCGATGACGGCGATCGACTTCCCATTCAGCGGGCCGGAGGCGTACTTGCCCAACGTGCCGCCGAGATGCACGTCGTCAGCGACCGTGCGGAAGGTGGTCTTGTAGCCCTGGCGGGTGAACTTCGGGTTGGTAGCCGATGGCGAGATCTGCGGAATGCCGGCGTCGCTGTAGATCTTGGAGGCCGGGATCGAGGTGCCCGAGTTGAGGTGGCCGACGACGCCGTTGACCTTCGAGTCGACCAGCTTCTGCGCGACCGCGGTCGCCTGCTTCGGATCGGCTGCGTCGTCTTCGGCCAGCAGCTCGAAGCGGGCCTTCTTGCCGCCGATCATCACGCCCTTCGCGTTGAGGTCGTCGATGGCCATGCGCGCGGCCATTTCGTTGTCCTTGCCCAGGTGGGCGATGCCGCCGCTGGTCGGCGCCACGTGACCGATCTTGATGACGGAGGTGTCGGTGTCCGCGCAGGAACTCAATGCAACGGCGGCGACGAGCAGGGTTGCGTTCAGTTTGACTTGCATTTCAAGACTCCGGTGGGTCAACAAACAAGGGCGGTCGATGGGGCAGATCAATGAGGCTCGACGCGATCCAGCGGGCTTCGATGGCGCGTCAGTTCTTGCGCCACCGCTGTCGTCACCACATCTCGCAAGGCCGCTGCCACGGCGTCGCGCGCGTCCTGCGCCAGCCGCTCCAGCAGCGGCGCCATGGCGGCGTGCAGGCGGGCCTCGATCAACGGGTCGACCCGCTGTTGCAGATCGGTGAGGATGCGCTGCGTCAGCGCCGCTTCGTCGATCGGTGCGGGCTCGGGCGCGACGTCCGACATCGGACAGTCTTCCGGCCGCAGCGCCTCCGACAGCACCGGCAGGTGGTTTTCGTGCAGCGCAGACAAGGCCGACAGCAGCGACCAGTCGACGACCTCGGTCAATGTCGGGACGCGCATCGGCGGCAACGCGGACGCGCTCACGCGGTGGCCTCGTGCTTCGTCGGTGTGCAACCGCGCGACTGATACTGCCGCCAGCGGGCGCGACCGGCCTCGCGGTCGGTCTCGTCGGCGGACACGATCTCGATCAGGCGCTGGTAGGCCTCGAACCCGGCGGCCACTTCCGAGCCGAGGTTGACCAGCACCGGCATTTCCGCGCCGTCGCTGGCGTCGGCGACCAGCCACACCGGCGCGCGTCGTTGCGCCGTGCTGATCGACGCCGACGCGTCGACGATGGCATGCGGCAGGAACTCGTCCGCCTCGAAGACCCACAGCGCGCGGTCCAGCTCGACCAGCGTGGTCGGCGATCCGGTCACCGCCACGCGGGCCCCCTGACGAACCGCCTTGCGCAGCAGCCGACAGGTGTACTGCAGACGGTCCCGCACGTTCACATGGAATTGCACGGCGGTCATCGGCGCGCGGTCACTCAACCTGGGGTCACTTGATCTGAGACAGCACGAAGTGCGTCAACAGGCCGACCGGTCGCCCGGTGCCGCCCTTCGCTGCGCCCGACTTCCAGGCGGTGCCGGCGATGTCGAGGTGCGCCCAGCGGTATTTGGAGGTGAAGCGTTTGAGGAACATCGCGGCGGTGATCGCGCCGCCCGCGCGCGGACCGACATTTCCCATGTCGGCGAAGTTGCTCTTCAACCCCTCGTCGTACTCCTCGTCGAGCGGCATGCGCCAGCACGGGTCGAGCGCCGCGTCACCGGCGTTGAGCAGTTCGGTGGCCAGCGCATCGTCCGACGTGAACAGACCCGAGCGGTGGTGGCCGAGCGCCACCACGCAGGCGCCGGTCAGGGTCGCGATATCGACCACCACTGCGGGCTTGAAGCGCTCGGCGTAGGTGAGCGCGTCGCAAAGAATCAAGCGGCCTTCGGCGTCGGTGTTCAGAATCTCGATGGTCTGGCCCGACAGACTGGTGACCACGTCGCCGGGCTTGACCGCGTGGCCGCTCGGCATGTTGTCGCAAGACGGGATGATGCCGATCAGGTTGAGCTTCGGCTTGATCTCGGCGATCGCCCGCAGCGTGCCCAAAACACCGGCCGCGCCGCCCATGTCGTACTTCATCTCGTCCATCTCGGCCGACGGCTTGATCGAGATGCCACCGGTGTCGAAGGTGATGCCCTTGCCGACCAGCACCAACGGCGCCTGCGATTTGGGTGCCCCTTCGTAGCGCGCGACGATGAAACGCAGCGGCTCGCTGGAGCCTTGCGCCACCGCCAGGAACGAGCCCATGCCGAGCTTCTCGACCGCCTTGCGATCGAGCACCTGCACCTTCAGGCCGTGCTCCTTGCCGAGACGCTCGGCTTGCTCGGCGAGGTAGGTCGGCGTGCAGAAATTACCCGGCCGGTTCCCACATTCGCGCGCCAGCGTGACACCGGCTGCGATGGCCGCGCCGCGTTGCAAACCAGCCGCCACGTCGCGCGCCTGCGCCTTGCCGCAGACCAGCGTGAAGCGCACCATTGCCGCCGCTTTGGGCGCACTCGGCTTGGTGTGGCGATAGACATAGATCGCATCGGCAGCACAGGTCGCCAGGGCCTCGCCATGCAACGCGGTCAGCGCGGCGGCATCGGCCACCGCGACCGCGACGTGCTTGGCGCCTGAGCCCTTCAACTGACCCAGCCCAACCGCGACGGCGGCCTTGAACGACTTGACGCCGGCCGCTGCTGCAGCCACCACCAGCAAGCGGGTGGATTTCATGCCGACGGGCCGATGAACGTAGAACGTGCGACCGGTCTTCAACTCGAAATCTCCGGCGTCGATGGCGTCGTCGATCAGCGCCGTCAGCGCAGGTTCGAGCGAGGCGTCGAGCGCGCTGCCGTGAACGATCAACAGCAGCGCGTCGGCAGCGATGGGAGACAGTGAAGCAGGGGCAGCAACGAGGTGTCTGAAGTCCATAATGCCGATTGATCAATAGGGCTGACGATGTTATTCGATTCAACCTTGCGTCGAGACTTGGCGCGCAGCTTCGGCGCCACCCTGGTGGTCATCCTGACCATCGTGCTGACGATGATGTTGATCCGCACGCTCGGGCTCGCCGCCGGTGGCAAGGTGTCGCCGCAGGACGTGGTGCTGCTGCTCGGCTACACCGCCCTCGCCCACCTGCCGACGATGCTGGCGCTGTCGATGTTCGTCGCGGTGGTCGGCACGCTCGGACGCATGTACCGCGACAGCGAAATGACGATCTGGTTCGCCAGCGGCGTGATCATGGCGCGCTTCGTTCGAAAGGTCCTGCGCAACACATGGCCGGTGTTGCTGGTCGTGCTGCTGTTGGCGCTTCTCGTGTGGCCGTGGGTCAACGAACGCAGCGCCGAACTGCGCGATCAGTTCGAGCGCCGCTCCGACCTGTCGCGCGTCGCGCCGGGGCAGTTCCAGTCTTCGAGCGACGGCAGCCGGGTGTTCTTCATCGAACGCGATTCGCAGGACAGCGCCAACGGACGCAACGTCTTCATCTACGGCCGCCTGAAGGGCTCCGAGTCGGTGACCACCGCGCGCACCGGCCGCGTCGAGGTCGAGGACGAGAGCCGCTATCTGCGTCTCGGCAACGGCCAGCGCAACGAGGTCGACCTGAAGAACTCGGAGAAAACGCTCGCGCGCTTTCAGAACTATGACGTGATCGTCGGCGATCGGCTGGTGACGAGCGCAGACAACCTGCCCCCGAAAGCGCGTCCGACGCTCGAGCTGTTGCGCCAGCCCAGCCCCGCATACCGCGGCGAGCTGACGTGGCGGGTCGGTCTGACCCTGGCAGCCGCCAACATGGTGTTGCTGGCGATCGGGCTGGCGGCGATCAACCCGCGGCGCGCCAGCAACTGGAACCTGCTGTTCGCCTTGCTGACCTTCGTCATCTACTACAACGTGATCACGCTGTCGCAAGTCTGGGTGGCCAACAGCAAGCTGGGCATGGGCACGGCGCTGATCGCCGCCCACGGCAGCGCGTTGTTGCTGGCGCTGTTCCTGATGTGGTGGCGCGACACCGCAGCCAACCGACCGGGCTGGATCAAGGTCGCCGCAGGCCAGCGCCTGGCCCGCCCATGAAGACAGTGCGGCGCCTGTTCTATGTCGACATCGTCAGCTCGGTGGCTTTCGTGTCGCTGGCGTTTCTGTCGCTGTTTTATTTCATCGATTTCGTCGATGCGCTGTCCACGTCGGCCAAGCGTGGCAGTTCGGTGCTGGTCGGTGCGGCGGCGAGCCTGCTCGAGCTTCCGGCGCACTTCTACGAACTGGCACCGATCGCCGTGCTGATCGGCACGATCTACGCGCTGTCGCGGCTGGCTCAGTCATCCGAGTTCACCATCTTGCGCACCGGCGGGCTTGGGCCGGCGCGAGCGCTGCGGCTGCTCGCCACGCTCGGCATCGCGTTCGGTGTGCTGACCTTCGTCGTCGGCGACTACCTGACGCCGATCGCAGAAAACCGCGCGGTCCAACTGAAGGCTGTGGCCCGGGGCGGCATCGCCCTCGGACGTTCGGGCACCTGGCTGAAGGACCGACAGACCACCGCCGACGGCGAACGCTCTTACTCGATCAATGTGGCGCGCACCGGCGCGCAAGGCCAAATGCTGGGCATCAAGATCTTCGAGTTCGACGACGACGCCCGGCTGCTGCGGCAGATCGCTGCCGAGTCGGGCACCGTCGAAGGGCAATCCACCTGGACGCTGTCGAATGTCAGCATCACCCATTGGATCCCCGGCGTGGGCGCGCAGCCGCCCCAGGTGTCCACCGAAAACCTGCCGCGCTGGCAGTGGAACGGCGGGCTGTCGGCGGACGTGGTGGCCTCGGCGCTGCTGCCGCTGGCGACGATGTCGACGCTGGAGTTGTGGCGCTATATCGGCCACCTCGACACCAACGAGCAGGCCGCCCAGGCCTATGAGATCCAGTTCTGGAAACGCGCGTTGTACCCGTTCGCCTGCCTGGTGATGGTCGGTCTGGCGCTGCCGTTCGCTTACCTGCATTCGCGGTCCGGCGGCATCAGCCTGAAGGTGTTCGGCGGCATCATGCTGGGCATCAGCTTCGTGTTGCTCAACAACCTGGCCGGTCACCTCGGGCTGCTGCGCAACTGGACGCCGTGGATCGTCGCCGCCGCGCCGAGCGCGCTGTTCCTGCTGATGTCGATGGCGGCTTTCGCCTGGCTGGTTCGGTACCGTTGACGACGATGAACTCGATGAAATCAGGCCTGCTGCTGTTTGCCCACGGTGCGCGCGATCCGAACTGGTCGCTGCCGTTCGAGGCCGTGCTCGCCACGGTGCGCGAGCGGGCGCCCGAGGTGCTGGTCGCGCTGAGTTACCTCGAATTCATGAGCCCGAATCTGCTCGACGCCGGTCATGCGCTGGCCGCAGCAGGTTGCACCCACGTCGATGTGGTGCCGCTGTTCCTCGGCACCGGCGGGCATGTGCGCAAGGACCTGCCGGTGTTGATCGAGACCTTGCGCACTGCGCATCCGCAGGTCACCTGGGCTGTGCGTTCGTCGATCGGCGAAGCACCCGGCGTCATCGAGGCCATCGCCGCGGCGTCGCTGGCAGGTGTGCATTTGAAGTCGGACGCCGCATGAACCTGCATCAATTCCGTTTCGTGCAAGAAGCTGTTCGGCAGAACCTGAACCTGACCGATACCGCGAAGGCGCTGTTCACCTCGCAGCCCGGCGTGTCGAAGGCGATCCTCGAACTCGAAGGCGAACTCGGTGTCGACATCTTTGCGCGCCACGGCAAGCGGCTGCGCCGCGTCACCGAGCCAGGCCAGGAGGTGCTGAAGGCGATCGAGATCATCATGCGCGAGGTCAACAACCTCAAGCGCATCGGCGACGAATTCTCGAATCAGGACGCCGGCACGCTGTCGATTGCAACCACGCACACGCAGGCGCGCTACGTGCTGCCCGAGCCGGTGGCGCGGCTGCGCAAGCGCTTCCCGAAGGTCAACGTGAGCCTGCACCAAGGCAACCCGCAGCAGGTGGCGCGCATGGTGATCGAAGAAGTCGCCGAGGTCGGGCTGGCGACCGAATCGCTGGACCGGTACGACGAACTGGTCACGCTGCCCTGCTATGAATGGCAGCACGTGGTCGTGATGCCGGCCGGGCATCCACTCGCGCAAAGCGAGCGGCTGACGCTGGAGCAGCTCGCGGTCGAGCCGCTGATCTCGTACCACCCGACCTTCACCGGCCGCACCCGCATCGACCTGGCCTTCGAGGCGCGCCGGCTGCGGCCGAACGTGGTGCTCGAAGCGATCGACTCCGACGTGATCAAGACCTATGTGCGCCTCGGTCTGGGCATCGGCATCGTCGCCGAGATGGCGGTGCGCGACGACCCGCCGGGCGGCGACCTGGTGTGGCGGCCGGCCGGCCAGTTGTTCGGCCAAAACGTCGCGCGCATCGCGTTCAAGCGCGGCGGCTACCTGCGCAACTTCGTCTATGTGTTCGCCGAGATGGTGTCCGAACGCCTGAGCCGGGCGCTGATCACACGCAGCATCGGCGGCGCTGCGGCTGCCGAATGAGTGCCGGGCCCGGCGCACCCGCAGCGCACCGAACGCCTGCACTGCACAGCCGACTGCCACAGGTCGGCACGACGATCTTCAGCCTGATGTCGGCGCTGGCGCAGCAGCACGGCGCGGTGAATCTGGGCCAGGGGTTCCCTGATTTCGACTGCGATCCGCGCTTGGTCGATGCGGTGAACCACGCGATGCGCAGCGGCCACAACCAGTACCCGCCGATGCCCGGCGTGCCCGCGCTGCGCGAAGCGATCGCCGACAAGATCGCGACGCTGTACGGCCCGGCCTACGACCCCGGCAGCGAGATCACCGTGACCGCTGGCGCGACGCAGGCGATCCTGACCATCATGCTGGCCGTCGTGCAGCCGGGCGACGAGGTGATCCTGCTCGACCCGTGCTTCGACAGCTACGCACCGAACGTCGCGCTGGCCGGCGGCGTGGCGGTGCATGTGCCGCTGACACCCGGCAGCTTCCGGCCCGACTTCGATCGCATCGCGCAGGCGCTGACGCCGCGCACGCGCCTGATCGTCGTCAACACGCCGCACAACCCGAGCGCCACCGTCTGGAGCGCCGCCGAGATGCAGCGCTTGACCGAACTGCTGCGGCCGACCGACGTGCTGGTCATCGGTGACGAGGTCTACGAGCACATGGTCTACGACGGCGTGCGCCACGAAAGCCTGGCCCGCTGGCCCGAGCTGGCCGCACGCGGCTTCGTGGTGTCGAGCTTCGGCAAGACGTATCACGTCACCGGCTGGAAGGTCGGCTACGTGGCCGCGCCAGCCGCGTTGACCACCGAGTTCCGCAAGGTGCACCAGTTCAACGTGTTCACCGTCAACACGCCGGTGCAGCACGGGCTGGCGGCCTACCTGCGCGACCCGCAACCGCATCTGGAGCTGGCCGCGTTCTACCAGCGAAAGCGCGATCTGTTCGCAGCGGGGCTGCGCGCCACCCGGCTGCGTCCGCTGCCGACGGCAGGCACCTATTTCCAGTGCGCCGACTACGCCGACATCAGCGATCAGGACGAGGCCGCGTTTTGCGAGCGACTGACGCGCGAGATCGGCGTCGCAGCAATTCCGATGTCGGCCTTTTATGCCGGTGATGTCCAGCAACGGTTGATCCGCTTTTGCTTCGCCAAGCAGACCGCAACGCTGGAACTCGCATTGGAACGGCTGCGCCGACTCTGATCGGCATCGGGGCGGCGCCTGGCCGCGCGATGCCCCGATCTCAGTCGCGCGACTTCGGGTCGGCGCCGGGCGGCGAGAAATCCAGTTCGAGATCGATGGCCGACGGGGTCGAACGGGATGTCGCAAGCACCGAGTGCGCCTGGTCCTCGGACGACAGCGGCAACAGCAAGTCCACGCTGGCCTGGGTCGGCCCGTCCAACTCACGCACGCAGCGGGCAAGCTGGTAGAGAAACTGCAGGTCGCCGAAGGTCGGCAGGTCGAACGACGCGGCCGATGGATCGCTGCCCACCAGCACGGACTCGATCAACGACATCGCCTGGCCCGGATCGGCCCAGACCGACTCGATCTGCTGCAACAGCTCGGCGTGGTTTGCGAGCGCGCTGCCGGACGCATCGTCCCAGCCGGGCGCCGACACGCCGAAGCGCTGCGCGTGGCATTCGCGGATTTTTTCATGGGCTTCAGGCTCGCCGCGACGGCGATGAATTTCCAGCAGCTTCAGGTACGGCAACGGGCTGGCACCCCCGTTGCCACGCAAGAAGGCGTGGAGCAAATCGATCGCCGCATCGTCCTGACCGAGCGCCACGAAAAACGCCGACTGCTGGTCGAGATCGATCAGCTCGTCGGCGCTCAGTCGCGCAGTCGGTGGCGGCGCTGCCGCCAGTGCGGTGCCGACGCACGCCACGGTGTCGCCGAACCCCGGCGAGACACGCCGCAGCGCCGACAGCGGCAGCGGTTCGGTCACCATGAGGGGAATCGGATCGGTCGCCGGCGGGTCATCCGAAGCCTCGGTCCCGTCGGGCGAAGGTGCTCCTGCGTTGGCGATGAACGCAGACGCTGCCGAAGCGCCGACGGCAGGGCTCGGTACGCGCGCCGCCGCCTCGGCGCTCCACCAACGCGTGCCGGGGCGAGCGGCAGCGGAGCGGCGGCCGATCAGCAGACCGATCCACAGCAACAGCGCCGCACCGGCCGCGGCCCACGCGTACCAAAACCAACCGGCCGAGCCCGACGCTTCGGCGGCTTGCAGGCGGGCTTGCAGTTGCGCGACGCTCTGGCCGGACGCGTCGGAGTCGACCTGCAGCTGATGGATACGCTGCCGCAAGGCTTCGATCGCCACCCGCTGCCCTTCGGCCGCACGCTCGGCATCGGATGGCGCGGCCGCGCTGGCCGCCACCGCGGTCGGCACGAACGCCACAGGCTGCAGCGCAGCGGTTGCCGCAGCGACGCGCGGTGCCGCTGGCGCCGGGCCGGTGGCACGCTCCAGTTCGAGACGCAAAGTGGCGCTGCGGGCACGCGCTTCGGTCGAAACGCCACGACGTGCTTTGCGTGCCGCCGCTTGCGACCGGCGTGCGAACTGCGCTTTGCTCGATGCAGCTTTCGCTGCAGACGGTCTCGCCGTGCGCCGCGGCGGCCGCGTGACCGGCGGCTCGGGCGACGGCGCTGCAGCGTCGGGTCTCGCCAAGTCAGCGGCGCTGCGAGCGGTCACCGGTTCAGGCGTCGCGTTGACGGCCGCTGCCGTCACCGACGCGGGTGCAGCGGCCGGCGGGTCGACCGCGACCGCGACGGCTTGCTCTGCAGCCGAAAGCGGCGGGTCGACGAACACGACGAACTGGCGGCTGACGCGCAACGGGCAGGCCACCGACACTGTGATGTTGACGATCGGCTCGTCGATGCGCACCGAGGTGGTCACCCGCAGCAAGCGCGTGCCATGGGCCGCAGGCGGTTCGAGGCGTACCCGCACGGCCGGACGCGGCAGCACGCTGTCGCCGATCACCACGTCGGCAGCGACGCATTCAGGTGTGATTTGTTCTGTAGCGTCGGCGCTGAGCGCCACCGCGACATCGAGCGACTGGCCCAGTGTGGTCGCGTTGACCAAGCGGCCGAATCCCACCGCCATCAGCGACTGCGAACACAAGGCCAGACCCACTCCCGCGACGACAGTCGTGATTGCTTTGCGCATGCTCGCGGTAAAGAAAGGTAACGAAAATGACTCTAGCACGCAGCCTGCTGCGCCCGGTCAAGCGCCGAGAGTCAAAAGCGTGTCGAATCCGCCGCTTCGTCGTCGATCGGAATCTGCGTCTGCCAGGAGGTGCTGGCCGTCGAGGCCCACTCGGCGTTGCTCGGCGGGATCTGTCCGGTGATCTGCTGCGCCGATTGCGCAGCGGCGTCGAACACTTCCAGGCACTGCGACAGCGCTTGCGGGCGTGGGGCGGCGAGCTGCATGCGCAAATAGAGCTTGCCGCGCATCGTCATCAACACGAACGGGGTGTCGGTGCTGAGCAAGTCTTGCGCGGCACGCCCGAGTTGGGCGCCCAGCGGGCCGTTGATCCAGGACATCGACCACACCGGGTTGACGCCGAGCACGCAAAAGCGGGACTGCAGCAGCTTGTCGAACGACAAGTCGATTTTCGGAAACATCGCCAGCCAGCGCATCTCTTCGGGCGTCGACATGTCGATGACGGTTTGCGCGTCTTGGGTGTAACGCTCGAAGGTTTCAGATTCCAGTTGCTCCATAAGCGGCAACGTCAGCGCCAGCAGTTGCAGCGAGCCCGGCAGGTTCAGGTCGATGCGAATGCGCAACTCGCTCTGCACGATGTAGCTGCGTTGCGAGGGTCCCCACTCCATGCGCAGCACCTGCCCGCCAGACGCGGCCTCGACCACGAAACGCTGGCCGTCCGGGGCCTGGCGAAAGCGAAATCCCGAGCGGTCGGCCCAGGTCTCGACCGCTTTGAAATGCAGGCTGCGAGTTCGTCCCGGGCCACTGGCCCACCAGCGCTTCAACGCGGTGAACATGCACAAACCGCATGCGCACAGGCAGCGAGAATTGTTGAATCGGGGGCAGGAAACGCAGCGGCCATGTCGGCCGGAGTGTATTCGCGGGTCAGCTCGCGAGGCCGGGCGTCGCAGGGGGCGCGGCGGACAGGAATCGAACCTGTAACCCCCAGCTTAGAAGGCTGGTGCTCTATCCGGTTGAGCTACCGCCACCGTTGACAAGCAGCTGGGTACGCGACCGGTTGATGCACAACGCAATCGAGACCGCAACGTGACACCGGAGAGCTTCAGCGCCAGGCGCTGGAGTCGATCTGAAAAATGGTCGGGGCGGTGGGATTCGAACTCACGACCACCTGGTCCCAAACCAGGTGCGCTACCAGGCTGCGCTACGCCCCGAGCCTTGCATTGTATGTCGGCAAAAGGCGCCCCGGTAGCAGCGCGACAACTTTCTGCACCTATCGCGCAGTGTGAAGGCGACCGAGGTCACTGCGTCAATTGCGCCCAGGCCTTCTCCAGTCGTTTGGCGCTGACCGGCTGCGGCGTGCGCAGTTCCTGCGCGAACAGGCTGATGCGCAGCTCTTCGAGCAGCCAACGGAACTCGTCGAGCCGCACATCGCGCACGCCTTTGCGGTCGATCAGGGTGCGCGCAAAGCGTTGCTCGATCGGGCGCAGCTCGCTCAGCTGCGCAGCGTCGCGCGCCGGGTCGGCGCGCCACTTGTCGAGCCGCATCACGACGCCCTTGAGGTAGCGCGGCAGGTGGGCCAGTTGAGACCACGGGGTCGTATGCAGAAAGCGCTTCCCCACCAGCCGCGCGAGCTGCGCCTCGACGTCGTCCGAGACCTCCTTCGGCGCGCGCGAGTCCTTCAGTTTGCGAACCGCAGCAGCGTGATCGACCAGCACCGCAAAGGCACTGCGCGCGATCTCGTTGGCGATCAGCGTCAGGCGCCCTCGCCCTTCATCGACGCGGCGTCGAAAAGAGGCGGCATCGGTGGGCAAGGGATCGGCAAGAAATGCCCGGTCGACGGCCAGTGCAATGACCATCTCGCGCAACTCGTCGGCCGACCCGAGCGCCAGATACAGCACCGACATATTCTGCAGGTCCGGAATGTTCTTTTCAAGGTACTTCAGCGCCTCGCGAATCTGCAGCGAGACGAGCCGACGCAGGCCCTCGCGGTGGCGAGCAGCGGCGATGGCGGGCTCATCGAAGACCTCGATCGCCACGGCAGTTGTGCGATCGATCAACGCGGGGAAGCCGACCATCGTCTGGTCGCCACGGCGCACTTCGAGCAGCTCGGGCAACTCGCCGAAGGTCCAGTCGGTGTGGAGCGTTTCGGCCGAACCCTCACTTGCAGTGCGCGTTCCGGCTGGCAGGCCGGAACCGCTGCGCGGGCTCGCGGCAGACCGCTCGAAAGCCCCGCTTTGCCCCCGGTCCTCTCCCGCAGGCGGGAGAGGGTGAGGAGTCGCGAACTTGCCGCTGCCTCTCCCGCCCGCGGGAGAGGGTCGGGGTGAGGGTCCTGGTGCAGCAACTGGCCCCTTCAACTGCGCCAGCGCCTGGAACGCCGACCGCGCCTGGCCGCCCAGCTCGGCCTTCAGCGTCGCCAGGTTGCGGCCCATGCCCAACTGTCGGCCGTTGTCATCGACGACCCGGATGTTCATGTACAGGTGGGCGGGTACCTGCTCGGGCTTGAAGTCGGCGCGCTTCACATCGACCTGGGTCTTGTCACGCACGTGCTTCAGCAAGGCATCGACCAGGCCGCCGCTGCCTGAGCCCAATTTCGCGTGCGCCGCGTCCACATCGGCGATGAATGCCATGGCGTACTCCGGCAGCGGCACCAGACGCGAGCGCGGCCGCTGAGGCAGGCTCTTGACCAGCGCCAGCACCTTGTCCTTCAGCAGGCCGGGCACCAGCCATTCGCAGCGCTCGTCGCTGACCTGATTCAGCGCATAGATCGGCACCGTCACCGTCACGCCGTCCTTCGCGTCGCCGGGCTCGTGCAGGTAGACCGCCGGGCAATCGACACCGCCCATGCGCAGCGTCTTCGGGAATGCGGCGGTGGTGATGCCGGCGGCTTCGTGCCGCATCAGCTCGTCACGCGTCAACAGCAGCAGGTTCGGCTGGCGCTTGACCTCGTGGCGATACCAGCGCTCCAGCGTCGCGCCACTGCACACGTCGGCCGGCAACTGCTGGTCGTAGAACGCGTGGATCAACTCGTCGTCGACCAGCACGTCCTGGCGGCGCGACTTGTGCTCCAGGTCTTCGACCTGCGCGATGAGCTTTCGGTTGGCCGCGACGAACGGCAGCCGCGTCTCCCACTCGCCCGCAACCAGCGCTTCGCGGATGAAGATTTCGCGCGCCTCGGCCGGGTTGACCAGCCCGAAGGTCACGCGCCGGTTGCTGTAGACGACGATGCCGTACAGCGTCGCCCGCTCGAGCGCGATCACCTCGGCGGCCTTCTTCTCCCAGTGCGGCTCCAGCAGTTGCGTCTTGATGACGTGCGCTGCGATCTGCGGCAGCCACTGCGGCTCGATCGCCGCAATGCCGCGTCCATACAGCCGGGTCGTCTCGACCAGTTCGGCCGCCACGATCCAGCGGCCCGGCTTCTTCGACAGGTTGATGCCGGGATGCCTGTAATAGCGAATACCGCGTGCGCCGAGGTACCACTCGTCCTCGTCGCTCTTGACGCCGATGTTGCCGAGCAGGCCGGCCAGCAGCGACAGATGAAGTTGCTCGTAGGTGGCCGGCGACGCGTTGAGCCGCCAGCCGTGCTCGGCGACCACGGTGAGCAGCTGCGAATAAATGTCGCGCCACTCGCGCACGCGGCGCGGCGAGATGAAGTGCTCGCGCAACAACAGCTCCTGCTTGCGCACGCTGAGCTTGTGTTCGCGGTGTGCTTCATGCCCGTCTGCGGTCAGGCCCGCACCGCGCGAGGCTTCGAGCCATTTCCACAGCTTGAGCGTGCCGAGGAATTCGGATCGCTCGTCATCGAACTTCTTGTGCGCCTCGTCGGCCGCCTGCTGCGCTTCGAGCGGCCGATCGCGCACATCCTGCACGCTCATCGCACTGGCGACGATCAGCACCTCGGTGAGCGCCTGTCGGCTGCGCGCCTCCAGGATCATTCGGCCCACGCGCGGGTCGAGCGGCAGGCGCGCCAGCTCCGTGCCCAGCGGCGTCAGCTCGTTCTGCTCATCGACCGCGCCGAGCTCCGACAGCAACTGGTAGCCGTCGGCGATGGCGCGGCGCGGCGGCGACTCCAGAAACGGGAAGTCCTCGACCAGCCCGAGGTTCAACGACTTCATTCGCAGGATCACGCCGGCCAGCGACGATCGCATGATTTCCGGATCGGTGAACTTCGGGCGGGCGGTGAAATCTTTCTCGTCGTACAGCCGGATGCAGATGCCGTCGCTGACCCGCCCGCAGCGCCCGGCGCGCTGGTTGGCCGCAGCCTGGCTGATCGGCTCGATCTGCAACTGCTCAACCTTGTTGCGGTAGCTGTAGCGCTTCACGCGCGCCGTGCCGGCGTCGATCACGTACTGGATGCCCGGCACCGTCAGCGAGGTCTCGGCGACGTTGGTGGCCAGCACGATGCGGCGTGCGCTGTGCGGCTCGAAGATGTGGTCTTGTTCCTGCTGGCTGAGCCGCGCGAACAGTGGCACCACCTCGACGCCTGGGGGATGGTGCTTTCGCAGGTGATCGGCTGCATCGCGGATCTCGCGCTCGCCGGGGAGGAACACGAGCACGTCGCCGCCGGAGCCTGCCCCGCCCGTCGCCCATAACTCGTCCACTGCATCGGCGATCGCGTGGTTCAGGCCGCGCTCTTCCCCATTCATGCGGCTGTCCACAAACGGCCGCCAGCGCTGCTCGACCGGGAACAGGCGGCCCGACACCTGAATCACCGGAGCGGGCCCGTTCTGCCCCGCAAAGTGCCCGGCAAACCGATCGGCGTCGATCGTCGCCGACGTGACGATCACCTTCAGGTCGGACCGGCGTGGCAGCAACTGGCGCAAGTAGCCGAGCAGGAAGTCGATATTGAGGCTGCGCTCGTGCGCCTCGTCGATGATGAGCGTGTCGTAGGCGCGCAGCAACGGGTCGGTCTGCGTCTCGGCCAGCAGGATGCCGTCGGTCATCAGCTTGACGCTGGCGCCCGGTGTCAGCCGATCTTGAAAGCGCACCTTGAAGCCGACCACCTCGCCGAGCGGCGAATTCAGCTCCTGCGCGATGCGCTTGGCGACGCTAGACGCCGCGATGCGCCGCGGCTGCGTGTGGCCGATCAGGCCGCGTCCACCGGCACCGCGGCCGCGCCCTAATTCGAGCGCGATCTTCGGCAGTTGGGTCGTTTTGCCCGAGCCGGTCTCGCCGCAGACGATGACCACCTGGTTGGCGCGGATGGCTTCGGCAATCTCGTCACGCCGCGCACTGACCGGCAACGACTCGGGGTAGACGATGGGAGGGACGGGGTGGGCAACGGGAGGCGGCACGGGGACGTGATTATCGGCCGCCCGGCCGCCCGATCAAGCTTGCGGAAAGAGGTAGCTGATGACGTTGATGACGGCACCTTGCGGGTCTTGCACCACCGCCATGCGGCCGACATCGGGAATGTCCAGCGGCGGCACCAGCACCTTGCCGCCGAGTGCGGTGCACTGCGCCACGGTGTCGTCGCAGCGGGCCACCGTCACGTACGAACCCCAGTGCGGCGGCATCGGCGGTGCGTCGGGCGGCGGTGCCATCACGCCACCGACGCTGGACTCGCCGACGTGAATGACGTGGTAAGGAGCCTGGCCCATGTTGTCCATGGCCTTGAACGACCAGCCGAACAGCTTGCCGTAGAACTCGGCAGCGGCGACGGGGTCGGGGGTGATGAGTTCGGCCCAGCTGAACGCGCCCACAGTGTTGAATGGATCCATGAATCGCTCCTCGGTTGATGGGGCGAAAATGGTGTAGCAACGCCTGTGACAAGTCAACCGTCTTCCACCGTCGCTGCGGCACAATCGCGCCGCAATGAACTCCCCCACCAATCTGGTCTTTCCGCACACCTTCGTTCCGTGGTTCCGTTCGGTCGCGCCGTACATCCACGCCCATCGCAGCAAGACCTTTGTCGTCGCGATCGCCGGGGAGCTGATCGCGGCCGGCAAGCTCCACACCTTTGCGCAAGATCTGGCACTGATCCATGCGATGGGCATCAAGGTGGTGCTGGTGCACGGCTTCCGGCCGCAGGTCGAAGAGCAACTCAAGGCCAAGGGCCACGCATCTCGCTACAGCCACGGCATGCGCATCACCGATGCGGTGGCGCTCGACTGCGCGCAGGAAGCCGCCGGCCAGTTGCGCTACGAGATCGAAGCCGCGTTCTCGCAAGGCCTGCCGAACACACCGATGTCGGGCAGCCAGATCCGCGTCGTGTCGGGCAACTTCATCACCGCGAAGCCGGTCGGCGTGATCGATGGCGTCGACTTCATCCACACCGGATTGGTCCGCAAGATCGATGCGGTGGGCATCCGTCGCGCGGTCGACTTCGGCGCCCTCGTCATGCTGTCGCCATTCGGTTTTTCGCCGACCGGTGAGGCCTTCAATCTCAGCATGGAAGACGTGGCCGCCAGCACCGCGATTTCCTTGCAGGCCGACAAACTGATTTATCTCACCGAGGTCAAAGGCATACCGCTCGATATCACCGATCCGAACAGCGACATCGATCAGGAACTCGCGCTTGCCGATGCCGAGAAACTGTTGGCCTCGCTGCCGAATCCGCAACAACCGACCGACACGGCGTTCTATTTGCAGCACGCCGTCAAGGCCAGCCAGAGCGGCGTCGACCGCGTGCACATCGTTCCGTTTTCTGTCGATGGCTCGGTGCTGATCGAATCATTCACCCACGATGGTGTGGGCACCATGATCGTCGATGAAAAACTCGAAAGCCTGCGCGAAGCCACCGCCGACGATATCGGTGGTGTTCTTCAATTGATCGAGCCTTTCGAGAACGACGGCACGCTGGTCAAACGCGACCGAACAGAAATCGAACGCGATATCGATTTCTACACGGTGATCGAACACGACGGCGTGATATTCGGATGCGCCGCGCTATACCCTTATCCTGAAAAACAAACGGGCGAGATGGCGGCGCTGACCGTGTCGCCCAATGTGCAAGGGCAAGGCGACGGCGAGCGCATGCTCAAACGCGTCGAACAGCGCGCCCGGGCGATGGGTTTGACGAGCATTTTTGTGCTGACCACGCGAACGATGCACTGGTTCATCAAGCGCGGTTTCGAGCAGGTCGGTCCAGAGTGGTTGCCCGAGGCGCGTCAACGGAAATACAACTGGGACCGCCGCTCGCAGGTGTTGGTCAAGACGCTGGCGTGAGACCCACGCTCGCCCGACCTGCCGCAACCACGTCGCATCGAAACCATTTTTTTGGAGTTATCACATGGCACGCACCGTCAATTGCATCCACCTGAAGAAAGAAGGCGAAGGCCTGGACTACGCGCCGTATCCCGGCGAACTCGGCAAACGCATTTACAACGAGGTCAGCAAGGAAGCGTGGCTGCTGTGGATGAAACACCAGACGATGCTGGTCAACGAGAACCGCTTGAATCTGGCGGACCTGCGCTCGCGTCAATATTTGGCACGCCAGATGGAGAATTTCTTTTTCGGAACCGGCGCCGAGCAGCCTGCAGGTTACGTACCGCCCTCCGCGTAAATGAGTTTTGATTCGCTGCCCAGCAGAGGGAGATTCGCTGTTGCTTGTGGTTTTACGGATTAATTAACAAACATCCGGCCTCTGGGGTTTAATGGTCGGGGCGAGTTTTGTATACTGCCTGTGTTCGTTGTTATTCGACGGCCCATTAATCGACCCACGAGGAATCCCCATGTCGACACTGAAAGAATTGCTGGACCGCAAAGCGGCGTTGGACAAAGAAATCGAGTCGACCCGCAAGGAAGAGCTCGCGAACGCCATCGACAAGGTCAAGACCTTGATGCAGGAATATGGTTTGAGCGTGGCCGACATTGCCGTGAAATCGCCGACCCGTGCGGCCAGTGCCACCAAAGGCGGGAAAGTTGCTGCGAAGTACCGCAACAAGGCGACCGGTGAAACCTGGAGCGGCCGTGGCTTGCAGCCCAAGTGGCTGAAAGCCGCGCTGTCCGCCGGGCGCCAATTGAGCGAGTTCACGGTCTGAAGCTGCTCGCAAAGTGAGCGTCCGATGTCGGCGAAGTCGCGCGCGTCTTCGCCAGCTCGGGCTAGATTGGGGTGGAGTCTGCAGCAGCCAACCGCCCGGAGTCGACCGCTAAACTGAGGACGTGATCTCCCCCACGTTTCTCCAAGATTTGCTCGGCCGCATCGACATCGCCGACGTGGTCGGTCGGTACGTGAAGCTTAAAAAATCCGGCGCAAACCACATGGGTTTGTGCCCGTTCCACGGCGAAAAATCCCCGAGCTTCGCCGTTAGCCCCAGCCGCCAGACCTATCACTGCTTCGGTTGCGGCGTGCATGGCAATGCGATCGGATTTTTGATGGAGCACTCCGGCATGGGCTTCATCGATGCCGTTCACGATCTGGCCCAACAGGTAGGCCTGACCGTTCCGCAAGACGACCGCTCTCCCGAAGAGCGCGAGCAGGCAGAGAAAACCAAAGAGCGGAAAAGCACCCTGACCGATGTGCTCGCGAAAGCCGCTGACCACTATCGCAAGCAACTCAAGACCAGCCCGCGTGCAGTCGACTATCTGAAACAGCGTGGCTTGAGCGGCGATGTCGCGGCGCGCTTCGCAATGGGCTACGCGCCCGAGGGCTGGCGCGCGCTGGCCAGCGCCTTCCCCCGCTACGACGATCCGCTGCTCGAAGAAAGCGGTCTGGTCATTGCGCACGACACCGAAGTCGGCTCGGACGCCGATGCGAAGCGCTACGACCGGTTCCGCGATCGCATCATGTTTCCGATCCGCTCGGTGCAGGGCGACGTGATCGGTTTCGGCGGACGCGTGCTGGACCGGGGCGAACCGAAATACCTGAACTCGCCCGAAACGCCGGTGTTCAGCAAAGGCCGCGAGCTGTACGGCCTGTACGAAGCGCGCACCGCCATCCGGCAGCACGGCTTCGTCCTGGTCGTCGAAGGCTACATGGACGTGGTGGCGCTGGCCCAGTTGGGCTTTCCGAATGCGGTCGCAACGCTCGGCACCGCCTGCACCGCCGAGCACGTGCAAAAGCTGTTTCGTTTCACCGACTCGGTCGTGTTCAGCTTCGACGGCGACGCCGCTGGGCGGCGCGCGGCCGGGCGCGCACTCGAAGCGGCGCTGCCTCATGCGTCGGACCTGCGCAGCGTGCGTTTCCTGTTCCTTCCCCCCGAGCACGATCCCGATTCCTATGTGCGCGAGCACGGCACCGACGGCTTCGGAGCCTGCATCGAGCAGGCTGTTCCGCTGTCGCGTCAGCTCGCCGCCGTGGCCCAGGACGGGTGCGATCTGGACACCGCCGAAGGCCGAGCGCGCTTTCTGGCGCACGCCCGGCCGCTGTGGGCGGCCCTGCCCGAGGGCGTCCTGAAGCGCCAGCTCCTTGGAGAACTCAGCGCGGTCGCCAAGCTGGATGCAGGCGAACTGGCCGGGCTGTGGCAGATCTCGGCGACCCTGCACAGGCCAGCGGCCAGGCAGGGCGCAGCGCCGAAGACGCGACTCGTGCGGGCCGCACGCCAAGGTGCGGCCAACCAACTCGACCGCGCACTCTGGTTGCTGCTGCACCGCGCCGAGATGTGGTGGGAACTCGACGGCCACTGCCACGACCTGCTGGCCGACCGAGTGGCGCCTTACGCCGCACTTTTTGGCGGCTTCGAGCGATGCCTCCACGAGCACGGGCCGCTGGCTTCGGCTGCGTTGCGCAACGAACTGACGCACGCGGTGCAGGACGACGAGCCGGCCAAGGCGACGCTGGAGCGAATCGCACAGTTCCACGAGCCTGAAGCCCACACCGATCTGCGACAGCAGCTCGATTTGATCCTCGATCACCTGCGGCTGCGGGATGTCGATGTGGAGCTGGAGCAGCTCTTCGAGTCCGGTCTGATGTCGCCCGACATTCAAGCCCGCAGCGCCGAATTGATGCGAAGCCGCGCCCGCCTGAAGGCCTCGTTGACCCTCGCCACCCCGTCGCCGGCGTAGCGCTGAACGCGGTGCTGAAGCGGCCGCAAAGCCCCGTGCGCAGTGGTAAAAAGGTATAATGCTCGGCTGCGCTGATGCAGCTGATCGTGACAGCAGCACCTTCGGGCGTACGCCGCACTCTGCCCTGTGCGCTGTCAAACCGGTCATCCGACAGCCACAAGCATTGCCTACCGCGTCTGTTGTGGGCCTTCGATCACCCCGATTCGTCGGCCTGTCGATGCAGCAATGGCCCACCGGGGCCTGCGACTGCGACGTCCCACAAGGTTCGAGCTTGCGAGACGGCACCTGCGGCACCATCTGTTGAGAATCCGGCGCTGAATCCGCCGACCCTTTGAGGAATTGCATGACTGCGAAGAAAAGCGCGCCAGCCGTGGCCGCCAAGCCCGCCACCCCCGTGAAGGTTGCAGCCTCGAAACCCGGTGGCGCGAAGCAGGCAGTTGCGGTGAAGCCACGGGCCTCGTCTGCAGCGATCAAATCGGCGGCTGTCGCCAAGCCTGCGGCCAAAGCCTTGGCCAAGGCAGCGCCTGTCGACGAGAAGGCCAAGCGCATCGGCAAGCCCGCGAAGAGCGACGAGAAGGTCAACAAGCCCGAGCTCGGCGAGGAAGACTTCTCTGATCTGGAAGCCGATCTGGAGGGCGAACCGGAAGCCGAAGTCGCCGAAAGCACGGACGCAACCGACGACGACTCGAAGGTCAAGGCCAAGCCGCTGCGCATGAAGGTCTCGCGCGCCAAGGAGCGCGCGCTGATGCGCGAGTTCGGGCTCGACGAGACCGCACTTACCGAAGAAGAAGTCGCCAAGCGCCGCCAGGAGTTGAAAACGCTCATCAAGATGGGCAAGACGCGCGGCTTCCTGACGCACCAGGAAATCAACGACCACCTGCCCGAAAAGCTGGTCGACAACGAGATCCTCGAAGCCATCGTGTCGATGCTCAACGACATGGGCATCGCCGTGTACGAGCAGGCGCCCGACGCCGCCACGCTGCTGATTGCGGGCGGCGGCGCGACGGTGGCCACCGAAGAAGAAGCCGAAGAAGCTGCCGAAGCCGCGCTGTCCACCGTCGACTCCGAATTCGGCCGCACCACCGATCCGGTGCGCATGTACATGCGCGAGATGGGCACGGTCGAGCTGCTGACGCGTGAAGGCGAGATCGAGATCGCCAAGCGCATCGAGGGCGGACTGCAGGCCATGATGTATGCGATCAGCGCATCGCCTTCGACGATCGCCGAAATCCTGGTCTACGCCGACCGCATCGGCGCGGCCGAGATGACCATCTCCGAGGTGGTCGACGGCTTCGTCTCCGAAGGTGAGGCCGATGACTACGTGGCCGAGGAAGACGTCGACTTCTTCGACGAGGAAGACGACGACGACGGCAACGGCGGCAGCAAGGCGCTGACCAAAAAGCTCGAAGAGCTCAAGACGCAGGCGCTGGCCAAGTTCGCCAATTTGCGCATCAACTTCGACAAGATGCGCAAGGCCTTCGAGAAAGAGGGCTACCAGTCGGCCCCCTACAGCAAGGCGCAGCAGGCCATCAGCGCCGAGTTGACGACGATCCGCTTCACGGTCAAGACGATCGAGAAGCTGTGCGGCATCCTGCGCTCGCAGGTCGACGACGTGCGCCGCTACGAGCGCGAGTTGCGCAAGATCCTGGTCGACAAATGCGGCATGCCGCAGGACTACTTCATCAAGAGCTTTCCGCCCAACCTGCTGAACCTGAAGTGGGCCGAGAAAGAGGTCGCTGCCGGCAAGCCGTACAGCGTGGTGCTGGCGCGCAACCTGCCGCCGGTGCAAGAGTTGCAAAAGAAGCTGACCGATCAACAGGCGCGCGCCGTCGTGCCGCTGGACGATCTGAAGAAGATCAACAAGCGGATGAACGAGGGCGAGAAGGCCTCGCGCGACGCGAAGAAGGAAATGATCGAGGCCAACCTGCGCCTCGTGATTTCTATCGCCAAGAAATACACCAACCGCGGCCTGCAGTTCCTCGACCTGATCCAGGAAGGCAACATCGGCCTGATGAAGGCGGTCGACAAGTTCGAATACCGCCGTGGCTACAAATTCTCGACCTATGCGACCTGGTGGATCCGCCAGGCGATCACGAGGAGCATCGCCGATCAGGCTCGCACGATTCGCATCCCGGTGCACATGATCGAAACCATCAACAAGATGAATCGGCTGAGCCGCCAGCACCTGCAGGAATTCGGCTTCGAGCCCGACGCGCCGACGCTGGCCGAGAAGATGGAGATCCCCGAGGACAAGATCCGCAAGATCATGAAGATCGCCAAGGAGCCGATCTCGATGGAAACGCCGATCGGCGACGACGACGATTCGCACCTGGGCGACTTCATCGAAGACACCAACAACACCGCGCCGATCGAAGCCGCCATGCAGGCCGGCCTGCGCGACGTGGTGAAGGACATCCTCGACTCGCTGACGCCGCGCGAGGCGAAGGTGCTGCGCATGCGCTTCGGCATCGAGATGAGCACCGACCACACGCTGGAAGAAGTGGGCAAGCAGTTCGACGTGACGCGCGAGCGCATTCGCCAGATCGAAGCCAAGGCGCTGCGCAAGTTGAAGCACCCCAGCCGCTCCGACAAACTGCGCAGCTTTACTGATACTTTGTAGGGGCTTCATGCCCTTCTCATCCCTCGGCCTGTCACCCGCGCTGGTGCGGG
>JANMTL010000065.1:0-35920 GCA_031390425.1 Rhizobacter sp.
CTTGATGCTGTCCCAGTTTTCCTTGTTGATGACGAACCCCGCCGCCAACTCCTTGGCGTGCGCCGAGGTCGCGCCCAGACCGGTCGCCAGCGCTACCGCGCCTCCCAGACCGCCTTGCAGTACGCTGCGGCGATCAACACCACTCTTGTCGGATTCCATCTTGGTTGCTCCTTTGATCAAAATTGCCGGGTAAAACAAAATCACGACGAGCCGGGTGTGCCGAACTGGCACAACCGCCGCGATTTGCCCCCCGATGAACTAAGTCCGATTCTTCGCAAATGAGTTCCCGGACCTAGTGATTGCACCTACACGCAAGCCAGATGGCCTCGCGCCTCGACGATTACGCGCAGGCCTTGTTTTTGGATGCAAGTCGGCGGCTGAAAGCCGATCTGTGGATGAGATGGCGGACGATTTCCGGACTGCGACCCGTCCGCAGTCGGGTCGCCCGCCGCTGCGCTGTCGACGAATGCCCGGGGTGAATGCGCCTCGCACCCGCTGCCAGCGGCTGCGCAGAGCCCGGCACAGGCTTTGCAGACTGCGCTGGACTGCGGCGGTTTGAGTTGTGCGCCTCGGTTCCAAGCACACCCACAAGAGCGTGTCGGCGTAGGGCCGACGAACAGACATGCGGCAATTTTTCGCCGTCATGCTGACATGCTCCCATCACCCCACTGGAGACAAGACGAATGAAGATTTACGACTGGGCTGCTGCACCGAACCCGAAACGACTCCGCATGTTTCTGGTCGAGAAGGGCATCAAGGACATCGAGGTCATCCAGGTCTCGGGCGACCGCTACTTGCTCACCCCCGAGTACAAGGCCAAATTCCCGCAGGCGATGGTGCCGATGCTCGAACTCGACGATGGTCGCCAGATCGGCGAGTCGATGGCCATCTGCCGTTACTTCGAAGAGCTCCATCCCAACCCACCGCTGCTGGGTCGCGATCCGTACGAGCGCGCCGTCGTCGACATGTGGGAGCGCCGTGCGTTCGACGAAGGCATGATGGCCGCCGGTGAGGTGTTCCGCAACACGGACCCGTTCTTCAAGGATCGCGGGCTGCCGGGTTACGACTATCCGGTGCCGCAAGTTCCGGAACTGGTCGATCGGGGTCGCATCCGCCTGGGCAAGTTCTTCAAGAAGTTCGACGATCAACTGAGCAAGAACCGCTTCGTCGTCGGTGACCAGATCACGATCGCCGACTTCACCTTGTATTGCAGCATCGAGTTCGCGGGCTGGTCCGGCATCACCATTCCCGCCGAATGCGGCTTCTTGCAGCGTTGGTGGAAAGAAGTCGGCGCCCGCCCGAGCGCGAAGGCCTGACCGAGAGAACGGCGAGCGTCGGGAGACGCTCGCTCGGCTTGGCGCGGGGCGGTTTGTTTCGATCACTTGCTTCGGCTATCGTCGCGCTGTGTTGTTGCATCGAACCGTCCTGCGCTGGCTGTCGGGCTGGCTGATCACGACGATCCTGTTCACTCAGGTCGCGGTGGCTGCGTATACCTGCCCGCAGGTTCTTTCGCGCGCCGACGCGAATTCGAGTGCGATGGTCGGCATGCCGTGCGCCGAGACGATGTCGAAGGCGCTGGCGTCCGACACGACGCTCGATGCAAATCAGCCCGGCCTGTGCCTGCAACACTGCCAGTTCGGCTCGACCGGCGGTCAGCCGGCCGACAACGCGGCACCGGTCGGCGTCGCCATCGTGGCTTGGCTGCTGTTGTTCACGCTGATCCCCACCGCTGCCCGTCCCGTGGGCGGGCTGGCATGGACGGTACGCCAGCGCCGCCGCGATCGGGCTCGCCCGCCGCCCCACAGCATCCTCCACTGCTGTCACCGCATTTGACCTGCTGAAACCTCCCGTTCGACCTCGTGGACGTTGGGCCCACGAGCACGGTGTGCGTCTTCAGGGGTTGGTATGCGCTACTTCATTTTTCGGGCATCGCTGCTGGCGGCGCTCTGGATTCCCGGCGTGCCGCTCGGCGCGCAAAGCCTGTCCCTGTCCCTGCCTCAGGCGGTGCAGGCTGCTGCCGCGCAATCGCAGCGCGTCGCCGCGGCACAGGCGCAGACCCGCGCGGCGCGCGAACGGGTGGGCGCTGCCGGCCAGTTGCCCGACCCGGTGCTCAAGCTCGGCATCAACGACCTGCCGGTCAGCGGGCGCAATCGATTCAGCCTGACCCGCGAGCCCGACACCCAGCGCTCGATCGGCGTGATGCAGGAATTCACCCGCGCGGACAAGCGGCAGGCCCGCACCGAACGCGCGCGGCAGCAGGTCGATGCCGCGCAGATCGCCCAGCAGGCGACGCTGCTTGATCTGCAGCGCGACACCGCGCTGGCCTGGCTGGAGCGCTCGTTCTCCGAGTCGGTGCGCGAGTTGCTGCGCCTGCAATCTACCCAGGCCCTGCAACAGGTCGACGCGGCGCAGACGCTGTACCGCAACGGCCAGGGCGCGCAGGCCGATGTGTACGCCGCGCGCAGCGAGGTCGAGCAAACGCGCGACCGCATCGCGCAGGTCGAGCGCGACATCGCTGTGGCCACCACCCGGCTGGCGCGCTGGATCGGCGACCCGGCGGCGGCGCAGCCGATCGGTGAACGGCCGACGCTGCGGCTGCCCGACTGGACCCAGGGCGATGTCGCTGCGCACCTGGGGCGCCACCCGCGGATCGCCGTCGCAGCGCAGCAGCAGGCCCTGGCCGAGAGCGACGCGACGCTGGCGCGCGCTGCGAAGCAGGCCGACTGGAGTGTCGAGCTCAGCTACAGCCAGCGCGGGTCGGCGTACTCGAACATGGTGTCGGTGAACCTGTCGGTGCCCCTGCAGTGGGACCAGAACCACCGCCAGGACCGCGAGCTGGCGGCGCAGCTGGCCGGTGTCGAACGCGCCCGCGCCGAGCTCGAAGACGTGCAGCGCGAACTCGCGGCCGAGGTGCGCACGATGCTGCACGAATGGCGCAGCGCCGATGAGCGACTGCAGCGTTACGACAGCGCCCTGCTGCCGCTGGCCGAGCAGCGCAGCGCAGCGGCACTGACCGCGTACGCAAGCGCCACCGGCTCGCTGCCGATGCTGCTCGACGCGCGGCGCGGTGAGCTGGAACTGCGTGTCGAGCGCCTGCGCATCGAGAAGGATCGCGCCCGGCTGTGGGCCAGTTTGAACCACCTGTTCCCCGGCGACGAAGCGCCCGGCCCCGCGTCGGCTTCGAATGCTTCCACCTCGATCGCTGCATCCGAGAGGCCCGCGCCATGAAGACCGTCTACGCACTGATCGCCGCCAGCGTGCTGGTGGCCGCACTCGCTGCCGGGGGCTACGCGCTCTACCGGGCCGGCCTGCATCAAGGCAGCGCTGCGGCGTCGTCGGCATCGACGGCGCCACAAGCGAACCCCGTCGAAGACCCGAACCGCAGCATCGCGGCCGGTGAAGCCGCGACGCGCCGCCACATCGCGCAAGGCCTGAAGGCCGGCCAGATCGATCCGGCCACCGGCAAACCGATCCTGTACTACCACGACCCGATGGTGCCCGGGAAGCGCTTCGACGCGCCGGCCAAGTCGCCGTTCATGGACATGATGCTGGTGCCGGTGTACGGGGGCGCTGGTGCTGATGACCAGGGCACGGTGAGCGTCAGCCCGCGCATCCAGCAGAACCTGGGCGTGCGCACCGCCGAGGTCGTCGAGGGCCGCTTGCAGCCGCGCGTCTCGGCGGTCGGCAGCATCGCGTGGAACGAACGCGACCAGTCGGTGGTGCAGTCCCGCGCGGCCGGCTACATCGAGCGCCTGCATGTGCGCGCGACGCTGGACCCGGTGAAAAAAGGCCAGCCGTTCGCCGACCTGTACGTGCCCGACTGGGTCGCGGCGCAGGCGGAGTACCTGTCGGTCAAGCGCATCGCTGCGGGCGACGCGGCGCTGATCGATGCGGCGCGGCAGCGCATGAGGCTGGTCGGCATGACCGAGGCGCAGGTCGCGCGGGTCGATGCCGCCAACACCGTGCAGCCGCGCACCACGCTGACCGCGCCCAGCAGCGGCGTGATCGCTGAGCTGATCGCGCGTGAAGGCATGTCGGTGACGCCCGGGACGACGCTCGCGCGCATTAACGGCCTCGCCACCGTGTGGGCGCTGGCCGAACTGCCGGAGAGCCAAGCCGCGTATGTGCGGCCCGGCAGTGCGGTCGAGGCGCGCAGCCCCGGCGTGCCGGGCGAGGTGTTCCGCGGCACGGTGCAGGCGCTGCTGCCGGAGGTGAATGCGACGACGCGCACATTGAAAGCGCGGGTGCAGTTGGCAAACCCCGGCGGCCGGTTGGTGCCGGGCCTGTTCGTCACGATGCAGTTCATGGCCGAACGTGCCGAGACGGCGCTGCTGATCCCGACCGAAGCCGTCATCCAGACCGGCCGCCGCGCGGTGGTGATGTTGGTCGAAGCCGACGGCCGATTCGCGCCGGTCGATGTCGAGACCGGCCTCGAGACTGGCGGTCAGACCGAGGTCAGGCGTGGCCTGAAAGCGGGCCAGCGCGTGGTGGTGTCGGCGCAGTTCCTGATCGACTCCGAGGCCAGCTTGAAAGGCGTTGAAGCGCGGCTCAACAGGGAGCCCGTGCCGACGATGCAAATGCTACCTGCGGCATCGGGAGCGTCACGATGATCGCCGCGCTGATCCGCTGGTCGATTGCCAACCGCTTCCTGGTGCTGCTGGCCACCGCGATCGTCACCGCCTGGGGCGTCTGGTCTGTGCAGCGCACGCCGCTCGATGCGCTGCCTGACCTGTCCGACGTGCAGGTGATCATCCGCACGCCGTATCCGGGCCAGGCGCCGCGCATCGTCGAGAACCAGGTGACCTATCCGCTGACCACGACGATGCTGTCGGTGCCCGGCGCGAAAGTGGTGCGCGGCTACTCGTTCTTCGGCGACAGCTTTGTCTACGTGCTGTTCGACGACGGCGTCGATCCGTACTGGGCGCGCTCGCGGGTGCTCGAATACCTGAACCAGGTGCAGTCGCGGCTGCCGCCGGCCGCCAAGCCCGCGCTCGGGCCCGATGCGACCGGCGTCGGCTGGATCTATCAATACGCGCTGGTCGACCGCAGCGGCACGATGGACGCGGGCCAGTTGCGCGCGCTGCAAGACTGGTTCCTGAAGTACGAGCTGAAGACGGTGCCCAACGTCGCCGAAGTCGCATCGGTCGGCGGCATGGTGCGGCAGTACCAGGTGCTGCTCGATCCCGACAAGCTGGCGGCTTACGCGATCCCGCACACCAAGGTGATCGAGGCGATCCGCAACGCCAACCAGGAGGCCGGTGGCTCGGTGCTCGAGCTGGGCGAAGCCGAGTACGTGGTGCGCGCATCGGGACTGCTGGCCTCGCTGGACGACTTCCGCAAGATCCCGCTCGCCAGCACCGATGCCGGGGTCAGCGTTCGCCTGGGCGACGTGGCGCGCATTCAGATCGGCCCCGAGATGCGGCGCGGCATCGGCGAGCTCGACGGCGAGGGCGAAGCCACCGGTGGCGTGATCGTGATGCGATCCGGCAAGAACGCGCTGGAGACGATTGCAGCGGTGAAAGCCAAGATCGCGTCGCTGCAAGCCAGCCTGCCGAAAGGCGTCGAGATCGTGCCGACCTACGACCGCTCCGGCCTGATTGAGCGCGCGGTGGAGAACCTGAGCCACAAGCTGGTCGAGGAATTCGTCGTCGTGGCACTCGTGTGCGTGGTTTTCCTGTTCCACCTGCGCTCGGCGTTTGTGGCGATCGTCACGCTGCCGCTGGGCATTCTGGCCAGCTTCATCGTGATGCATTACCAGGGGGTCAACGCGAACGTGATGTCGCTCGGCGGCATCGCGATCGCGATCGGCGCGATGGTCGATGCGGCGGTGGTGATGATAGAGAACGCGCACAAGCACATCGAGGCGTGGCATCACGCGAACCCCGACCAGAAGCTGCAAGGCGAATCGCAATGGCGCGTGATCGGCGACGCCGCCGTCGAGGTCGGGCCGGCGCTGTTCTTCTCGCTGCTGATCATCACGCTGAGCTTCATTCCGGTGTTCACGCTCGAAGCGCAGGAAGGGCGCCTCTTCTCGCCGATGGCGTTCACCAAGTCGTATGCGATGGCGGCATCGGCCGGGCTCGCGGTCACGCTGGTGCCGGTGCTGATGGGCTACCTGATCCGTGGGCGCATTCCTGATGAGCGCCGCAACCCGTTGATGCGCGCGCTGATCGCGATCTACCGGCCGCTGCTCGACGCGGTGCTGGCGTGGCCGAAGCTGACGATCGCCGTGGCGCTGCTGGTGCTGGCCAGCACCGCGTGGCCGATCATGAAGATCGGCGGCGAATTCATGCCGCCGCTCGACGAAGGCGATCTGCTCTACATGCCGACCGCGCTGCCCGGCCTGTCGGCGGGCAAGGCCGCGCAACTGCTGCAACAGACCGATCGACTCATCAAGACGCTGCCCGAAGTGGAGTCGGTCTACGGCAAGGCGGGCCGCGCCGAAACCGCCACCGACCCGGCGCCGATGGAGATGTTCGAGACCACGATCCAGTTCAAGCCGAAAAGCGAGTGGCGCGCCGGCATGACGAGCGACAAACTGGTCGAGGAACTCGACCGCATCGTCCAGATGCCGGGCCTGTCGAACATCTGGGTGCCGCCGATCCGCAATCGCATCGACATGCTGGCGACCGGCATCAAGAGCCCGGTCGGCATCAAGGTCGCAGGCACCGACCTGCTGGAAATCGACCGCATCGCAAGCGAGATCGAACGCGCGGTGAAGGGCGTGCCCGGCGTCAGCAGCGCGCTGGCCGAGCGGCTGACCGGCGGGCGCTATGTCGATGTGACGATCAACCGCGACGCGGCCGCGCGTTACGGCATGAACGTCAGCGACGTGCAGTCCGTCATCGGCACGGCGGTCGGCGGCGACAACGTCGGCGGGGTTGGCGGAGAACTGGTTGAAGGCTTGCAGCGCTTTCCGATCAACGTGCGCTACCCGAGGGAATTGCGCGACTCGGTCGACAAGCTGCGCCACCTGCCCATCGTCACCGAGCGCGGCGCGCGCATCGTGCTGGGCGATGTGGCCGATCTGCGCATCAGCGACGGCCCGCCGATGCTGCGCAGCGAGAACGCGCGGCTGGCGGGCTTTGTCTATGTCGACATCCGTGGGCGCGATTTGAAGTCAGCGGTGCAGGACATGCAGCGTGCGGTCGCGCAGCAGGTGAAGCTGGCGCCGGGCTACTCGGTCTCGTGGTCGGGGCAGTTCGAATTCCTGGAGCGCGCGACAGCGAAGCTGAAGGTGGTCGTGCCGTTCACCCTCGGCATCATCTTCGTGCTGCTCTTTTTGCTTTTCAAAAGACTGGACGAGGCGCTGTTGATCATGGCGACGCTGCCATTCGCGCTGGTCGGCGGCTTCTGGCTGCTGTATTTGCTCGGCTACAACCTGAGTGTGGCCGGTGCCATCGGCTTCATCGCGCTGGCCGGCGTGGCCGCCGAGTTCGGCGTGATCATGCTGCTGTACCTGAAGCAGGCGTGGGAGGCGCGGCTGGCGAAACCTGAAGGGCCCGGGCAGGGCAGCGAGGCTGACCTGCTCGATGCCATTCGCGAAGGCGCCGTGCTGCGGGTGCGACCGAAAGCGATGACGGTCGCCGTCATCATCGCCGGCCTGCTGCCCATCATGTTCGGCGGCGGTACCGGCAGCGAAGTGATGCAGCGCATCGCCGCGCCGATGGTCGGCGGCATGATCACCGCGCCGCTGCTGTCGATGTTCGTGGTGCCGGCGGTGTACTTGTTGATGCGCAGGCGCAGGCCCTAGCCTCGTCGACAGCAAGACACCGTGCGGTCTACGCCGGGATATCGGTCTCGGTATTACCCCAGCGGGGGGTGCTCCGCCCCAGCGCCGCTTCTTATGGCAATTTTGTAGAAATGTTGTGCGGCACGTTTTGGCGCAATTGTTCGTTCCGGCTGGAATTTCTCAACTCACGCATGTCGATGTTGTGCAGAACTGGGCGCAGACAGGACGCAAGCTGTGTCGCTTTAAAAAAAAGTCAGGCGTCACAAAAACAGCCCTTCATGCTGGGCTCAGTCGCCGTCTTCATTCTCCTGCGCCAGATCCGACTTGAGACGATAGGCATTGATGTCGAAGTCGGTGCTGTCCGAGACCGCAGCCAGTATCAGTGGAGAGATGCGCTCCCGTTCCTCCTCGGCCTCTGAGTTTGTGAAGCCGGCCGCAGCCGCGTCGGCGTACAGTTTCTCCGACAGCCGCTTTGCCTTTGCTTCGTGGCTCTCAAGGTCGGGATTGGCGCCGGGAGGGATGTTTTCCTCGATCCATGTGTCGACCCACCTCAGGAAGCGCTTGCTCATGACTGTCCACCCCTCTTTTGCGTCGAGTTCGGCGCCGGTTCCCCGGCCACTGTGACTCGCCCGATACCTCGGGCCAAGTCCGCAGCAGCTTACTGCACAGCATTGAGAGGTGCCGCGACGCCTAACAGGCCTGACGTTCGGATCGTGGACTGTCACTGAGGGAACAACACGGCACGCCCTGTCAATTGCATGCGTCCCGTTCGCGTGCCGTCACGGCCGACACGGCCGCACGCTTGGCCGCGCACTTCGGCAGAGATGCAGCCTTGTGGTTGGTCATGCAGGCCAACTGCGATTTATCGACACTGCCGACCCTTCAAGAAATCGAGCGCAAGGTGGCAGTACGCGAACAACTCGCTGCGCAGCCCCGAGGTGGAACGATCGATGAGCCACCGATGCCATGCGGTACGCGCGCCGGTGGTCAAGTGCGCCAGACGCGCGGAGAGCAGGGCTTCAAGCCCCACGCGAGTTCACGCCAGAGGGCCCACACGCCACACAGCAATTGCATCGCCGGCTCGACCCGGGGCGCCAGCACGCGCAGCACGACGACCTCGGTATGCGGCGCGGTGCAGCCTGCCGTGCGGGCCAGCGCGTGCGCAGCGGTCTGCTCACGCGCTGCATCCAGCAACGCATCGCGGCGATCCGACGTCATCGGCGAGCCCGCCGCGAACCACAGCGTTGCGAGCACGCGGTGTCCCGCGAAGCCCAGCGGTGAATCGAGCAGGCGCTTATCGTCACCGCGGATCGTGCCGCGTTCCAGCCACACGCCGGGCAGCTCGATGCGCTGTGCGTAGTGGCCCGATTCGAAGGCCTCGCCGCTGGCTGGCAGGCCGAGCGCCACGATGTCCCAGCCCATCATTTCTCCGCCGGTTTTCAGTTCGAAGCGCAAGTGGTTCTCGGCCCGTGCGGCGCTGTGGCAGATCGTTTCCAGCGGCAGCCATTCGAGGCGTGCGCCGTTGTCGATGCGCGCTGTCACCGACTGCCGCGCCGATTCGCCCGCACTGCGGTAGAAGCGGGTCGCGCTCGGTGTCGTGATCAGCGCGTGTGCGCCGGCGTGCAGGTTGGCCTCGACATGCAGCACGTCGCCGCCGACGATGCCGCCCGGCGGGTGTACCAGCACGTGGTGGCAGGTGCCGTGGCCTTCGGGGTACAGGCTTTGCAGAACCCGCAGCGGGCCGCTGTGCCTGTCATGCGCCAGCGTGCGGTCGCCATCGCGGCGGTAGTTGAGTTCAAGGCGCCCTGACCATCCCATGAGGCTCGCCGCCCTCAGCCCGGCTTGACGCCGAGCTTGAACGCGATCATCGCGCGCAGCTTGTTAGGCACCACCGGCTTGATCAGCAGGTGGAAGTCCTTGTGCTGCGCTTCGAGGTCGAGGGCCGACATCGTGCTGCCGGTGATCACGATCGCCGGTACCGCGTCGCCGAACCGCTTGCGCAGCGCCGCCAGGGCATCGATACCGGTCACGCCGTGCTCCAGCCGGTAGTCGACGATCAGCAGGTCGGGCTTCACGATGGCGGTGTCGGCGGTCTGCGCCCACGCCGAACAGGACGCGACGCTGTCGAACGCAGCGATGCGCGCGCCCCAGCCGTTGAGCAGTGCTTGCAGCCCGTTGAGCACGGCCGGTTCGTCCTCGACCACGACGATCAGGCGCCCGTCCAGCGTGATGCCCAATGGGCCTTTGCCAGACGGCATCGGCACGGCCTGCGTCGCCCGTTTGCCCAGCGGCATCTCGAGCGTGAAGACGGTGCCGGTGCCGGTTTGCGAACGCAGACGCAGCGGCGCCTCCATCAACCCCGCCAGCCGCTTGACGATGGCGAGACCGAGGCCCAGGCCCTTGCGCTGATGCGGCTCGGTGCGTGGCCCGTGCGGCACCTGGTAGAACTCCTCGAAGACGCGCGCCTGCTGATCTTTGGCGATGCCGGGGCCGGTGTCCCACACCTGCAGCAGCAGCCGTTCGTCGCGTCGTCGGCAGCTCACCAGCACGCTGCCGTCCGGCGTGTATCGGATGGCATTCGAGACCAGGTTGCGAGCGATGCGTTCGACGAGCAGCGGGTCGGCATGAGCGACGTGCTGCGCGCCCCGAAAGCGCAGCGCCAGGCCTTTTTCGAACGCCAGCGGCTCGAAGTGCAGCCGCAGCTTGCGGTACAGGTCGCCGACGGCAAAGTGCTGCGGGTGGACCTCGACGCCGCCGCTGTCGATGCGCGTGATGTCGAGCAGCTCCGAGAACAGGCCTTCCAGCGCGTCGACCGATTCGTTGATGCTGTTGACGAGGTGCGCGACTTCGACATCGTGGTTCTTTTGGCGCAGCGCTTCGGCGAACAGACCCAGCGCATGCAGCGGCTGGCGCAGGTCGTGACTGGCGGCGGCGAAAAACTGGGTCTTCGCGCGGTTGGCGACCTCGGCCTCCTGGCGCGCCGCGTCGGCCGCCCCCTTTTCAATGCGCAGTTGCGACAGCAGGTGATCGGCCTGCAGCTTGAGGCCCAGCGCGCGCTGCAATGCCTGTCGGTAGTTGCGCGCCAGCAGCGTGGTCAGCGAGAAGATCAGCAGCAAGATGCCCGCCAGCCGGTAGCTGTCTTCGTATCCGGTGGTTGCGACGCGTGCCGCCATCGGCACGAAGCACAGGCCGGAGAACAGCAAAAAAACGCGCGGCTGCGTGGCCAGCACCGGCACGGCGGCAACGCACAAGGTGTAGATGGTGATGATCAGTGCGATCTGCTGCACGTTGCCGCCGCGCATGTAGAACACCCACGAGGTGGCGCCCCACAACGCGCCGGAGGTCAGCGTGCCCAGGTTCCAGCCCAGGCGCCAGCGCGGCCAGTCGACCACGCCGAGCACCGCAATCCGGTTGAAGCGCTGCAACAGCCACAGCCGCGCCATCCACATCACCGCGAATGCACCGAGCCACGGCAGCATCACTACCCTCGGCGTGATGGCCCAGAAGATCATCAGGATCACGCCGACGCCGGCCAGGTTGCCGGCCAGTTGGGCCGGCATGTAGTCGAACGCGCTGCGCACCTCCTCGGCCAGCGCGGCGTCGGACCACTCGCGAAGCGGTGTCGTCAGCGCGTCGGTCATGAACCGTTTCGTCGCCAACTGCTCTGCACGCCCTGCACGCGCGACATCTGGCCGACCGCCAGTACCGCCTGCGTGCGCGAGCTGACATTGAGCGTGCGCAACACGGCCGCCACATGGTCCTTGACGGTTTCGACCGACAGGTTCAAGTCGCGCGCGATCAGCTTGTTGGGCTTGCCCTGCAACAGCAGCCCGAGCACCTCGGTCTGACGAGGCGTGAGTCCCAGCGATTCGAGCGGCGCATGCGACTGGTAGCCGCCGTCGAAAGCGTTTTGGCGCACCGAACGCAGCCCGCCGGGTGTGGTGTCGACGTAGATGTCGGTGCCCGACTCATCGCCCATGTTCATCGGCGGCACGTAGATGCCACCGGACATCACCATGCTCAGCGCCTCGAACAGCGTGTCGTTGGACGAGCGCTTGGGCACGAAACCCATGGCGCCGAGGTCGATCGCGCGGATCACGTCGCTGGTGCGGTCGCTCGCCGACACCACGACCACCGGCAGCGCCGGGTAGGCCGCGCGAAACTCGGTCAGCACATCGAAGCCGTCGGCATCGCCGAGCCGGAGGTCGAGCAGCACCAGGTCGAAATCGCTGTCTTGCTTGAGCGTTTCGCGGGCGGCGCGGGCGGTGCTCGCGGCGACGACGCTGACGTCGTCACCCAGTCCCTGGATGATGGTTTGCAGCGCTGACAGGATCAGCGGGTGGTCGTCGATCAGCAAGACCTTCATGGTGTCTCCTTGGGCGTCAGCGCCGAGAAGATGCTAAGCCAGCAGATCGGCGCGCGGTCGCCTGCCGAGCCACCCCCAAACGGGGGCGTGGGCGGGCAAGCAGACCGGCAGCGCTGCTGGTCATTCCCGCGCCGGCGGGAATCCATCTGCGTGGGTCGCATGAATCCCCACCTGCGCGGGGATGACCGGGTGTTGCGTGGGGATGACGGCGCTGATGCACCACTGAGACGCACGCTTCGTCAGCCGTCGATCCACGCGATCAGCGGCTGCCACTGTTCGAGATCACGCTCGACGCGGCTCGGCGCGATGTCCCACAAGGTCAGGCCGTGCGCGGCGAGGTGGATGTAGTTTTGCGTGTCTCGCAGGTGGGTCAGCACCGTGAACGCCTGCGTGCCGAGAAACGCCTTCAGGTGTTCGGCCGAGATCGTGCCGTCGCGCGAGCGCATGCCGACGATGCCGACGTCGAGTTTCTGCGCCCGCTTGTGCTCGGCCAGGCGGCGCAAAAAGTCGTGCGTTGAGTGGATGTCGAACATGCTGGGCTGCAGCGGCACCAGCACCTTGGTGGCGATCTTCAGCACCTCGTCCAGCCGCTTGCCGTGCAGGCCGGCGGGCGTGTCCAGCACGACGTGGGTGGTGCCTTTCGGAGGGCGCATGCGCAGGTCGGGCCCGCTGTCCCAGGCGCTGATCGGGCGGGTCGTCGGCGGCCGCAGGCCCAGCCAGGTGGCCGCCGACTGCTGGCGGTCGATGTCGCCCAGCATCACCGCCTTGCCGCGCGACGCGAGGTACCCGGCCACGTTGGTGGACAGCGTGCTCTTGCCGACGCCGCCCTTCGGATTGGCCACCACGATCACTGGCATGCTCGGCTCCCGGCTTCCTGTTTCACGATATGTTAGCGGCGCGTCTGGCGTCGCCGAACGCTGTGTTTCGCGCTTGCTGTTGTTCAATCCCTGCGTGTTTGCCCGAGGCCCGCCATGGCGTCCAACGTGAATCCCGCACCACCCGCTGCCGAGGTGTTGGTGCTCGTCGCGCACCCGGCGCTTGAACAGTCGCGCGTGAGTCGGCACCTGCTGCGGGCGGTCCGGCACATCGATCCGGGCTCCACCCGCATCGCGGTGCGCGATCTGTACGCGCGGTACCCCGACTACCTGATCGATGTGCAGGCCGAGCAGGCGCTGCTCGGCGCCGCCCGCCTGGTGGTGTGGCAGCACCCGATCCATTGGTACGGCATGCCGCCGCTGATGAAGCTGTGGCAAGACGAGGTGCTCGGTTTCGGCTGGGCCTACGGGCCGGGCGGCACGGCGCTGCAAGGCAAACATCTGTGGCTGGTCGCGTCCACCGGCAGCCCGCAGGAGGCCTACCACCCGAGTGGCCACAACCGCTACTTCTTCGATGCGTTCTTGCCGCCCTACGACCAGACGGCGGCGCTGTGCGGCATGCGCTTTCTGCCGCCGCTGTTGCTGCACGGTGCGCACGGCCTCAGCGACGCCGCGCTGGACGAGCACGCGACGCTGTATGCGCAGCGGCTGAACAGCTACCCCGACTGGCCCGAGCTGGCCGAGCTGGCCGAGGGCCCCGAATGCAGCGTGCCTGAGGTGGCACGCCGCCACGATGCGGCCCGGCCCCAGGACGGCGAGATCGCCGACGGAGGCCCCTGATGGAACACATCCCCTGGTTGAGCGCCGCACTCGTCTACCTGGCTGCGGCGGTGCTGGCGGTGCCGCTGGCGCGGCTGCTCGGGCTCGGATCGATCATCGGCTACCTGGCGGCCGGCATCGTCATCGGGCCGTGGGGACTGAAGCTGGTCACCGACCCACAAGACATCCTGCATTTCGCCGAGTTCGGTGTCGTGCTGATGCTGTTTCTGGTTGGCCTCGAACTCGAACCACAGCGGCTGTGGTCGCTGCGCAAGCCGATCTTCGGCTGGGGCAGCGTGCAGTTGTTCGGCTCGGCGGCGCTGATGGTCGGCGTCGGAGCGCTGGCCGGCAGCGACGGGCGGCTGGCGCTGGTGGCCGCGCTCGGTCTGGCGCTGTCGTCGACCGCGATCGGCTTGAGTGTGCTGGCCGAGCGCAACCTGACACCGACCTCGTCGGGCCAGAGCGTGCTCAGCGTCGCGCTGCTGCAGGACGTGGCGGCGATTCCGATCCTGGCGTTGTTGCCGCTGCTGGCAGTGACCGCGACGACGGCGGCCGCTGCAGACAGCACCGGCCCGTGGCTCGCCGCGGCCAAGGCGATCGGCGTGATCGCCGCCATCGTCTTCGTCGGCCGGCTGCTGCTGCGCCCGGCACTGCGCTGGATCGCCGGCAGCGCGACGCCCGAGATCTTCACCGCCGCGTCGCTGCTGCTGGTGGTCGCCACCGCCGCGCTGATGCAGTGGGTCGGGCTGTCGATGGCGTTGGGCGCCTTTCTCGCCGGGGTGCTGCTGGCCGAGAGCGAATACCGGCGCGAGCTGGAGACCGACCTGGAGCCGTTCAAGGGCCTGCTGCTCGGCCTCTTTTTCATGGCAGTCGGCATGACCATCGATTTCGCCGTCGTGATACAGCAGCCGGGCCTGATTGCGGGGCTGGTGGTCGGCTTCCTCGCGCTGAAGGCGCTGGTGCTGTGGGGCATGGCGCGGGCGATGGGGCTGCCGGTGCTGGAGCGCCCGGTGTTCATCATCCTGCTGGCGCAGGGCGGCGAGTTCGGTTTTGTGGTGTTCCAGACGGCGGCGCAGGCCGGTGTCATCAGCGCCCCGGCTTCGTCGTTGTTGGTCGCCACTGTTGCACTGTCGATGCTGCTGAGCCCGCTGCTGCTGGTGCTGGCCGACCGAGTGATCGCGCCGCGGCTCGCACGTCAGGTGCGCGCGCAGGGTGTGGCGATGCCCGAGATCAGCGAGCCGCAGGACGCGCCGATCGTCATCGCCGGCTTCGGCCGCTACGGGCAGATCGTCGGCCGCCTGCTGTACGCCAATGGGCTCAAGCCGACGGTGCTGGACCACGATGCCGAGGCGATCGAAGCGATGCGCAAGTTCGGCTGGCGCGTGTTCTACGGCGACGCGACCCGGCTCGATCTGCTGCGCACCGCCGGGGCCGGCAGCGCGCGCGTGCTGGTGCTGGCGATCGACGACGTGGCGCAGAGCCTGAAGGTGGCTGAGATCGCGCGTGAGCATTTTCCGCAGCTCACCGTGGTGGCGCGGGCGCGCAACGTGCAGCACTTTTATGCGCTGCGCGATCTGGGCGTGCAATTGATCGAACGCGAGACGCTCGACTCGGCCCTGATGAGCGCACGCAGCGTGCTCGAAACCATGGGCTGGCAGCCGCACCAGGCGCGCACCCTGGCGATGCGCTTTCGGCGTCACACCGTCCAGCAGATCGTCGCGGCAGCGCCCAACTGGCGCGACGAAGCCTGGCGCGTGGCGAACGTCAAGACCGGGCGCCAGCAACTCGAAGCGCTGTTCGCGCAAGAGCGTGAACAAGCGCGTGCGCGGCGTCAGCAGGGCTGGGATGCGCAGGGCAAGGCGGATGAAGAGGTGCGCGATAAGGCGCCGATCGAGGGGCCTGAGCCGGTGTCCAGTCGGTGACCTGAGCGCACAAGGGCGCAGCCCGCTGTTAACGCCAATGCAATTGCATTAGCATCGCGACATGGAACGTCACACCCGACAACGACAGGCCGTCGTCGATGCGCTCGCACGCAGCGGTCAGGCGCTGAGCCCGCAGGATCTGCTGGCGGAGGCGAAGTCGGCGGTGCCGAGCTTGAACCTCTCAACGGTCTACCGGCAGATCAAGGGTCTGCAGGACGCCGGGCAGATCGTGCGGGTCGAGTTGCCCGGGCAGCCAGCGCGCTTCGAGATCGCGGCCCGCGAGGCGGCGGCGGCATATGCGACGCATCGGCACAGTCTGCGTTCAGGAGCGCATGCCGCGCTGAGCCGCGGGGCATTCGACGCCGCGCTGGGGCATCTGCATCACCACCATTTCCATTGCATCCAGTGCGACCGGGTGTACCCGATCCATGCCTGCCCCGGCCCAATGAACGACCTGGCGCCGCCCGGCTTCGAGGTGCAGCGCCACGACCTGACGCTGCGTGGGCGTTGCGCAAGCTGCGTGACGGGGGCCTCGGCATGAAGACCGAGTTGGCGGGTCGGCAGGTACCAGCGAGCGCGCACGTCCACGCAGGGGTGTCGGCGGTGCATGAGCACGGGCATCTGCACCCCCACGATCGCGCCCAGCACGAACATTCACAGGGACATTCACAGGGACATGCGCACGAACACGCGCACGAAAACACGCAAGAACACGCGCACGAGCACGGGCTGGCACATCGTCACGGCGCGGTCGATCTGCACCCGCCCGGTCGGGATCACGCCGCCCATGCGCACCACGCGCCCCGCGTTTCGGCTGCGCCGCCCGGCCTGCCGGTCGTCAGCCTGTTGATGAGCTCGGCGCCGCTGCGGCTGGTCGGCGCCACGGTGTTGAGCGCGTTGCTGTGGGTGGCGGTCGCGTGGGCACTGTCGGGCACGCCATGACGACGCTCGGTCCGTTCGCCCGCCGCGGCGTTGACCGGCTGGCCGTTGTGCCGCCCGCGATTGCGGTCGAAGACCTGACCGTCAGCTACCACCACCACCCGGCCGTGCACCACCTGAGCTGCCGCTTCGAGACCGGCTCGCTCACCGCGGTGATCGGCCCCAACGGCGCGGGCAAAAGCTCGCTGCTCGACGCGCTGACGGGCCGGGTGCAACCCAGCACCGGCCGCGTGCTGACCGGCGGCTTGCCGCGCAACGCGCTGGCCTATCTGCCGCAGCAGTCGGGCATCGACCGCGGCTTTCCGCTCGGTGTGCTCGACGTGGTGATGCTCGGCGCGTGGCCGCGCATCGGCTGGTTCACCGGCGCCACTGCGGTCCAGCGGGGGCAGGCGCTGTTGGCGCTGGCAGCGGTCGGCCTGGCGGGCTTCGAGCAGCGGCTGATCTCCGAGCTGTCGGTCGGCCAGTTTCAGCGCGTGCTGTTCGCGCGGGTGCTGATGCAGGACGCGCCGGTGATCCTGCTCGATGAGCCGTTCAACGCGATCGACACCCGCACCACCGCCGACCTGATGCGGCTGGTGCAGCACTGGCATGCCGAAGGCCGCACCGTGATCGCGGTGCTGCACGACCTGGCGCAGGTGCTGGAGCACTTTCCGCAGGCTTTGCTGCTGGCGCGCGAATGCGTGGCGCACGGGCCGACAGCCGAGGTGCTGGTGCCGGAGCACCTGATGCGCGCGCAGCAGATGGCCGAGCAGTGGGACGAGCACGCCGACTGGTGCGGCGCGTCCGCCCTCGGCGTGACGGCGTCAGCGACGACCGCATCGAGGCTGCCGTCATGTCGTGGTTGATGACCTTGCACGCGCTGCTGATCCAGCCCTTCGTCGAATTCGGTTTCATGCGCCGCGCGCTGATTGCCTGCCTGGCGCTCGGCCTGAGCTGCGGGCCGATCGGCACGCTGCTGGTGTTGCGCCGCATGAGCCTGGTCGGCGACGCCATCGCGCACGCGCTGCTGCCGGGCGCGGCGATCGCCTTCGTGATGTTCGGCTTCTCGCTGTGGGCGATGAGCATCGGCGGTTTCGTCGCGGCCATCGCGGTGGCCGGCCTGGCCGGGCTGGTCTCGCGCCTGACGCCGCAGCGCGAAGACGCCAGCTTCGCGGCCTTCTACTTGATCGCCCTCGCGGCGGGCGTGATGATCATTTCGATGCGCGGCAACAGCGTCGACCTGATGCGCGTGCTGTTTGGCACCGTGCTCGCGGTCGATGATGCGTCGCTGCTGCTGATCGCGGGCATCGCCACACTCAGCATCGTCGTGCTGGCGCTGGTCTACCGCCCGTTGGTCGTCGAGTGCTTCGACCCCGGCTTCCTGCGCCACCTGGGCAACGCCGGGGCGTGGGTGCACGGCCTCTTTTTGATGCTGCTGGTGCTGAATCTGGTCGGCGGCTTTCAGGCACTCGGCACGCTGATGGCGGTCGGTCTGATGATGCTGCCCGCCACCGCGGCGCGATTCTGGGCCGCTGAGGTGTGGAGCCTGGCTGCGGTCGCCGCGCTGTTCGCGGTGCTGAGCGGCTGGGGCGGGCTGCTGCTGTCCTATCACGTGAATCTGCCCTCTGGCCCGGCCATCGTGCTGCTGGCCGGCAGCTTCTATGTGCTGTCGCTGCTGCTCGGTCGGCGTGACAGCCTGCTCGCGCTGCAATTGGCGCGGCGCTCACACCGCAAGGCTTGATGATGTTTTTGAACCCGACCCGGCGCGATTTCCAGCGCCGCTTGCTGCAAGCATTCGTCGCTGTAGGCATCGCACACGCGCCGATGGCCCAGGCCGCCGACACACCGGCACCGCCGGTGCTCCAAGTCGTTGCCACCTTCTCGGTGCTGGCCGACATCGCCCGCGAGGTCGGCGGCCCTGCCGTCGAGGTGACGGCGCTGGTCGGCCCGAACGCCGACGCGCACGTGTTCGAGCCCACGCCGTCGGATGTGCGGCGCGTTGCACGGGCCGACGTGGTCATCACCAACGGGCTGCGCTACGAAGGCTGGATCGAACGGCTGATCACGGCCTCGGGCTACCGCGGCCCGGTCGTCGTGGCGAGCCGGGGCATCGCGACCCGCCAGTTGTCCGGCGGTGCCGACCCGCACGCCTGGCAGAACCTCGCCAACGGCCAGCGTTATGCCGACAACATCCGAGCCGCGCTGGTGGCCGCGTTGGCCGCCCGGTCCCCCGCGCGCATCGCCGAAGTTCAAGTGCGCGCCGCCGCCTATCAGCAGCGCCTCACCGCACTCGATAGCGACACCCGCACACGCATCGCCGCCATCCCCTCCGAGCGCCGCCGCGTCATCACCTCGCACGACGCCTTCGGCTATTTTTCAGAGGCTTACGGCGTCGCCTTCATCGCCCCGCGCGGCTGGACCACCGGCAGCGAGCCGTCGGCGAAGGCCGTCGCCGACATCGTCCGCCAGGCCCGCGAAGCAAAAGCCAGCGCGCTGCTGGTCGAGAACATCAGCGACCCGCGCCTGGTCGAACGCATCGGCCGCGAGGCTGGCTTGAAGGTCGGCGGCGCGCTGTTTTCCGATGCGCTGTCGCCACCGGGAACTGCCGCCGACACCTACGTGCGGATGTTCGAACACAACGTGCGAACGTTGGTGGAGGCGATGGGGGTGGGGCGTCAGTCGGCTGGTGCTGGTGCGAAGCATTGATCGGTGGCGTCGGCCTCGCTTTCACCAGCGCAGAGTGACCGCCTCAACTCGCGGGCGTACCATCGCATCATGCGAGTCGTCACCGGTACCGTGATCGAGGGCAAGGTCGTTCTTGAGGGCGTATCGCTGCCCGAAGGAACAGTCGTCACCGTGTTGACCACGGACTCTGGCGCGTCTGTTCGCCTGCCGCTCTCCCTTCAAGCCGAACTCGATGACGCGCTCGACGAAGCTGACCTCGAGGACGGAATTTCCGGCGACGAACTCCTCGACAAGCTGCGAAAGTACGGCTGAAGTTGGCGCTGATCGTTCGTGTCAAGCCCAGGGCCGAACGGGAGATTGATGCTGCGGCTTCGTGGTGGAGCGACAACCGGCCCGCTGCACCCGGAGCGATTCGCTCTGATCTGAAGGCGGCGCTCGAAGCCTTGCTCGAACAGCCGGGCATCGGGACACTGATCGAAAACGCCCGCGACGCGCAAACCCGTCGTTTGTATCTGGCGCGGACCGGCTACTTCGTTTACTACCGGCCACGAAATCAGACACTCGAAATCGTCGCGTTCTGGCATTCGAGCCGCCAACATGGGCCCAGTCTCTGACCACGCACATTCAAGGCTCCATCGCCTTCACCCTCACCGATGCACATGCGACCGCGTGGTCGCCGAGACGCCCTTCACTTCTGGCATCAAGAACCCGTGCGGCGGGGCGCACGCGGGCGCGATTCTCTGGTTTGCCGATGGGGCGGCCTCGGTGCTGTTGGTCCGTACAGCCGAGATGACCGAAGGCATGACCAGGTCTCCGCTGGCGACCTTGCGACTCGCTCGCACGCTGGAAAATCGCCGACACCTTGTTCCTGATGGCGCTGACCGGCAGGTTCGCCGCCGGGTTCATCATGGTGTGCGCGGTGGGGTGATAAGTTCTGTCAGCTTGCTACCGGGCCAGCCTTTCGTCACGTCGCAGCCGACCGCTGCATGATCCCTTTCCATCCCACTCAACCGCCGTTCACCATCATGTCCGATTCCACCCCCGTCAGCACCGAATCTCTCTCCGTCCTCGGCATCAAGACCGAGCGCGCCGGCCCGCGTCTGATCGTGTTGGGCGCGGTGCACGGCAACGAGCTTTGCGGGCCGCGCGCGATCGAGCGGGTGATGGCCGAGTTCGAGAGCGAAAAATTGAACCTGCTGCGCGGCAACGTCACCTTCGTGCCGGTCACCAACCCGAAGGCCTACGAGCGCGGCCACCGCGAAGGCGAACGCAACCTGAACCGCAACCTCGGCCCGAAGGCCGATCCGCAAGACTTCGAGGATCGCATCGCCAACGTGTTGTGCCCCTTGCTGGGCCAGCACGATGTGCTGATCGACCTGCATTCGTTCCAGTCGCCGGGTGAACCGTTCGCGATGATCGGCCCGATGGTCAACGAGGGCACGTTGGAGCCGTTCGCGCTGACCGAACACGAAGAAGCGCTGGCGGTGCGCCTGGGGCCGCAGCGTCTGGTCGAAGGCTGGCTCGAAACTTATGCCGCCGGCGTGGCTGAACGCGTCAAGCGCGCCGATCGCTCAGACGACCCGGCCACTGCGCGTGAGCGATTGATCAACACCGATCCCCACTACGGCATCGGCACCACCGAATACATGCGCAGCGTCAGCGGCGTGGCGATCACGCTCGAATGCGGCCAGCACGACGATCCCGCGGCACCCGACGTGGCCTATCAAGCCATCATCAACGCGCTGTCGCACCTGCGCATGATCGAAGCGCCGCGGCCCGCGCCGCGCACCGACATCGAGGTGCTGCGCCTGACCGAGGTCACCGATCGCTTGAATTTCGGCGACACCTTCGTCAAGCCCTGGGCCAGTTTCGATGTGGTGAAGGCCGACGAGCCGATCGGCCACCGCCACGACGGCACCGTCGTCCGCGCCCCCGGCGACGGCTTCATCGTGTTCCCCAACACCAAGGCCCTGCCCGGCAACGAGTGGTTCTACTTCGCGCGCCGCAGCCACCGCGTGTTGAACCTGGGCTGAGCGGGGCACCCTCAACGCGGGGTTCGCTGTCGGAACCGTCGTGCTAATGGCCTTGCTGTGATCGACGTTCGGTGATCGACGCCCGCGATTTGCGCGTTGCGCCCAGCGGTGACCTCGACATCAGCGGTGTCGGCTCGGGTTTCACGCGGACCGGCTTCTGCTCATGTGCCGACCCGATCGCCACTGGCGGTGGTCGGTGCGACGCGCTCGCGTCGGCGCGAGCAAAGCGCGTACGTCGCCTGAGGCGGCGGCACCCCTGCGGGGGTCGGCGGCCGTTCAGACTGCCTCCGGCCCTATAAACTTCGCAGCGCGCTGCAGGGCAGGCGACCCTGCTCGCCCGACTCGCTTGTTTCGGTGCAAGCCGAAGGCGCGCGAGGCGACCGCAGCAAACCCACAGACTCAGGGACCGACATGCTCACAAAGTGGCAATTTAATGTGCTGATGGTCTTCAGTGCGTTCGCCTTGATGTTGGTGGTTTTCAACATCGTGGTCGCCATGCAGAACCGCGAAGCGCAGATGCAGTTGATCAAGCGTCAACAGTTCGTTCAGCAAACCGTTCCACTCGAAACGCTGTACCGGGAAATCGTCAAGGCGCTCGCGGAGATGGCGGTCAAGACCAACGATCAACAGGTGGTCGACATGCTGGCCACGCAAGGACTCAACATCGCGGTGAACGGGCCCGCCGGCGCTGTTCAGGTGGTGCCAGCGAAGAAGGCGGACCAGTGATGCCAACCGAAACGGAGTCGCCCGACGCAGTCTGGGCTGCGGTTCCCGACAACACCGCCGTGGCGCGCAGCAGTGTTTTCCTGCCGTCGGCATTGATGGCGATCGCGGTGCTGGCGACGCTTTGTTTTCAGTCGACACTGCAGTGGTCGGAACACCAGCAACTCGCGGTGGCGCAGGCCGGCATCGATGTGCAGGAGCAGAAAGCGACCAAGCTGCGTGCCGCGCTCGATGCCGTGGCGGCTTCCACGGCGAAGCTGGCGCAGGCGGGCAACGCAAACGCGAAGGTGATCGTCGATGAACTGCGCAAGCGCGGTGTCACGATCAACCCGACCCCGCCGCCCAAGGCGCCCTGAATTTCTGCCTCTGACGCGGTGAGGTCGATGTCGCAAAGCGTCATCCACGGTCGGCGGGCGATGCTGGAGAAGCCGTGATGCCTGCGGTCACAGCCTGCTCGGCGTTGTGCGGTGGTGCGTGAGGAGCGGCGCGTGATCGACGTTCGAGATCTGCGCTTTGCCTGGCCGGGTGCGACGAGCCACGGCACACCCGCCGACTGCATTGCCATCGACAGACTCACTGTCGCGGCGGGCCGCACGCTGTTCCTGCACGGCCCGAGCGGCGGCGGCAAGAGCACGCTGCTCGGCCTGCTGGCCGGCGTGCTGCTGCCGCAAGCCGGGTCGGTGAGCCTGCTCGACACGCGCTGGTCCGCGCTGTCCGGCGCGCGTCGCGATGCGTTCCGCGCCGATCACGTCGGCTACATCTTCCAGCAGTTCAACCTGCTGCCGTACCTCAGCGTGCAGGACAACGTGCTGCTGCCGTGTCGCTTTTCGGCGCTGCGCCGCGAGCGTGCTGTTCAAGTCGGCGGTTCGCCTGCCGCTGCCGCGCGCGAGCTGCTGCGGCGTGTCGGCTTGGCCGAGAGCCTGTGGACACGGCCGGCGGCGCAGTTGTCGGTCGGCCAGCAGCAGCGGGTGGCGGCGGCGCGGGCGCTGATCGGCCGACCCGAAGTGGTGATCGCGGATGAACCGACGTCGGCCCTCGACGCTGCCCTGCGCGACGGTTTCATGGATCTGCTGCTGAATGCCTGTCGCGCGTCGGGCGGCACGCTGATCTTCGTCAGCCACGACGAGCGGCTGGCGGCTCGATTCGATGAGCGGCTGTCGCTGTCGGATATCAACCGCGCGACGTCGTCCACGCTGGCCAAGGACGCCGCGTGAGCGCGCCGTGCCGCACCCAGCACCGTGTCGCAGCGCGCAGCGGGAAGCGTGCCTGATGAGGGCGCTGTTGACCCTGGCCTGGCGCAGCGCCTGGAACCGCCGAGCGACGTTGTCGCTGGTGATGTTGTCGGTGGCGCTGTCCACCTTTTTGCTGCTCGGCTTCGAGCAGGTGCGCACCGATGTGCGCGAGAACTTCTCGCAGTCGGTCAGCGGCACCGATCTGGTGGTCGGCGCGCGCACCGGCTCGGTCCAGCTGATGCTGTATGCGGTATTTCGCGTGGGCAGCGCGACCCACAACATTCGCATGACGAGCCTGGCGGCGATCGCGAAACACCGCGCGGTCGAGTGGGTGGTGCCGTTGTCGCTGGGCGATTCGCACCGCGGTTTCGCGGTGCTGGGCACGACGGCCGATTACTTCAAGCGCTTTCTGTATGGCGAACGCGAGCCGTTGGTGCTGGCGCAGGGCGGCTCGTTCGCGAACGGCATCGAAGGCTTGTACGGCGCGGTGCTGGGCGCCGAGGTCGCGCACGCGCTCGGCCACCGGCTCGGCGACAAGCTCACGCTGGCGCACGGCAGCGGCGAGCTGCCCGACACCGATCACGCCGACAAGCCGTTCATCGTCGTCGGCATCCTGGCGCGCACCGGCACGCCGGTCGACCGCACGCTGCACATCAGCCTCGAATCGATGGAGGCGATCCACCTCGACTGGGTCGGCGGTGCGCCGATGCCGGGAGTCGCGATTGCCCCCGATCAGGCGCGCAAGTTCGACCTGACGCCGAAGTTGGTGACGGCGGCGTTGATCGGCCTGAAAAGCCGGGCCGCGGTGTTCAACGTGCAGCGTTTCGTGTCCGAGTACGCCGATGAGCCGTTGATGGCGGTGCTGCCCGGCGTCGCGCTCGACGAGCTGTGGGACGTGGTCGGTGTCGGCGAGCGCGCGCTGCTCGGCATGTCAGCGATGGTCGGGGTGGTCAGCCTGGCCGGCCTGGTCGCGGTGGTGATGGCGGGCTTGAACGAACGCCGTCGCGAGCTGGCGGTGCTGCGCACGGTGGGCGCCGGGCCGCGTCACGTGCTGCTGCTGCTGGCCAGTGAAGGGCTGCTGGTCACCGGGGCGGGGGCGCTGCTCGGTGTGCTCGTCACCGGGCTCTTCATCGCGCTGGCGGCGCCGTGGGTGCAGGCGCACTACGGCGTGAACCTGAAACTTTCCGTGCCCAGCGCAGCCCAATGGGGTCTGGTCGCCGCCGTGGTGCTGGCGGGCGGTGTCGCCAGTTTGATTCCGGCGTGGCGCGCCTATCGAATGTCCCTGGCCGATGGCCTGTCCCCGAGGGTGTGAACATGAAGAACGGATCGTGGGTGCGCGCGGTGTGGATGTCGTTGACGCTGGCCGTGACGCTCGCCGCATCGGCCAGCGCCGGGGCACAGAGCGGTTCGAACGCTGCCGCTGCCTCGTCGCCAAGTCGTCCGCTCGGCGGCACGCCGATCGCGGTCGGCACGTTCCGTGAAATCAAGTGGGACGATCTGGTGCCCAAGGACTGGGATCCGCTCAAGCAGTTCAAGGACACGAACCTCAGCCTGATGAAAGACAGCGATCCACGCGCTACGGAGATGCTCAAGCGCATGCGCGAAACCTGGGACAACGCGCCGACCAACAACGAGATGGACGGCGTCGCCGTGCGCATCCCCGGTTATCTGGTGCCGCTGGAGGACACCCAGACCGGACTGAAGGAGTTCTTGCTGGTACCGTATTTCGGCGCCTGCATCCACACGCCGCCGCCGCCCGCCAACCAGATCATTTACGTGAAGCCGCAGAAGCCGCCGAAGGGATTTCGATCGATGGACACGGTGTGGGTCAGCGGCACGCTGAAGACGCTGCGCAGCGACAGCCACATGGGGTCGAGCGGCTACCGCATGGACGCGATGGTCGTGGAGCCCTACGTCGATAAGAAATAGGTCAGCCGCAGCTGATGCGGTCGCGACCGCCGTTCTTGGCCGCGTACAGCGCCGCGTCGGCACGCGAGATGAGCGACGCTGCATCGTCGTCGGCTTTCATCTCGGCGACGCCGCCCGAGATGGTGACCGTCAACATCACTTCCTGTGTCGTGCGGTTGCGGATCTTCATCGCTTTGGTTCGGGTGCGCACCGCCTCAGCAAGTTGAATCGACTGGTCCAGCGAGGTTTGCGGCAGCAGCAGCGCGAACTCCTCGCCGCCGTAGCGCGCGGCGGTGTGCGCCGAATGGGTCACCGAGGTGCGCAGGATTTCGCCGACGGCCTGGATCACACGGTCGCCCATCAGGTGGCCGTGGGTGTCGTTGACTTTCTTGAAGTGGTCGATGTCCAGCATCACGAGGCAGTGGCTGACGCCCGCGTCGGACTTGTGTGCCAGCAACGAGGCGATCCGCTGATCGAAACCCCGGCGGTTGAGGATGCCGGTCATCGGGTCGAGCAAGGCCTCGTCGCGGGCGCGTTCGAGGTCGTTGCGCAGGCGGTTGATCTCGTCCTGGCTGACCGACACCTTTTGCTGCAACGCTTCAACCGAACTCTTCATCTCGGCGGTGCCGACCATCACTTCGGTGAGACGTGGTTTGAGTTGTTCGACATCGCGGGAGGCGAGCGCGCGGGTCAAGCCTTTGAGCTGATCGCCGAAGGTGCCAGCGCGGTCGCCGGTCTGCAAGGCCGATTGCGCCACGCTCGCCATCAACCGCTCGAATTCGCCGCTGATGCTGTTCATCGCTTCCTCGTCGGGAGGGGCGATGAACTTCTTGTACAGATCCACGACGCTGTCGTCGTCGATGTTCGACGCGGCCTTCGTCAGTTGATCGATCGCCGCGCTCAGTTTCGGATTGATCCCGGCAACGTGCTCGTACCACAAAGTGAAAGTGACCGGGTTGAACGCCGCCGCGTGTCGCCCCATGTGCCCCAACGCCAAACGCAGTAGTTCGGCCGTTCGCTCTTTGGGTTCTGTGTATCTCAAGGGAGAACTTTCTACGTTGGACGACCGATAACCTCAAGTCTACCCAGCCATGGCCCACCCATCTTGTGTGCCCCATCCATGGCTTCAAGGGGCGACAAGCCGCGCTGACCGTGGGCTGCGGGCAGCGGCAGACGACGATGTCGCAGCCGACAATCGGCGAATGTTCGCTCCCTCACAAAACGACGTGCGCCGATTCTTCTGCGCAGCCCACGACAAGGCGCGCGACGGTGTGCCGATGACGGCCTTGGAACTCGTCGCCGCCGACTGGATCGCCCTGCATCCCGAGCACCACGCCGCGCTGGCCGATGTCGATGCCGCGCTGGCCGCCGTCTACGAGGTCGAGGCGGGCCGCAGCAACCCGTTCCTGCATCTGTCGATGCACCTGTCGATCAGCGAGCAGGTGTCGATCGACCAGCCGCGCGGCATCAAGCAGGCGGTCGAGTTGCTGGCCGCCCGCTGCGGCTCGCCGCACGCTGCGCATCACGAGGTGATGGAGTGCCTGGGCGAGATGATGTGGACCTCGCAGCGCAGCGGCCTGCCGCCGGACGGCGAGCGCTACATCGACAGCATCAGGCAGCGCGCGACGCGGGATTGAGGACTGGTTTGCTCTGCCCATTCGCGCGCGAGCTGCGGTGGCGACCTGCGTTTTGCCGACCCCCCTAAGGTAACGGGGAAAAACGTCATATTGAAATAGGTTGCGCGGTGATATCTTCGTGTTTTCAACGGTTTTTTAGAAGGATTGCGATGATGAATACGTCGACTTTGCGCCGCTGGAGCTTGAATGCATCTCTGTTCGCGGCGGCAGTGTTTGCCGTACCAGCGCAGGCCGCGGGCCCCTACAGCGACCTGTACGTGTTCGGCGACAGTTTGTCGGACAACGGCAACAACGCGGTGTTTTTGTTCAACGCGCCGTTTTTCTTTCCCCCAACGCCATTTGCGGCCATCACCAGCGACACCTTCGTCGCAGTCGCGCCTTACAGCTCGGGCACCTACTCGAACGGGCCGGTGTGGGTCGATGCGGTGGCAGCAGCGCTGCTCGGTAGCAGCGTCCCGGCGCGCGCCTCGCTGCTCGGCGGCACCAACTACGCATCGGGCGGCGCTGAGACCAGCCTGAATACAGACGTTCCAGGGCTTCCCGGCGTTTCCACATTCAGTCTACGAAGCCAGGTCGATTTTTTCCTGGGCTCCACCAGCGGCTTCGCTCCCAGCGACGCGCTGTACGTCATTCAAGGCGGTGCCAACAACGTGCGCCGCTTGCTGGCCACCGGTGCAGCGTCCGATCCACTGACCGTCACCCAAGAGGCCACCGCGTATGCCAGTGATGTCGGTGGATTGGTCGATCGGCTGCAGACGGCCGGCGCGCAAAACATCATCGTCTGGAACACGCCGAATTCGGGTTTGACGCCAGAGGTGCTGACTTTCGGATCTGCTGCCTCGACCTTTGCCACGTCCGTTTCCACCCAATTCAACAATGCGCTGGCTGCGCGCCTCGTGGGTGAAGTCGGCGTACAGACCTTCGATCTCTTCGGCGCGTCCGACGCGGGTTTCTCCAATGTCACAGATGCATGCGGCAACAACGCGGCGGGCTGCGGTGCGAATCCGCTGTTCCTGGACGGCATACACCCTACGGCGGCCGGGCACGCACAGCTTGCGCAAGGCGTGTTGGCGCTGGCCGTGGCGGCGCCGGTGCCAGAGCCTTCGACTTACGCGATGTTTCTGATCGGACTGGTCGGCTGCGGCTGGGCCGTGCGCCGCCGTCGACGTTGAGCGAATTGCGCTTGAAGTGAGAAGGGGCTGCGCAGCCCCTTTTTCACGCTGGTCGAACTCAGTTGGGTTTCAAACGCTGAACTCGATGTTGTCGATCAACCGCGTGGCACCCAGCCGCGCGGCACCGAGGGCCACCCAGTGACCGCGGCGCTCATCGCTGTCGGCGGGCAGCAGCAGGTCGCTCTGGCGGCGCACGGTGAGGTAGTCGGGCTGCCAACCGCGTGCAGCCAAGGCCTGCCGCGCCTGAGCTTCGAGTAATTCCAGCGGGCCGACGTCGTCTCGGAATCGCTCGGTCAGCGCGTGCAAGGCCTGCGACAACTCGGTCGCTTGCGCGCGCTCGGCCGGGCTGAGGTAGCCATTGCGCGAAGACAGCGCCAGGCCATCGGCGGCGCGCGAGGTCTCTGCCGCTTCGATGACGATCGGCAGCGCGAACTGATGCGCCATGCGGCGAATCACCATCAGCTGCTGATAGTCCTTCTTGCCGAAGACGGCGACGCGCGGATGGACCGCGTTGAAAAGCTTCATCACGACGGTGCTGACGCCGGTGAAGAAGCCGGGTCGGAAGTGGCCATCGAGGATGTCGGCCAGCGCCGGATCGGGCACCACCTTGAACGTCTGCGGCTCGGGGTACAGCTCGTGCTCGTCGGGCGCGAAGACGATGTCGCAGCCGGCAGGCTTCAGCAGCGCGCAGTCGCGCTCCTGCGTGCGCGGGTAGCGATCGAAATCCTCGTGCGGCGCGAACTGCAGGCGGTTGACGAAGATGCTGACGACGACCGGCAGGCCGTGCGCCGCCGCCTGCCGCACCAGCGCGAGGTGGCCGTCGTGCAGGTTGCCCATCGTCGGCACGAAAGTGCAGGTGCCGGGCACCGGCAGGGCGGCACGCAGCGCGGCGATGGTGCGTGCGATCAACATGGTCGAGCGCCGTTTCAGGGGTAGGCGTGAAGCGCCGGATCGGGAAAGCGGCCTGCCTTCACGTCGGCGACGTAGCTTGCGACCGCCGCCTCGATCGACGCGGCTCCTTGCATGAAGTCGCGCACGAAGCGCGGCTGCTTGCCCTGGCTCAGGCCCAGCATGTCGTGCAGCACCAGCACCTGGCCCGAGCAGCCCGGCCCGGCGCCGATGCCGATGGTAGGTATCTTCAACAGCTCGGTGATCGACGCGCCGACCGCCGACGGCATCAGCTCCAGCACCAGCATCGCAGCGCCCGCATCTTGCAGTTGCTGTGCGTGCAGCCGCAGCGTGGCGGCCGACGCGTCATCGCGGCCCTGGATGCGGTAGCCGCCGAGTGCATGCACCGATTGCGGCGTCAGCCCGAGGTGCGTGCAGACCGGGATGCCGCGCGCGCTCAGGAAACGCACCGTGCTCGTGGTCCAGCCGCCGCCTTCGAGCTTGACCATGTGCGCGCCCGCCTGCATCAGCGCCGTCGCACTCTCCATCGCCTGCGCGTCCGACTGCTGGTAGCTGCCGAACGGCAAGTCGCCGATGACCCACGCGCTGCGGTTGCCCTGCGCGACGCAGCGGACGTGGTACGCCATATCGGCCAGCGTGACCGGCACCGTGCTACCCAACCCTTGCAGCACCATGCCGAGCGAGTCGCCGACCAGCAGGCAATCGACCCCGGCCCGGTCTAGCACGCGCGCGAACGCAGCGTCGTAGCAGGTGAGCATGCTGATCGGCTCGCCGGCCGCGTGCAACTCGCGCAGCCGGTGCAGGGTGATCGGCTTGCGCGCGGCGGGCGACGTCGCGTCGGGGGACGGGTGGACGCTCATGGGCTGATGCGCATTCCCAGGCTCACGCGGCCCGCATGCCCAGCGTTGCGAGCAGCGCCTGATCGGCCGTCACGTCGGGGTTGCCGGTGACCAGCAGCTTGTCGCCGTAGAAGATCGAGTTGGCGCCGGCCGCGAAGCACAACGCCTGCACCGCATCGCCGAGGGCCTGCCGCCCGGCCGACAGCCGCACGCGCGTGCGCGGCATCGTGATGCGCGCGGCGGCGACGGTGCGCACGAACTCGAACGGATCGAGTGGCGCCTGCTCTGCCAGCGGCGTGCCCGCGACCGGCACCAGGTGGTTGATCGGCACCGACTCGGGGTACGGCTGCATGTTGGCCAGCTCGGCGATCAGTGCGGCGCGCTGGGTGCGCGTCTCGCCCATGCCGACGATGCCGCCACAGCACACCTTCACGCCCGCGCCGCGCACGCGTTGCAGCGTGTCGATTCGGTCGTCGAACTGCCGCGTCTGCACAATGTCGGCGTACTTGTCCGGCGCGGTGTCGATGTTGTGGTTGTAGTAGTCGAGGCCCGCATCGCGCAGCGCCTCGGCGTGGCCGTCGCCCAGCATGCCCAGCGTCGCGCAGGTTTCCAGGCCCAGACCCTTCACCGCGCTGATCAATCGCGCCACCTTCTCGATGTCGCGATCCTTCGGGCCGCGCCACGCGGCGCCCATGCAGAAGCGGGTGGCGCCGGCCGCCTGCGCCTGGCGCGCGGCAGCCAGCACGTCGTCGACCTTCATCAGCGCGGTCGCCTCGATGCCACTGTCGTAGGCGGCCGATTGCGGACAGTAGCTGCAGTTCTCGGCGCAGCCGCCGGTCTTGATCGACAACAGCGTCGACAACTGCACCTCGGCCGGGTCGAAATGCGCGCGATGCACCGTCTGCGCCCGGAACAGCAGCTCGGTGAACGGCAGCGCGAACAGCGCTTCGATCTGCGCGACCCGCCAGCGCTGCGGCGTCGCGCTGTCGGCATCTTGCGCCAGCGGCGCGGGGCGGACGAGTTGGATGGTGGCTTGTTGCATGGTGCCTTCTTGCAGAAGAGGGGTCTCGCGTCGATGCTGCCGCAATGATGCGTCACATCGAACAAGAAGGTGTTGCCGTCAAACGGCCTGGTAGGCCAGCCGCACGTAGATCGGCGCAAAGGCTTCGGCCTGGGTGATGTCGAGCAGCCGCTCGCGCGCCAGCTCCAACATCGCGATGAAGGTGACGACCAGCACCGGCTGGCCGCGCGACACGTCGAACAGGTCGTGGAACTCTACGAACTTTCGGCCCTGCAGCGCGCGCAGCACGATGCTCATGTGCTCGCGCACGCTGAGCTGCTCGCGGTTGATCGTGTGGTGCTGCGACAGATTCGCGCGCTTCAACACGTCGGCCCAGGCGGCACGCAGATCGTCGACGTCGACCTCGGGAAAGCGCGGCGCCAGCGATTGTTCGATGTGCACCTGCGCGCGCAAAAAATCGCGGCCCAGCACCGGCAGCGCATCGAGGCGGGCGGCGGCCAGCTTCATCTGTTCGTACTCGACCAGCCGGCGCACCAGCTCGGCACGCGGGTCTTCGGCCTCGACGCCGTCGGGGCTGCGCTTGGGCGGCAGCAGCATCCGCGACTTGATCTCGATCAGCATCGCCGCCATCAGCAGGTATTCGCTGGCGAGCTCCAGGTGGGTCTTGCGGATCTGCTCGACGTAGGTCAGGTACTGGCGCGTCACGTCGGCCAGCGGGATGTCGAGGATGTTGAAGTTTTGTCGGCGGATCAAGTACAGCAGCAGATCGAGCGGCCCCTCGAAGGCTTCGAGGAACAACTGCAGCGCGTCGGGCGGGATGTACAGGTCGTGCGGCAGCTTGAACAGCGGTTCGCCGTAGAGCCGCGCTACCGCGACACCGTCCAGCACCACCGGCGGGATATCGGCGGCGCGGACCGCTGTGTCTGGCGCCATCAAGGCCCGAAACTCGGGCGGCTCCAGCAGCGCAGGGCCGGGCAAAGTCATCGTCGGACAGTGTTCACTTCGGCCCGGTCTGGTACACGTAGGGCTGTTGCGGCACGCGCGACTCGGCCTCGTCGGCCTGCGCATCGCGGTCCACCCGCTGGTCCCACAGCAACGCCCGCCCCGCGCGCTGTTCGCTCTCCAGCGTCGGCTTCTTCGCCTTCAGCAATTCGATGAAGTCGGTCGTGTCCGATTTGTAGGGCTTCCAGAACAGCGGCATGGGATGGCGAGCGAGTGAAACAAGAGACATCACATTTTAGCGGGGTGGGCGCTGCGATCAGCGAGCCGCTGGGTGTCGCCACCCGGCCTCACGCGATACAGGGTTTCATCAAACTTGTGGGGGGTGGCTGTCACGATAGCGTCATGAAAGAAGTCGAATTGAAGTTCCAGGTGCCGCCATCGGCTCGCAAGACCGTCGAATCGGCCGTCGCCGGGCCTGCTCTGGGAACCCGCGCCGCACGACGCATCCGCTTGCAGGCCGCGTACTTCGACACGCCGACAGGCGCGTTGGCAGGCGCGGGCCTGGCCCTGCGGCTGCGCAAGGAAGGGCGGCTGTGGGTGCAGACGCTGAAGGGCGCGTTGCCCGACGGCACCGGCATGGCGCGCTCTGAACACAACGTGCCGCGCACGGAGGCCGGCGCCGCCGTGCCGCACATCGATCCGCAACTGCACGCCGAAACACCAGTCGGCGCGGCCCTGCTGCAGACGTTGCAAAAGGCCGATGGACCGCTGTTGCGCGTGATGGGCACCGACATCTGGCGACGCGCCCGCACCGTGCGAGTCGCAGGTGGCGCAGTCGAGCTCGCCTTCGATGTCGGCGTGATCGAAGCCGGCCCGGTCGATACGCCGCGCCGCCTGTCGGTGTGCGAGCTCGAAATCGAGCTCAAGCGCGGCGACCCGCAGGCGGTGGTCGCTGCCGCGCAGCGTTGGGTGGCGCGCCACGGCCTCTGGCTGGACACGCGCAGCAAGGCCGAACTCGGCAACCTGCTGGTGCGCGACGTGGCCCTCGCCGAATCGCGCCGTGCCGGCGAGGTGAAGCTGGCGAAGTCGATGACACCTGCAGCGGCGCTCGATGCGGTGCTGCGCTCGTGCCTGGAGCAGATCAGTGTCAACGCCAGCCAGATCGCGAGTGGCGGTCATGCCCCCGAGCACACCCATCAGTTACGCATCGGCCTGCGCCGGTTGCGCACCGCGCTTCGGTTCTTTGATGGCGCGCGGCTCGGCGAAGCGATCGAAGCGGACTCGCGGGATGCCCTTGCCACCGATGCGGCAACGCTGTTCCGACAGCTCGGCGAGGCGCGCGACCGTGCGGCCGTGGCCGAGCCGCTGGCCATCGAGTTGGCTCGCGCGCTGCGGGCCGTCAATCAGCCGGGCGAGGCGCCGCAGTTGCCCGCGTCGGGCGAGGCGGTCGATCCAACGCTGCTGGTGCGGCACCTTAGCGCGCAGCGTTTGATGCTGAATCTGATGTCGCGTGTGCAAGCCGGCGAACCGAGCGCGGCGACTGCGGTGTCGGCCTGGACGGCAGCGCTGCGGCACGACACGGCATCTCCCGAAGGCGTGGCGCCCGATCTGGTGCTGTCGCTGCGCGAGCGGCTCGCGCAGCGGCTCAACCGCTGGCATCGCCAGGTGGTGGCCGATGCCGAGCGCTTCGATGCGCTCGACGACGCGGGCCGCCACATCCTGCGCAAGCGCATCAAGCGTTTGCGCTACGCGGCAGAGTTTTCCGCCAGCGCGTTCGACGACCGTGCGGTGCGCCGCTACCTGAAAGGCCTGCGTGCGCTGCAGGAGCGCCTGGGCACGGTCAACGATGTGGCGGTGGGCATCGCGCTGTATTCGGCTGCGGCGCCGACCGATGCGCGGGCGCTGTTTGCGCTGGGGTGGCTGGCGGCGCAGAGAGAGCGGGCGTTGAAGGCGTGTCGGCCGGACTTGAAAAGGTTCGTCGGGTTGACGCGGTTTTGGCGCAAAAGGGGAAAGAAGTCTTCTTCTAAGTGATTGCGTGTTTGCTGAGCCTGCGCTGGGTCTCGCTCCGACAGGCGGGGTTTGTCTTGCATCGACCGCGCCGGGTCTCGGCCCGGCTGCCGAGTCACTTTTTCTGCGGGGCCAGAAAAAGTAACCCAAAAGAGGCCCCGAACACCAGACATTTGAGTGTCACGCTGCGGCTACACACCTCCTTCCAACGGCTCTGGCACGAGAACGGTCACCGGACCCCGGCCACGGGTACCTCGCTAACGTCAATCCGCTTGTTGTCGTGAAGGCTCGACCGGGGTCATCGCCGCGATGACCCGCAGGGTCGAGCCGCAGCGAACTTGAGCGGCTGAACGTGAGCGAGGAAACCGACGCGGTAGCTCGGCGTGTGTTCTCGTGCCAGAGCTGTTGACGTAGGTGTGTAGCCGCAGCGTGACACTCAAATGTCTGGTGTTCAGGCACTCTTCTTTGGTGACTTTCTTCTGTGCCAGCAGAAGAAAACGAAGTTTCGGCGCAGCCAAAGTTACTCGGCAGCCGGGCCGAGACCCGGCGCGGTCTCCATAAGTGGAAATCCTCGGCAACCCGGCCCGCTGCCAGCAAAGCAAACCCCCGGCGCGCCGTCCGCAAGGCATTCAGCGGTCGCTGACGTCAGCCGCCGCCGCCAGCGCCGAAGGCAAATCGGCCGTCAGGTTCTGCATCCCCAGAACCGCATCGAAGCCCGCCCGCCGCACGAGCGACAGTGGTTGCTCATTGAGTCGGCACAGCATCAACCGCACATTCTTGCGCGCCAGCGACCGGTGCAATTGCGCCATCGCGTCGAGCCCCGAGGTGTCCATCAGCACCAGCCGGTGCAGATCGAGCACCATGGCGTGGGTCCCGTCCGGCAAGCGCTCGACCAGACCTTCGACCTTGGTCACCGCGCCGAAAAACAGCGCTCCGTAGAGGTTGAGCAGCACGACACCGGGCGGCGCGGGTTGCGCGTCGCCGGCAGCCGACTGCACCTGGAACAGCGTGCTCATGCGGTAGATAAAGAAGACGCACGACAGCACCAGCCCGATCTCGATCGCCACCGTCAAATCGAACACCACCGTGAGAAAAAACGTGCCGAGCAGGATCGTGCGGTAGCCCGCGCTGAATTGGCGCAGACGGGCGAACTCGTGCCACTCGCCCATGTTGAAGGCGACGAACAACAAGATGCCGGCGAGTGCTGCCAGCGGCACGTGAACCGCCAGCGGGGCGGCGACCAGCACGATGGCGAGCAGGGTGAAGGCATGCACGATGCCCGAGACCGGGCTGGTCGCACCCGACCTCACATTGGTGACCGTGCGCGCAATCGTGCCGGTGGCCGGGATGCCGCCGAACAGCGGCACCACCATGTTGGCGATGCCTTGCGCCATCAACTCTTGATTGGGGTCGTGCCGAGGGTAGGGGGTGAGGTTGTCGGCGACCCGTGCGCACAGCAGCGACTCGACCGCGCCGAGCAGCGCGATCGTGATGGTGGGGATGAACAACTGCTGTGCGCTTTGCCAGCTGAAGTCCGGCAGCGCCAGGCTCGGCAGGCCGGTGGGGATGCCGCCGAAACGCGAGCCGATGGTCTCGACCGGCAGGTTGAACACGGCAGTGACCAGGCTCAGCGAGACCAGCGCCACGATCGAGCCCGGCATGCGCGCGGCACCGCGCACGGTGCGGCCTTCCAGGATGCGGCTCGGCAGCACGCCACCCCGACTGAACAGGCGCGGCCACAAGAACAGCCCGCCGAGGCACACGGCGCCGAGCGCCAGTGCCGTCGGGTTGACGCTGTCGATGTGGCGTGCGATCGCTTGCAGCTGCGCGAAGAAGTCAGACGGCATCTTGTCGATCGACAGCCCGAGCAAATCCTTCACCTGCGACAACGCGATCAACACCGCGATGCCGTTGGTGAAGCCAATCACGATGCCCACCGGCACATAGCGCACCAGACCGCCCAGCTTGAGTGCGCCCATCGCCAGCAGCAGCACGCCGGCCAGCGCGGTCGAGATCAACAAGTTGGTGAGCCCGTAGCGCTCGACGATGCCGTAGACGATCACGATGAACGCCCCGGCCGGCCCGCCGATCTGCACGTTCGAGCCGCCGAACGCCGAGATGATGAAGCCGGCGACGATCGCCGTGAAGATGCCCTGTTCGGGCTTGACGCCGGACGCGATGGCAAACGCCATCGCCAGCGGCAGTGCAATCACGCCGACCGTGAGGCCGGCGATCAGGTC